>NZ_JBIVOQ010000004.1:0-169641 GCF_044754225.1 Arthrobacter sp. NPDC093125 | reverse complement strand
CCCCGGGCCGGGGCGGGGGGCGGGGGGGGGGCGCGGGCCGGCGGGCGGCGCCCCCCCCCCCCCCCCCCCCCCCCCCCCCAACCCCCCCCACCCCCCCCCCCGCCCCCCCCCCCCCCCCCCCCCCGCGGCTCTTCTGTTTCCTGGCTCAACTGGGAATGCCAAGCAACTGGGATTCTGCAGGCAAGTGCGGTATGTTACTGGTCAGTAACATACGTCCGAGGCCGCTGCCCACCGTGAAGGAACCCCATGTCCACAGCAGAAATCGACATCAACAGCCTTCCCTACGCCGACGGGGACTTCTTCGCCTTTGAGCAGCTTCTGAGCGCCAAAGAGCAGGACCGGCTGGCCGAAATCCGATCCTTCCTGGCGCGGGAGGTCCGGCCGATCGCCGTTGACTGCTGGAACCGCGGGGAATTCCCCATGGAGTTGATTCCGAAGCTTGCCGAAGTTGACCTTGTCAGCCCCGTGCGTCGCCAGGGCCACTCCAACCTCTTCGCCGGCATCGTGCACGCCGAGGTCACCCGCGCGGACACATCAATTGCCACCTTCATGGGAGTTCACGACGGACTGTTCACCGGGTCCATCGAAGCCCTTGCTTCGCCCGAGCAGCAGGAGGCATGGCTGCCGGACATCTACGCCCTGAAAAAGGTCGGCGCGTTTGGGCTGACGGAACCCCTCGGCGGCTCCGACGTCGCCGGCGGAACCCGCACCACGGCACGGCGGGACGGTGACCGGTGGATTTTGAACGGGGCCAAGCGCTGGATCGGCAACGCGACGTTCTCTGATTGGGTGGTGGTTTATGCCCGGGACTTGGCCGACAACCAGGTCAAGGGATTCCTGGTGGACGCCACCCTTCCCGGCTTCAGCGCCGCCAAGATCGAGAACAAGATTTCCCTCCGTACCGTCCAGAACGCGGATATCACCCTGGATAATGTGGCAGTTCCTGACTTCTTCAAACTCGCGAACGCCAACAGCTTCCGCGACATCAACAAGGTCCTGAAGGTCACCCGGCTCGCCGTCGCCTGGCAGGCCGTGGGGCAGCAACTGGCAGCCTTCGACGTCGCCCGCCGCTACGCCGTCGAGCGCCACCAGTTCGGCCGCCCGCTGGCCTCCTTCCAGCTGGTGCAGAGCCAGCTGGTGCAGATCCTGGGCAACGCCGTCAGTTCCCTGGGGATGATGGTCCGCCTTTCCCAGCTTGAGGATGCCGGGCAGGCCAGGGATGAACAGTCCGCGCTGGCCAAGGCCTTCACCACCGCCCGGATGCGCGAGAGCGTGGCCATCGGCAGGAGCCTCCTGGGCGGGAACGGCATAGTGACCGACTTTGAAATGGCCAAGATCTTCGCCGATGCAGAGGCCATCTACTCTTATGAGGGCACCCACGAGGTGAACACGCTGGTCGCCGGGCGCGCCATCACCGGCATCTCCGCCATCGTCTGAACTCACCCCTCATGCAGCGGCAGCAGGACGGAAGGCCGCAGATCCATCACGAACCCCAGCGGGTTCACGTAGTCCTCCCCGCGGCGCACGCCCCAGTGCACGCAGGGAGTTGCTCCGCAGTGGCCGGTCATCAGGGTGCCCAGGACGTCACCCTTTGCGACGGCATCGCCCGTCTTGAGCCCGCTGCGCACTGGCTCGAAACTGCTGCGCAGGCCGTTGCCGTGGTCCACAGTGATGACCGGCCGGTCCACCACGACTCCCGCGAAGCTGACGGTGCCGGACTCCGGGGAGGTGACCGGGCCGCCGTCGGACGCTGCCTGCAAATCCACGCCGCGGTGGCCGCTCAGCCACGGCTTGTCCGGCGGGTCAAAGGGCCGCAGCACCGCGGGCCGGGGAGCCAGGGGCCACGCCCAGGACCGTGTGGCAGGGGCGGCAGCCGCCGGGGTGGCCCGAACCGCGGGTTCCGCAGCGCTGAATCCCGCCGTGTGTGAGGGTGGTCCCGCCGCGGGTGAGAATGATGGCCCAGCCGAAGGGGCCGCGGCTGCCGCCGCGAGCGCAAGGACAGCGAGCAGGATGGGGGCTTTCATGGCTCCAGTGTTGCGGCGATGAAGGGATGTGGATACGGGCCTGAAAGCCTATGTGGACAACGGCGGTGACGGCCCTGTTTATGGTGCCGGGGAGGCGGAGCGCTGTAGTACACTTGACGGAGCAGTTTGCTGTGCCCTCAACGTATTCCAGTTCTTTTGGGTAGCGTCAGCACGCCCCATTCAGGAGTGCGGGGGAGCAGCAGCTGACTACGCGTATCCAGCCCTCCACCACCGGAAGCCACAGGTTCCCGGCGGAGGATTGTGCCTCTTGCGGTCCGGACCAACAGTCCGGATGAGAAGCGCAATGGATGCCAGGAGCATCGCCCGGCTTGGGTGAAGCTAATTAACCGTCAACTATTGGCAGGGTAAGAGCGGCCTACGGGCGCTCTCATGAATGACCTGCCGGAAGGAGCGTCGGCATGCCCGTCGTAACCATGCGCCAGCTGCTTGACAGCGGCGTCCACTTTGGACACCAGACCCGCCGTTGGAACCCGAAGATGAAGCGCTTCATCTTCACCGAGCGCAACGGCATCTACATCATTGACCTCCAGCAGTCGCTGTCCTACATCGACCGCGCCTACGAGTTCGTCAAGGCCACCGTCGCCCACGGCGGCACCGTGCTGTTCGTCGGCACCAAGAAGCAGGCCCAGGAAGCAATTGCCGAGCAGGCAACCCGCGTTGGCCAGCCGTACGTCAACCAGCGTTGGCTCGGCGGTATGCTGACCAACTTCCAGACGGTTGCCAAGCGTATCCAGCGCATGAAGGAACTCGAAGAGATCGACTTCGACGACGTCGCCGGTTCCGCTTACACCAAGAAGGAACTGCTGCTCCTCCGCCGCGAGCTGACGAAGCTTGAGTCCAACCTCGGTGGTATCCGCAACCTCACCAAGGCACCCTCCGTGCTCTGGATCGTGGACACCAAGAAGGAGCACCTGGCTGTTGACGAAGCCAAGAAGCTCAACATCCCGGTTGTGGCCATCCTGGACACCAACTGCGACCCGGACGAAGTCGACTTCCCGATCCCGGGCAACGACGACGCCATCCGCTCCGTGAACCTGCTGACCCGCGTTGTTGCTGACGCTGTTGCCGAGGGCCTGATTGCCCGCAACCAGCGTGCAACCGGCACCACCGAGACTCCGGAAGAGCCGCTGGCCGAGTGGGAGCGCGAGCTCCTCGAGGGCAGCAAGGCCGAGGCTGCTGCAGCCGAAGCTCCGGCTGCCGAAGCTCCCGCCGCAGAGGAAGCCCCGGCTGACGCCGAGGCCACCGACGCCGAGAAGTAAACAACTCCATCGGGATTTCCCGGCGCTCTCAGGCGCCGGGGCAACTGACAGGATGGCGGCCCACCAGGTGGGCTGCCGTCCTGTCAGTACGTACACCATATAAATTTTCTAGACAGAGGGGTTCACATGGCGAACTACACTGCCGCTGATATCAAGGCTCTGCGCGAGCGCACGGGCGCCGGCATGATGGATGTCAAGAAGGCTCTCGACGAGGCCAACGGCGACGCCGAGAAGGCGATCGAGATCATCCGCATCAAGGGTCTGAAGGGCGCCACCAAGCGCGAAGGCCGCTCCACCGCTGAAGGCCTGGTTGCTGCCAAGGTCGACGGCAAGGTCGGCGTGATGATCGAGGTCAACTGCGAGACCGACTTCGTCGCCAAGGCTGACAAGTTCATCCAACTCGCCGACAAGGTCCTGGCCGTCGCCGTCGAGTCCGGCGCCGCCGACCTCGAGACACTCCTCGCAACCGACGTCGACGGCAAGCCGCTGTCTGAAGTTGTTGTTGAAGAAGGCGCCGTTCTCGGTGAGAAGGTAGTCGTCCGCCGCATCTCCCGCATCGAGGGTGCCACGGTCGACGCGTACCTGCACAAGACCTCCAAGGACCTCCCGGCCCAGGTCGGCGTCCTGTTTGCTGTTGACGGCGAAGGCGAAGCTGCCGCTGCCGCAGCCCACGACGTTGCTGTCCACATTGCTGCCATGGCCCCGAACTACCTCTCCCGCGAGGACGTTCCGGCTGACCTCGTCGAGTCAGAGCGCCGCATCGCCGAGGAGACCGCCAAGGCCGAGGGCAAGCCCGAAGCTGCCATGACCAAGATCGTGGAAGGCCGCGTCACCGGCTTCTACAAGGGTGAGGTCCTGGTTGACCAGGCCTTCGCCAAGGATGCCAAGAAGTCTGTGGCCCAGGTCCTCGAAGAGGCCGGCGTCAAGGGAACAGCCTTCACGCGTTTCCGCGTCGGCTCCTAGTCAGACACGCAAGGGGGTGGTCACTCTGGTGGCCGCCCCTTTTGCATGCGCCGGCCACAATGGCCCTTGGCCAGCCAGCACGATAATCTAGCTCAGAACTCACCAACGGGAAGGCACGATGGAAGCCGTTAATACTTCAGTCCAGTCAGAGAAGAGCAGGCGCCGGGTCCTCCTGAAGCTGTCCGGTGAGGTCTTCGGCGGCGGCAAGCTCGGCGTGGATCCGGATACCGTCCGCGGCGTCGCCAAGCAGATCGCCGCAGCCGTTCCCGACGTCGAGGTCGCCATCGTGGTGGGCGGCGGCAACTTCTTCCGCGGAGCCGAACTGTCCGGAAGCGGCATGGACCGCTCCCGCGCCGATTACATGGGCATGCTCGGGACAGTCATGAACTGCCTGGCCCTGCAGGACTTCCTGGAGCAGGCCGGCGTTGAAACCCGCGTGCAAAGCGCCATCACCATGGGCCAGGTGGCCGAGGCCTACATTCCGCGCCGCGCCATCCGCCACATGGAGAAGAACCGCGTGGTCATCTTCGGTGCCGGGGCCGGGCTGCCGTACTTCTCCACCGACACAGTTGCTGCCCAGCGCGCACTCGAAGTCCATGCGGACGTCGTCCTGATGGCGAAGAGCGGCGTGGACGGCGTGTACACCGCCGATCCGAAGAAGGATCCGACCGCCGAGAAGCTGGAAAAGCTCAGCTACGACGACGCCCTCCGCCGCGACATCCGGGTCATGGACCAGACCGCGATGACCATGTGCAAGGACAACAACCTCTCCATGGTGGTGTTCGGCATGGAGGGTGAGGGGAACGTTACCCGGGCCATCCGTGGCGAGCAGCTGGGAACGCTGGTCACCCCCTAGTTACAGCTAGGATATTTCTAGGAGGTTCCGTCCACCGGGCGGAACCCGGATTGTGAAATGCCCCGGGTGCCGGGAGCCAATTGCTGAGGAGAGATCGTGATCGAAGAAACCTTGCTCGAAGCCGGGGACAAGATGGACAAGGCGGTTGAGGTAGCCAAGGAAGACTTCGCCTCGATTCGGACCGGCCGGGCCACACCAGGCCTCTACAACAAGGTGATGGTGGACTACTACGGTACGCCCACACCCCTCCAGCAGCTTGCGTCCTTTGCGGTGCCCGACGCGCGCACCATCCTCATCACGCCCTACGACAAGACGGCGCTGCGGGATATCGAGCGTGCGCTGAGCGATTCCGAAGTCGGCGCCAACCCGTCCAACGACGGGAACGTCATCCGCGTCACCATTCCGGAGCTCACCCAGGAGCGCCGCAAGGAATACGTGAAGATCGTGAAGTCCAAGGGCGAAGAGGCGAAGGTCTCGATCCGCAACATCCGCCGCAAGGCCAAGGAAACCCTGGACCGCCTGGTCAAGGACGGCGAAGCCGGCGAGGATGAGGGCAACCGCGGCGAAAAGGAACTGGACGCCATCACCAAGCAGCACGTCGAAGGCATCGATGAGCTGCTCAAGCGCAAGGAAGCAGAGCTGCTCGAGGTCTGATGGGGCAGGCACAGCAGGCCCCCGGAGCGCGGGCCCGATCCCGGACCCGACAGAGCCGGCAAGCAAAGCCCAACCCGACCCCCGGCGCAGGGCGCAACCTGCCGGCGGCAATCGCCGTCGGGCTTGCCATGCTCTTCGCGGTGTTGGGCGGACTGCTCTTCTTCCCGCTTGGCTTCGTCGCCGTCACCACCACCTTTGCTGTGTTCGGCGTGTGGGAAATTTTCCGGGCCCTGGAAGCCAACGGCACACGCCTGCCCATTGTGCCCGTCATGGTGGGCACGGTGGCGATGCCTTTTGCCGCCTACTTCGGCGGTCTGGAAAGCCTGCTGTTCGCCATGCTGGCCAGCAGCGTGGCGGTGCTGCTCTGGCGGTCCATCGAGAGCGCTATCGGCTCGGCACGGAGCATCTTTGCCGGCGTTTTCACCCTTGCCTGGGTGCCCTTCCTGATCAGCTTCTCCGCCCTGCCGCTGCACGTTGCGGGGGGAGTGACCCCTGTTGGCCTGTGGCCGGGAGGAACCGTCCCGGAGGGCGCCTGGCAGGTGGTCATCCTGCTCCTGCTGGTGGTGTCCAACGACACCTTCGGATACCTGGTCGGAGCGTCGCTGGGCAAGCACCCCATGGCTCCCAAGATCAGTCCGAAGAAGTCGTGGGAGGGCTTTGCCGGGTCCATCGGCGGCGCCATGCTGATCGGCGTCCTGGCCTGCATGTTCGTGCTCGGAAAACCGTGGTGGGTGGGCGTGGTGCTCGCCGTCGGGATGGTGGCAGCGGCCACGGCCGGCGACCTCGCGGAATCCATGGTCAAGCGTGAGCTCGGCATCAAGGACATGAGCAGCATCCTTCCCGGGCACGGCGGGGTAATGGACCGGCTGGACTCGATCGTCTTCGCCTCCCCGGTGGCATACCTGCTGTTCGTCCTCGTGTCCGGCGCGTGAGAGCAGCCCTGAAATATGCCGGTTAGAAACTCAGCTGAAAAGCATTGAAGGATTACAAGGTGACAGTGGACAGCAAGCGGCAGGTTGCCGGGTCTTTTGAGCGTGTGGCCCGTACCGAATACGGCTACAACGCCAAGCAGGTGGACCAGTTCCTGCAGCGGGCCCGCGTTACCCTCGAGACACCCGAGGCTGCCGCCCACCCCGTGAAAAGCTTCGACGTCCGCGCAGTGTCCTTCGATCCGGTCAAGGGCGGCTACTCGGCCACTGCCGTCGACGCCGCGCTGGACCGCCTTGAGGATGCCTTCGCGCGCCGTGAGCGGGACGAACTCATCGCCGCACAGGGGGAAGAGGCGTGGCTGCGCCAGATCGGGCAGCTTTCCGCCACCCTGCGCGGCCGCCTTCACCGGCCCGACGGCGAGCGCTTCCGCCGCCCGGCGAAGAAAAAGACCCGCAGCTACAACATCAAGGATGTGGACAGGCTGTGCGTCGACCTTATCGGGTACCTCGAAGAAGATAGGCCGCTCAGCGTCGACAACGTCCGCCGGGCCGTGTTCCGTCCGGCCGTGGGCCAGGCCGGCTACGAGGAAACCCAGGTGGACGCGTTCCTGGACCGGGTCGTCGAACTCATGGCAGCCATCGACTGAGCCGGGCTCAGCGGAAAGCACGGTTCCGGCAAAGCCGCCTCACCGCCCCGTGGCCAGTGGCCTCTCCGGAGTATGGAGCCGCGTCATAACCTTCGTGATGGTGCGCGGAATCCGCGATTTGGTGGCGCGGGACGTGAGCACCATAACCGCGAAGGCCGCCGGCACGGTCCACGCCGCGGGCTGCGCCAGCCAGACGGGTGTGCCGGCACCGAGCGCAGCCCCCGCCACCATCGCCCCGCCGCAGAGCAGGCCGCCGGTCACCATGCCGGCGATAGCGCCGGCGTCGGTAAGCCCCCGCCACCAGATGCCCAGCAGCAGCACAGGACAGATGGTGGACGCCGTGAACGCGAACACCAGTCCCACGCTGCCCGCCAGCGCCAGTGTGTCCGTCATGAACGCCACCGCCAGCGGAACAGCAGCGGAAACCAGCGCGGCGAGCCGGAATCCGCGCACGCTGCCGCCGAGCAAATCCTGGCTGATGACGCCGGCCAGAGAGACGATAAGACCGGACGTCGTCGAGAGGAAAGCGGCAAAGGCGCCCGCCACCACGAAGGCGGACAGCAGTTCCCCGGCCGGTCCGCCGATGAGCCGTCCCGGCAGCAGCAGGACCAGTGCATCGGCCTGGCCGGCCTGGGCAAGGCCGGGCGCAAACATCCGCCCCACGAGCCCGTAAGCGGTGGGGAAGAGGTAAAAGACCGAGAGCAGGCCGAGCACGATCAGCGTGGTCCTGCGGGCTGACTGCCCGTCCGGGTTGGTGTAGAAGCGGACCAGCACGTGGGGCAGCCCGAGCGTTCCGAACAGCAGGGCGACCAGCAGCGAGATGTTCTGGTACGGCCCCGCGGGCGCCTGGCCGGTGGGGTTCGCGGCCGCGGCGGCCACAGCCGGGGCGCCGTTGTCGTTGAGGACCAGGAGGATGAAGACCAGTGGCACGGCCAGCGCGGTGAGCTTGAGCCAGTACTGGAAGGCCTGCACGAAGGTGATGGAGCGCATCCCGCCGGCCACCACCGTCAGGACTACCACCACCACGACGGCGGTGGAGCCCACCCACGAGGGCAGGCCCGTCGTCGTCCGGATGGTGAGCGCGGCGCCGTGGAGCTGGGGCACGATATAGAGCCAGCCCACGATCACCACTGCGAGGCTGGTGACCAGGCGCGCGGCGCGGGAATCGAGCCGCGCTTCGGTGAAGTCCGGGATGGTGTAGGCCCCCGAGCGCCGGAGCGGGGCGGCCACGAACAGCAGGAGCATCAGGTAGCCGGCCGTGTAGCCCACGGGGAACCAGAGTGCATCGGTGCCCGAAAGCAGGATGAGCCCGGCCACGCCCAGGAAGCTCGCGGCGGAGAGGTACTCGCCGCCGATCGCCGAGGCGTTCCACCAGGGCGGAACAGTGCGGGAGGCCACGTAGAAGTCGCCGGTGGTGCGGGAGATCCTGAGTCCGTAGAAGCCGATGACAGCCGTGGCCACGGTGACGGCGGCAAAGGCGGTGATTCCTACTGCAGGGTTCACAGTCCCGTCACCGGTCCCCGCCCAGGTCACGGGCAAGATCCCGGTAGCGGGCCTCGTTCCGGGCGGCGCTTCGGATGTACAACCAGGCGCTGATCCCTGTCACCGGGTAGATCCCGGCACCGAGCAGCAGCCAGTCAAAGGGGATGCCGGCCACCGTCGACTCCGCCAGTCCCGGAAACGCCGCCAGCAGGAGCGGAAAGGCACCCACTATCAGCACGAATCCTCCCGCCACCACCAGGGCCAGCCTGAGCTGGGAGCGGATCAGCGACCGGACGAAGACCTGGCCCATGGCTGATTCCTCTGCCGTCCCGCGGAATTCGACGGCGGGGCGAGCAACGGAGCGGGGGGCTGTCACTCTCACCCGCGTCATGCCTGCGGCCTGATCCGGGTGGCTTCGAGCTTCTCCCGCACTGACGGAAGATGACGGCGGCTGATCGGCAGTTCGGCAGCTTCCACCATGACGCTGGGCCGGGCTGCGCCCAGTTTCAGGTGCGTGACGTGTGACAGGGCAACCAGGTACGAACGGTGGACGCGGATGAAGCCTGCGTCCGCCCACTGCTGTTCGAGGTCGGCCAGGGGAACGCGGATCAGGTAGCTGGCGTCGGCTGTGTGGAGCCGGGCGTAGTCACCCTGCGCCTGGACGTAGGTGACGTCGTCGCGCCTGATCATCCTGGTGGTGCCGCCCTGGTCCACGGTGATCATCTCGGGCGCATTGCCGCCGTCGCGGATCAGTTCGCTGATCCGTCCCACGGAGCGTGCCAGCCGCTCAGCGCGTACCGGCTTCAGGAGGTAATCCACGGCTGCCAGTTCGAACGCCTCGAGGGCGCAGTCCTCGTCCGCGGTGACAAACACGACGGCGGGCGGGCGGCTGCTGCGGGAGATCACCCGTGCGATATCCAGGCCTGAGACAGCGGGCATGTGGATATCAAGGAACACGGCATCCACCGCTTCGGTCTCCAGCGCGCGCAGCGCTTCATTGCCTGAAGAAGCCCGGTGTATGGTGCCGATGCGCTCATCCTTGCCCAGCAAAAAGGCGAGTTCTTCGATGGCGGGCAGCTCGTCGTCCGCGACGAGGACGTTAATCATGGTTCAAGGTTAACCTCCGGGCAGGGCTCACCCGCGCAGCGGCGTACCCGGCAGCAGACGCACCCGTACACGGCGAGCGTCAAGCGTCATGGCCCGGCTGTGACTTCGGGACCCGCATGGTGATCAGCGTCCCTTCCCCGGGGGCCGTCTCAATCACGAGGCCGTGGTCGTCACCATAAACCTGGCGCAGGCGCGCATCCACGTTCCGCAGGCCCACATGGTCCCCGTCCGTGTGCCCGGCCAGCACGGACTGGAGCTGCACTGGATCCATGCCCACGCCGTCGTCCTCGATGGTGACTTCCGCGAAGGCGCCCGAATCGTTGGCAGCGATGGTGATGTGCCCCGGTCCTTCCTTCGCTTCCAGGCCGTGCCGTACGGCGTTTTCCACGAGCGGCTGCAGGCTCAGGAACGGAATGACGGTGCTCAGCACCTCCGGCGCGATCCGGAGGCTTACCTGCACCCGTTCGCCAAAGCGGGCCCGTTCCAGCAGGAGGTACCGGTCGATGCACCGCAATTCCTCGGCCAGCGTGGTGAAGTCCCCGTGGCGCCGGAACGAATAGCGCGTGAAGTCCGCGAACTCCACCACGAGCTCACGCGCCCTGGCGGGGTCCGTATTGATGAAGGAGGCGATGGCGTTCAGGGAGTTGTAGATAAAGTGCGGACTGATCTGCGCCCGCAGCGCGCGCACCTCCGCCTCCATCAGGAGCGTCCGCGACGCGTCAAGTTCGGCGAGCTCCACCTGCGCCGCCACCCAGTCCGCCACTTCACTCGTGGCCCGGACCAGGCCGGCGCCGGCGGAGGGCGCGAAAGCAGCCACCACCCCCACCACCCGGGAGCCTGCCCGGATCGGCGCAATCACGGCGGAGGCGACACGTCCCGCGCCAAGGGCAGGGATCTGTCCCGCATCAATCACCTGGGTCCGCCCGCCCGCAAGCACGTCGGCCGCCAGGTCCATCAGCCGGGGTTTTAGCTCCTCAGCCGCGCCATCCCACGCCAGCACCCCCGAAACGTCGGTGATGGCCAGCGCATCGCATCCCAGCAGCCCCCGCAGCTGGCGGCTTGCCTTCGCGGCACCGGCAGGGTTCAGTCCGGTCCGCAGGTGCTGGCCCGCCTTGGAAGCCGCGTGCAGTGTGTTGTAGGTGGCGCGTTCTGCATCGGTGCCCAGCTCACGGAAGGACTTGAGCACTTTGAGTCCAACGCCGACGACGACGGCAATCGCCAGGGCGATGAGCGCTATGGCCGCAGCGGAATACAGAGGGGAATCCGGCATGCTGACCAGCGTAGCCTGCCGTTTATCGCAGCATCACAACCGCTAAGCGACCGCGGGACCGAAAACACTGGAACGGGACCCGCGGACAGAGCACAGTGATGGGAGTCACACTGGCGGTGGAATGCGCGGCCGGTGTGGGAGATCAGTCTCAACGAGGAGGAACGATGGGTAATGATGCCCGCACCCCGGACGTCGCGGCGTCCGCGGACTTCGAAGAAGTCCAAGCCACACAGCAGTTCAAGGAACTGCGCAAGCGCCACCGCAGTTTCGTATTTCCCATGGCCATCGCCTTCCTGCTCTGGTACTTCGCGTACGTCATCCTGGCGGCTTACGCGGTGGACTTCATGTCCACCAAGGTGTGGGGCAACATCAACATCGGCATCCTCATGGGGCTGCTGCAGTTCGTGACCACCTTCGCCATCACGGGCTGGTACGTCAGCTACTCCAACAGGCGCCTGGACCCCATTGCTGCAGAGATCCGCCACGGCATTGAAGGGCACGAATTCGACAGGACCGGCGCGGGAGCGTCCGGCAGCGCAACGGGCGGAGCAGCGAAATGATCAACATTCCAACAGCGGTGGACGTCGCCGCACTCAAGGACACAACCCTCCTCAACATGGGCATCTTCGGCCTGTTCGTCGCGGTCACCATGGTGATCGTCCTGCGGGCAAGCCGGAACAACAAGACGGCCGCTGACTACTACGCGGCCGGCCGGTCCTTTACCGGCTCACAGAACGGCACCGCCATCGCCGGCGATTACCTGTCCGCTGCTTCATTCCTTGGCATCACCGGGGCCATCGCCATCAACGGCTACGACGGCTTCATGTACTCCATCGGGTTCCTCGTCGCCTGGCTCGTGGCGCTCCTGCTCGTGGCCGAACTGCTTCGGAACACCGGCAAGTTCACCATGGCGGACGTTCTGTCCTTCCGCCTCAAGCAGCGCCCGGTCCGCATCGCCGCCGCCATCTCCACCCTTGCCGTCTGCTTCTTCTACCTGCTGGCACAGATGGCCGGCGCCGGCAGCCTGATCTCCCTGCTGCTCGGCATCAGTGACTGGGGCGGCCAGGCGCTCGTCATCATCGTCGTCGGCGCGCTGATGATCATGTACGTCCTGATCGGCGGCATGAAGGGCACCACCTGGGTGCAGATCATCAAGGCCATCCTGCTGATCGCCGGCGCCGCCGTCATGACGCTCTGGGTCCTGGCCATCTACGGCTTCAACCTCTCCAGTCTGCTCGGTGCCGCGGTGGACACGGCGAACAACCCGGCTGTGCTGAACCCGGGGCTGCAGTACGGCAAGACGGAAACCTCGAAGCTGGACTTCATGTCACTCGGCCTGGCCCTGGTGCTCGGCACGGCCGCCCTGCCGCACGTTCTCATGCGCTTCTACACCGTGCCCACCGCCAAGGAGGCCCGCAAATCCGTGGTGTGGTCCATCTGGCTGATCGGGCTGTTCTACATCTTCACCCTGGTCCTCGGCTACGGCGCCGCTGCCCTCGTGGGTGCGGACACCATCAAGGCGGCCCCGGGCGGCGTCAACTCGGCCGCTCCGCTGCTGGCCTTCTACCTGGGCGGACCGCTGCTGCTGGGCTTCATCTCCGCGGTGGCCTTCGCCACGATCCTCGCCGTGGTGGCCGGACTCACCATCACCGCCGCGGCCTCCTTCGCACACGACATCTACGCCAGCGTCATCTCCAAGGGCAAGGCCGACGCCGACACCGAGGTCAAGGTGGCCCGGCGGACGGTTGTGGTCATCGGCGTCCTGGCGATCCTCGGCGGCATCCTGGCCAACGGACAGAACGTGGCTTTCCTCGTGGCTCTCGCGTTCGCCGTCGCTGCCTCGGCCAACCTGCCCACGATCATCTACTCGCTGTTCTGGCGGAGGTTCACCACCCAGGGCGCGATCTGGAGCATGTACGGGGGCCTGGCGTCGGCCATCCTGCTGATCGTGTTCTCGCCAGTGGTCTCGGGTGCGGTGACATCGATGATCCAGGGAGCCAACTTCGCCATCTTCCCCCTGAGCAACCCGGGCATCGTCTCCATTCCGCTGGCGTTCTTCCTCGGATGGCTGGGTACGGTTCTGGACAAGCAGAAGGAGGACACCGTCAAGCAGGCGGAGATGGAAGTCCGCTCACTCACCGGTGTCGGGGCTGAGAAGGCCGTCGAACACTAACCGCCGCCGCTGTTTGCCGGCACGGCAGAAGCCCCTGCTCCCTCCGAGCTGAAGTCACTCCAAACTGGAGTCACTCCAGGCTGGAGCGTGCAGGGGCTTCTTGCTGCCCGGCTTTGCAGTCCGGTTCAGGGACCGTGGTGCCCGGCACCGCCGCCGTCCGAATGGCCGCCGTCGAGATGGCTGCCGTGCGGCACCGCGAACTGTCCTGCCGTGGAAGCGGCGAGTCCCGGCGTCGTAATGGCTGCGACGGCAACGGCTCCCGCGAAAGCTCCCAGAAGCAGCCGTCCCGCGCCGGTGCGGCCGGACGCACCGCCAGCCGCGCCACGGACACTGTCCTGCTGCAGCCAAGCCTGGCGCTTTAGCCAAGCTTGCCGCTGTAACCAGGCTTGCGCAGCGACAACGGCCAGCGTGAGCAGCAGCGCGGCCAGGTGGCTGATGTTCAAGCCTGCCAGGTCGGTACCGCCACCACTCAGCAGGGACAGCAGGTGGAGGGCCGCTGCCGTCAGCAGCAACGCCGACGACAGCCTCGGCCAGGGAAATCCGCCCCTGCGCAGCGCCGCCACGGTCCAGCCGAGAAGGGCCGTTCCCCACAGGGCCGCGGCGATCGCCGGGACCAGCAGCAGGGAACGGCCGGCAGCTGCAGCGGTGAACAGGCTGGATGAAATGGCGAGCGAGACTGACGCCGCCCCAAATCCTGCGAAGCCGGCCACCAGCCGGACCACGGCCACTGCATTGCTTTCCTGAGTGCTCTGCTGCATCACTGCCTGCCTCCTCTGACTACGCAACATCTACCCAGTTAGGCGCGTGCGGCGACCGGGGACTTCTCGACGGAGAGGCCCACGCCCAGCAGCAGCACGGCGCTCGCGAGGTGCAGGACGTTGTCCGCGCCGTTCAGGGCGATGATGTTCAGCGGCGAGCTGAGCAGGAAGAGGCCCAGGATGCCCACCAGGAGGTAAACGGCGCCAACGCCGGCGTTGACGGTGCGGGCAGTCTGCACGTTCTTGAGCCCGGCGTAGAGCAATGCGGCGCCGATGGCCAGGTGGATGACGTTATGGAGGGGGTTGACTTCGAAGATAATGAGGTTGGCGCCTTCGGTGGCGAAGAAGCCCACGCCTGACGTTACGGCGAATCCGACAAGCCCGACGAGCAGATAGACGGCGCCGAAGACGGTGGCGACGAGGCGGTTCGGTGAGTTGCGCATGGCCCGAATCCTTCCGGTAGGGCCGGGACACTCATCCCGGCCGGACTGCGGAGCCCCGGTCGGGACTCTCGGAAGCAATTCGGACCACCTGCGCCTGCGGATGGGAAGAAGTTCAAACTTTTGGTTTCAGCCGGATGGTGACCATCTTCAGGTCCTCCGTCCCCGCAAACCGGTACACCATCTCGACGTCCTTCCCGTCGCACTGGATCACGCCCGCCACATCGGCAATGCTGGAGCCGCTGTCCTCACTGACCTTGAGATCGTCAAACGCCGTGGAGCAGGAGGAATCGAGGTTAAGGCTCTCGATGCCCGAAGCGAAGTCTTCCCGCGGCAGCTGTTCTTTCAGTGCCGGATCGAGGTATTCGTCGTATGCCTGGTCCGTGTCGCCGGCAATGACGAGTCTGGTGAAACTGTCCGCGAGATCGGACGCCTGGCGCGTTTGCCCGCCCACGAGGCCCATCAGGAGAGGGACGCCCACTGCGACCAGGAGCAGGACGCCGCCTACGATCCCCAGCACAATCCACAGCCCCTTGCGGCTTTTGGCGGGTGGCTGCCCGGGCAGGCCAAATGGCGACGGCGGGAGGGAAGACCTGCGGCGGCGCGGCCGCAGCGGGGCGTGCGCTTCGTACCCGGGGTCCTGGGTGTTGCTCAAGGCGGGCCTTTCCGGCGGCCCTGGCAAGGCGCACCTCGTTGCCGGGCACACCATCGGCGCCCCGTCGCTTCCGTGGCCATGGCCACTTTCCGTGGCATTAGCCTATAGCGTTAGCCGTCGTTATTCCGCGGCTGAGCCGCGGTCCAGGAGCGGCCGGATCCGGAACGGAATCAGCTCTCCCATGGCGAGCGCCGTGTCGGTTCGCTCCACGCCGTCGCACGCGAGGATCTTTCCGTTGATGCGGAACAGATCCTCGGCGTCGAGCGCCACCACCCGTAACAAAAGGTCGGCCGAACCCGTCAGCCCGTAGCCCTCCAGAATTTCCGGCACGCTGGCCAGGTCTTCCGCCAGGCTGCCGAGTTTCTGCTGCTGGACGTGGACAGAGATGAAGGCCATGAGCGGGTAACCCAAGGAAACTGGATTGATGCGGCGCTCGAAGGAGAGGAAGGCGTGCTTCTTTTCCAGCTGCGCCATCCGGGCCTGGACGGTGTTCCTGGAGAGTCCCAGCTTTTGGGCCAGTGCCACAACTGTCTGCCGCGGGTCCTGCGCCAGGGCTGAGAGCAGCCGGGTGTCTGTGCCATCCAAAGCTCGCATAATGCGCAAGGCTAGCACGGTCCAGGGGCGTGAAAGAGTGCATTGTGCTCAGTTTTTCCAGCGGTGGTTGTACCCCCTGGGTGTTGTGAGTATGGTCACAATTATCCGGAGCAACGGCGCCCGGAAGGCCGCGCGGGGCGGGATCACGAGTCCTTCCGCCGCACGGTGACACGACGTCAGAAGGTTGCACAACTGTGGTGACAGACGAGGTGGGCCAGGGCGGTACAACCGCCGGCGGCCCGGGCAACAGTGCAGGACATCAGGGCGGGACCGGCCAGAACCTGGTTCAGCTGATCACTCCCGCAGGGGAACGCGTCAGCCATCCCGAGTACGACCCCTGGGTGCAGGACATCTCAGACGAGCAGCTGTGCTCCCTGTATGAGGACCTGGTGGTCACCCGGCGTATCGATACCGAGGCCACTGCCTTGCAGCGGCAGGGTGAGCTTGGACTCTGGCCGCCGATGCTGGGGCAGGAAGCGGCGCAGATCGGTTCAGTCAGGGCTCTCCGGGATGATGATTTTGTCTTCTCGAGCTACCGCGAGAACGGGGTTGCTTACTGCCGCGGAGTGAAGCTGACGGACATCCTCCGCGTCTGGCGCGGGAATGCGTCCGGGGGATGGGACCCCTACACAGTCAACATGTCGACTCCCCAGATCATCATTGGCTCCCAGACGCTGCACGCTACCGGCTACGCCATGGGCATCCAGAACGACGGCGCGGATTCCGTGGCCATTACCTACTTCGGCGACGGTGCAACCAGCGAGGGCGATGTCAACGAGGCCATGGTCTTTGCGGCCAGCTTCCAGGTGCCCCTGGTGTTCTTTTGCCAGAACAACCACTGGGCCATTTCCGAGCCCGTCCGGCTGCAGTCCCACGTCCAGATCGCGGACCGCCCGGTGGGCTTTGGCATCCCCAGCATGCGCGTGGACGGCAATGACGTCCTCGCCGTAATGGCAGCCACCCGGGTCGCCCTGGACCGGGCACGCCGCGGAGGCGGTCCCACCTTCATCGAGGCCGTCACCTATCGCATGGGCCCGCATACGACGGCGGACGATCCCACCCGCTACCGGGACCCCAATGAACTAGAGGACTGGGCACAGAAGGACCCCATCCGCCGGGTCAAGGCCCTGCTGGAGCGCAAGGGTCTGTTCACCCAGGAGCTCGAAACAGCTATACAGCAAAAGGCGGACGCCGTGGCCCGTGAGATGCGCACCGGCTGCACCACCATGCCCGACCCGGAACCGCTGGACGTCTTCAAGCACGTCTACAGCACGCCGCATTCCTGGCTGGACCGCCAGCAGGACCACTACTCCCGCTATCTGGACTCCTTCGGCGATCCCGCAGGAGCCGCTTCTGAAGAAGGTGCACGCTGATGACCCAGATGACCTTTGCCCGGGCAATAAACTCAGGGCTTCGCAAATCCCTTGAGAACGATCCCAAGGTGGTCCTCATGGGTGAGGACATCGGAACCCTCGGCGGTGTGTTCCGGGTGACAGACGGGCTGCAGAAGGATTTCGGCAAGCACCGCGTGGTCGACACGCCGCTGGCTGAGTCCGGCATCGTGGGCACGGCAGTGGGACTTGCCTACCGCGGCTACCGTCCGGTGGTGGAGATCCAGTTCGACGGATTCGTGTACCCCGCGTTCGACCAGATCGTGTGCCAGGTTGCCAAGATGCATTACCGCACAAAGGGTGCGGTCAAGATGCCCATCACCATCCGCATCCCGTTCGGCGGAGGCATCGGATCCCCGGAATTCCACTCTGAATCTCCCGAGGCGTACTTCGCGCACACCCCGGGCCTGCGGATCATCAGCCCATCCAGTCCCCAGGATGCGCACACCATGATCCAGCAGGCGATCGCATGCGATGATCCCGTGCTGTTCTTCGAGCCCAAGCGCCGCTACCACGACAAGGGCGAAGTGGACGAGTCCATCGATCCCGCCGCAGCGCTGTCCTTTGAGAAGGCCAGGGTGGTGGCCGACGGCCGCGACGTCACGCTGGTCGCCTACGGGCCGCTTATTAAGACCGCCCGCGATGTAGCCCTTGCTGCCGCTGACGAGGGCATGTCCGTCGAAGTCATCGATCTCCGCTCCCTGGCACCGGTGGATTTCGCCACGGTGGAGGCCTCAGTACGCAAGACCGGACGGCTCGTGATTGCGCACGAGGCGGTGCAGTCGGGCGGGCTCGGCGCCGAGATTGCTGCCAGCATCACGGAACGCTGTTTCTATCACCTGGAAGCGGCACCCGTCCGCGTCACAGGGTTCGACGTGCCGTACCCGTATTCAAAGCTGGAGATGCATCACCTTCCGGGTCTGGACAGGATTCTCGACGGCGTTGACCGCGCCCTGGGCCGGCCCAACTCGTTGAGCGGGTTGGAAGGATGACGGCCACAATGATCAAGGAATTCCGGCTTCCCGACCTCGGCGAAGGACTCACCGAGTCGGAAATCGTCAGCTGGAAGGTGAATGTCGGGGATACGGTCAGCCTGAACCAGATCATCGCCGAGGTGGAGACCGCCAAGGCTGTGGTGGAACTTCCGTCCCCGTTCGCCGGCGTCATCACGGCCCTGCATGAGCAGCCGGGAACCGTGGTGGAGGTCGGCAAGCCGATCGTCTCCTTCGAAGTTGAGGGCGACGACGGCGGGCAACCTCCCGCCGCCGCTGACACTGAGGCGGCCCCCGCAAAACGTGAACCGAACCTCGTGGGGTACGGGGCCGTCGTCGAGAATTCCGGCCACCCGGTGCGCAGGCCGCGCAAGCTGGCTGAGCCTGCTCCTCTGGTTGAGCTTGCCGAAACCAAGTCCCCGCTGGTTGCGCCCGCCCCGCTGGTTGCGCCCGCCGAAACCACGCCGGACGAACGCCCCCGGTCCACCCCGCCCGTCCGGAAGCTGGCGAAGGACCTGGGGGTGTCCCTTGAGGAGGTCAAGGGCACCGGTCCCGGCGGTCTGATAACCCGCGACGATGTCCGGAACTTCGTGGGCGGAGGGGATCTGCCCGCGGCGGCCCACGAGCTGGCAGCCGAGGGACCGACGGCTCAGGAACTGGCGGCCGGCGGGCGTGAAGTGCGTATGCCCATCAAGGGCGTCCGGAAGCTCACGGCAGCAGCGATGGTGTCGAGTGCCTTCACGGCGCCCCACGTCACGGAATTCCTCACCGTCGACGTCACCCCGGCCATGGAACTGCTGTCCCGGCTCAAAGCCGCCAAGGCTTTTGAAGGGCTCAAGCTGACGCCGCTCACACTCGTGGCGAAGGCTGCCCTCATCGCCCTGCGCCGTAATCCCACCCTGAATTCCAGGTGGGACGAGGCCAACCAGGAGGTCGTGCAGTTCAACTACGTCAACCTCGGCATTGCTGCGGCCACCCCGCGCGGCCTCACGGTGCCCAACATCAAGGACGCCGACCGGATGACGCTCGCTGACATCTCCGCGGCACTGACCGAACTGACCGAGACCGCGAGGGCCGGGAAGACGAGCCCGGCCGATCTCACCGGAGGCACCATTTCGATCACCAACATAGGGGTCTTCGGCATCGACGCCGGCACGCCCATCCTGAATCCGGGGGAAGCGGCCATCCTCGCGATGGGTGCGGTCCGGAAGATGCCCTGGGAGCACCAGGACCAGATCGCACTCCGGCAGGTCATGACCCTGAGCCTCTCCTTCGACCACCGGCTGGTGGACGGCGAGCAGGGCTCGAGGTTCCTGGCCGACGTCGGTGCCCTCCTGGCCGATCCGGGCATGGCGCTGGCCTTGGCCTGACACTCCTACCCTGTACAAGCGGCCCTACCCCGTACAAGCGGCCCAGGCCCGTATGACCGGCGCTAACCAGCAACGGTCAAGCGGGCCAGGGCCGTCCTTGCCGGATGGGGAGAGCCAGGGCTTAGGCCGACGGCCCACCCGGGGCGGTCAGGGCTGCCAGCGCCATGTTCTCCAGCAGCGGCCGGGCCGATCTGACAGCCATCCGGCGGCCATGGTTCCGGACGGAGTGGGGCGTGGAGTTGATCAGCCCGAAGGTCGCATGGGCGCGCATCCGCAGGTCGGCCGTGTCCGTTTCGCTGTGAATGCCTGCCAGCACGTCTACCCACAGCTCCACGTAGCTGCGCTGTAAGGCCCGCACCTGCGCCTGGTCTTCCTCGGAGAGGTTGGTGAAATCCCGGTCCTGGACCCGGATCACATCCGGATTGCTCAGGGCGAAGTCCACATGGAACTGGACCAGCCGGCCCAGGGCTGAAGTCGGGTCTGCTGCGTCCGCCACCACGTGCCGCCCGCCGTCCAGCAGGTCTTGGCTGACGGTCAGGAGGAGTGCACCCAGCACGGCCTGCTTGCCTGGGAAATGGCGGTAGACGGCGGGTCCGCTGACGCCGGCAGCGGCGCCCAGATCCTCCAGCGACACCCGGTTGAACCCGTTGACGGCAAAGAGCGACGCTGCGGCGGACAGCAGCGCCTGCCGGCGGGTCTCCTTGGCACGGCTGCGCTGCGTTGCCCGGCTTGGCGGGACACCCTCGGCCAGGGTCGGAGCTGCTGACGGTTCGCTCCCGGCGAGCATGTCCTGTTCTGCGATCGGCACTTTTCCTCCTCGAACCTGCAAACTCTAGCAAGCCGCGCGTGTGTTGGACATCACAGTTAATAGAGACTAACCTAAATCTCAGTTACGCGGCACTAACCGAAATGTGGTCAGCCCGCATCGAAAGGGCTGGCCAGGAACGGAAGCGGTCAATGGAGACACTTGCCAGCCGGCTGGACACCACCAGCGAGGCCTTTGAAGCCAACAGCCTTGCGCAGCAGGCGCTCGCGGCTGAACTCCGCAAACGGCTCGCCGAAGCTGCGCTGGGCGGTCCCGAAAAGTCCCGCGAGCGCCATGTGGCCCGCGGAAAGCTTCTGCCGCGGGAGCGCATTGACCAGCTGCTTGATGAAGGCAGCCCCTTCCTGGAGATCGCCCCGCTGGCAGCGAACGGCATGTACAACGACGATTCACCGGGCGCCGGACTGATCGCAGGTATTGGGCTGGTCCATGGGCGGCATGTTCTGGTGATTTCCCATGACGCCACCGTCAAGGGCGGCACCTACTATCCCATGACAGTTAAGAAGCACCTCCGTGCCCAGGAGATCGCTCTGGAAAACCGGCTGCCCTGCATCTACCTGGTCGACTCCGGCGGCGCCTTCCTGCCAAAGCAGGATGAGGTCTTCCCGGACAAGGAACACTTCGGGCGGATCTTTTACAACCAGGCCAGGATGTCCGCCGCAAAGATTCCCCAGATCGCGTCCGTCATGGGCTCGTGCACTGCGGGCGGTGCCTATGTTCCCGCGATGAGTGATGAAACGGTGATCGTTCGGAACCAGGGCACTATCTTCCTGGGCGGTCCTCCCCTCGTGAAGGCCGCCATCGGTGAGATCGTTACTGCCGAGGAACTCGGAGGCGGCGAGGTCCATTCGCGTATTTCCGGTGTCACCGACCATCTGGCGGAAAACGATGAACACGCCCTGCAGATCGTCCGGGACATCGTGGCCACCTTGCCCCGGCCCGCAGCGCCCCCTTGGCAGGTGGATGCCGCCGTCGAACCGGTGGTTGACACGGCCGGGCTCTACGGTGCGGTCCCCACGGACGTCAACGCCCAGTATGACGTGCGTGAGGTGATCGCCCGGCTGGTCGACGGCAGCAGGTTCCACGAGTTCAAGAAGAACTACGGCACCACGCTGGTGACCGGGTTCGCTAAGCTGCACGGACACCCGGTGGGCATCGTGGCCAACAACGGTGTGCTGTTCAGCGAGTCCGCACTCAAGGGAGCGCACTTCATCGAACTCTGCGACCAGCGCGGCATCCCGCTGGTCTTCCTGCAGAACCTCTCCGGGTTCATGGTGGGCAAGGACTACGAGCAGGGCGGGATCGCCAAGAACGGCGCCAAGATGGTCACCGCCGTGGCCACGGCCCGGGTGCCCAAGCTGACCGTGGTGATCGGCGGGTCCTTCGGCGCGGGCAACTACTCCATGTGCGGCCGCGCCTATTCCCCGCGGTTCCTGTGGATGTGGCCCGCCAGCCGCATCTCCGTGATGGGCGGAAACCAGGCAGCAAGCGTTCTCGCCACCGTGAAGCGTGACCAGTACGAGGCAGCCGGCCAGGAGTGGTCCGCCGAGGATGAGGAAGCCTTCAAGGCCCCCATCCGGCAGCAGTACGAGGACCAGGGCAGCCCGTACTACTCCACCGCGCGCCTCTGGGACGACGGTGTGATTGACCCCGCGGACACACGCACCGTTCTCGGACTCGCCCTCGACGTCGTATCCCGCACGCCCCTGCCGGAGACCTCCTTCGGCCTCTTCCGGATGTGAGCCAGAAAATGACCGACCAAGCAATTACGACGCCGGCCCCGGCCTTTGCCCGTCCCGCCGCTGACCACGCCATTTTCTCCACGGTCCTGGTCGCGAACCGCGGCGAGATCGCATGCCGCGTGATCCGCACGCTGCGCGCGATGGGCATCCGGTCCGTCGCCGTCTACAGTGACGCCGATGTGGGCGCCCGCCATGTGAAGGAGGCGGACACTGCCGTCCGGATCGGTCCCGCCGCGGCGGGCGAGAGCTACCTCAGGATCGAGGCCATCATCCGGGCCTGCCGGGAGAGCGGCGCTCAGGCGGTACATCCCGGCTACGGGTTTCTGAGTGAGAACGTCGCATTCGCCCGGGCCCTGGCCGCGGCCGGAATCGCCTTCATTGGTCCGGGCGCCGAAGCCCTCGAAGTCATGGGCGACAAGATCCGCTCTAAGAACCACGTGGCCGGCTACGGCGTTCCCGTTGTCCCCGGCGTCGCCGAACCCGGGCTGACGGACCGCGAACTGATCGACGCCGCGGCCGGCGTCGGCTTTCCGCTGCTCATCAAGCCGTCTGCCGGCGGCGGCGGCAAGGGCATGCACATCGTGGAGCGGCCGTCGGACCTCCCCGCCGCCCTGGTCACCGCCCGGCGCGTGGCGGCCGCTGCGTTCGGGGACGACACCCTCTTCTTGGAACGCCTCGTCGCGGCGCCGCGGCACATCGAGGTGCAGGTCCTGGCGGACTCCTACGGCAATGTCATCCACCTTGGCGAGCGCGAATGCTCCCTGCAGCGCAGGCACCAGAAGGTAATCGAGGAAGCACCGTCACCGCTGCTGGAATCCCTGGACGACGGCGGCGCGAGGCGCGCCCGCATCGGTGAAGCCGCCTGCCAGGCGGCCCGCAGCGTGCAGTACACCGGGGCCGGAACGGTCGAATTCCTCGTCTCGGACAACGACCCGGACGAGTTCTTCTTCATGGAGATGAACACCCGCCTCCAGGTGGAGCACCCGGTCACCGAAATGGTCACCGGAGTGGACCTCGTCGAATGGCAGGTGCGCATCGCCGCCGGTGAGGTGCTCACCGTGGCGCAGGACGACGTCGTGCTTAACGGCCACGCGGTGGAGGCGCGCGTGTACGCGGAAGTGCCGGAGCGGAACTTCCTGCCGTCCACCGGCGAAGTAGTGCTGCTCGATGAACGCGGCAGCATCTTTACCGCCCCGGCGGAAGCCGACGTCGCCAGGCCTGCCGCTGATCCGCATCTGCGGATCGACTCGGCACTGCTGCCGGGGCTGGAAATCTCCAGCGACTACGACCCTTTGCTATCCAAGGTCATTGCCTGGGGCCAGGACCGCCAGTCGGCGCTCGACCGGCTGGACGCGGCGCTCGCGGGATACACGGTTCTCGGAGTGGGCACGAACGTTGAATACCTCAGGCTCTTGATCAACGACGCCGATGTCCGCGCCGGGCACCTGGACACCACGCTCATCGACCGGAAAATGCCGGACCTGGCCTTCCACGCGCCGGGCGACCTTGAAGTCATCGCAGCCGCCATGAAGTTCTGGGCCGCGGCCCAAGGCCCTCGCGGGGTTGCCTCCCCCTGGAACACCGTCCGGGGCTGGCGGCTGGGCAGCCCGGCGCCCTGGCGCGTAAGTTTCGGCCTGCCCGGCGGTGCCCTTGCCACAGCTGCCATCACGTGGTTCGGGAACGCCTCTGGCCACGCCCTGGCCCGCGTCAATGGGGGACCGCAGTACACGGTCGTCGTCCTCGGCCTGACAAGTAAATCCATTCAGCTCCACGTGGACGGCCAGGAGCACGTCTTCGCCCTCGGGTCCCCGGGGGAGGACGGCCGTCGGGATGACGGCCGCGAAGATGACGGGAAGGGGAAAGGCCGTCCGCAGCATGTCTACGTGGGCAGGGGCGGCTGGTCCTGCAGGCTCGACGTGCTCACCCGGGAAGCTCGCCTGGAGCGGGTGCTCGCCGCCATCGAGCGCGAAGAGGGTGCGGCGGACCCCGAGGTGCGCTCGCCGATGCCCGGCACCGTCGTCTCTGTGGCCGTAGCCAACGGCGACGCCGTGGAGTCCGGGCAGGTGCTGCTCTCCGTGGAGGCGATGAAGATGGAGCACCAGCTGGTCGCCGAAGTGGCCGGCACAGTGCACATCAGCGTCGGCCCAGGGGACTTGGTCAAAGCCGACCAGGTGCTGGCCACCATCCATGCGGCATCAAACGCCGACGCGCCAGACCACAGATCCGACCGTTGAACGTAAACCAACGAACCTGAACCATCGAACCTAAACCATTGAACGTAAGGGAGCCTGAGCATGGCCGATTTTGAGCTCGGCGAGGAATACCAGGACCTCAGCAACACTGTCCGGGAGTTCGCCGATGAGGTCGTGGCGTCCGTCGCGGCTAAGCACGACGAGGAACACAGCTTCCCGTACGAAGTCATCTCGCAAATGGCGGATATGGGGCTCTTCGGACTGCCGTTCCCGGAGGAATACGGCGGCATGGGCGGAGACTATTTCGCACTGGCCCTTGCCCTGGAACAGCTGGGCCGCGTGGACCAGTCAGTCGCCATCACCCTGGAGGCCGGCGTTTCCCTGGGAGCCATGCCCGTCCACCGGTTCGGCACCGAGGCGCAGAAAGAGGAGTGGCTGCCGCTGCTCGCCTCGGGAAAGGCGCTCGCAGGCTTCGGGCTCACAGAACCTGAGGCAGGTTCGGACGCCGGCGGCACCAAGACCACGGCGCGGCTGGAAGTCGGCGCAGACGGAAATAGCTGGGTGATCAACGGCAACAAGGAATTCATCACCAACTCGGGCACGGACATCAGCCGGCTGGTCACGGTGACCGCCGTGACGGGCCAGCACGAACGCAAGGACGGCAGCGTCAAGAAGGAGATCTCCACGATCCTGGTGCCGACCGACACGCCCGGCTTCAAGGCTGAGAAGGCCTACAACAAGGTCGGCTGGAATGCCTCGGACACCCATCCCCTGACCCTGAAGGATGTCCGCGTCCCCGAAGCCAACCTGCTGGGACAGCAGGGACGGGGCTACGCCAACTTCCTGTCCATCCTCGACGAAGGCCGCATCGCCATCGCGGCGCTTGCCACGGGTGCCGCCCAGGGCTGCGTGGATCTGTCGGTGCGGTACGCCAAGGAGCGCAGCGCGTTCGGAAACAATATCGGCAAGTACCAGGCGATCTCCTTCAAGATCGCGCGCATGCAGGCGAGGGCCCATACTGCCCGCCTGGCCTACTACGACGCGGCCGCCAGGATGCTCGCGGGAAAGCCGTTCAAGACCCAGGCGGCCATAGCTAAGATGGTCGCAGGCGAGGCGGCCATGGATAACGCGCGGGATGCCACCCAGGTATTCGGCGGCTATGGCTTCATCAACGAGTTCACCGTGGCACGCCATTACCGTGACTCCAAGATCCTTGAAGTCGGCGAAGGCACCACGGAGGTCCAGCTGATGCTCATCGCCCGGGAGCTCGGGCTCTAGACGGTCCGAGGGGACGAGGTCGGGAACACCTGAAAGGATCAATGATGATTGACAAGGTTGTTGCGAGCGCTGCGGAGGCCGTTGCGGATATTCCCGACGGCGCTTCACTCGCCGTGGGGGGATTCGGCCTGTGCGGTATCCCGGTGGCGCTGATCAATGCCCTGCATGAGCACGGCACCACGGACCTCGAAACGGTGAGCAACAACTGCGGCGTGGACGACTGGGGCCTGGGTATCCTGCTCCGTGACGGCCGCATCCGGCGGACCATCAGCTCGTACGTGGGGGAGAACAAGGAGTTCGCCCGGCAGTACCTTGCCGGTGAGCTCGAGGTGGTGCTGACCCCTCAGGGAACCCTCGCCGAGAAATTGCGGGCCGGCGGGGCAGGAATTCCTGCGTTTTACACCAAGGCCGGTGTCGGCACCCAGGTGTCCGAGGGCGGCCTGCCCCAGAAGTACGACGCCCACGGCGGCATCGCGGTCGCGTCGGCGCCCAAGGAAGTCCGGAGTTTCAACGGCGTGGACTATGTCCTTGAAGAGTCCCTGACGCCGGACTTCGGCCTGGTCCACGCGTGGAAGGGCGACCGCCACGGGAACCTCGTCTTCCACGCCACCGCCATGAACTTCAACCCGCTGTGCGCCATGGCGGGGAAGATCACCATCGCAGAGGTTGAAGAGCTGGTGGAACCGGGGGAGCTGGACCCCGAGCACGTCCACCTGCCGGGAATCTTCGTCCAGCGGGTTGTCGTGGTTCCGCAGGGCGAGAAGCGCATCGAAAAGAGGACGGTGGCCCTCACTGCGGCCGGCGCCCGTGAGCAGGCAGGAGCATAGGAATGGATCCGAACAGCCCCCAGGCTCCCCGCCCCGAAGGTGTCCGCCACGAATACCGGCGCGCCGCTTCGTCGCACCCCGACGGCAGGGGATGGTCACGAAACGAACTCGCTGCGCGGGTGGCGCAGGAGCTCAGCAACGGCCAGTACGTCAACCTGGGCATCGGCATGCCCACGCTGATTCCCAACTACATTCCCGCCGGCGTTGAGGTGGTGCTCCATTCCGAGAACGGCATCCTTGGAGTCGGCCCCTACCCGGGCGAGGACGAGGTGGACCCGGACCTGATCAATGCAGGAAAGGAAACCGTCACCGTCAACAAGGGCGCCGCATTTTTCGACTCGTCGCTGTCGTTCGGCATGATCCGCGGAGGCCACGTAGACGTCGCCGTGCTCGGTGCCATGGAGGTGGCAACCAACGGCGACCTGGCCAACTGGATGATTCCCGGCAAGATGGTCAAGGGCATGGGCGGCGCCATGGACCTGGTCTTCGGGGCCAAGAAGGTCATCGTGATGATGGAACACGTGGATCGGAACGGCAGGCCCAAGATCGTCGAACAGTGCACGCTGCCGCTGACCGGCAAGGCCTGCGTGGACCGCATCATCACCGACCTTGCCGTGATCGACGTCGTGACCGACGGCGCAGTCCCGCGCCTGGTGCTGCGCGAGCTGGCCCCCAACGTCTCCGTCGAGGAAGTCGCCGCGGCCACCGGTGCGGAGCTGTTCGAGGAAGACCAGGAACTCACCGTATGACGGAAGAGCCTGTGCCTGACCAGCCTGCGCCTGAACACCGGATGCCTGATCAGCGTGTGCCTGAACACCCTGTCACCGAACAACGGGTTATCGAGCAGCGCGGGCTGTACTTCGAGGAACTGGAGGAGGGCGTGGTCTACGCGCACCGCCCAGGCCGTACAGTCACCGAGGCCGACAATGTCCTCTTCACCACCATGACCATGAACACGCAGGGGCTGCACCTGGACGCGGCGTGGAGCGCGGGGCAGCCGTTCGGGCAGCGGCTGGTGAACTCGATGTTTACGCTGGCAACCGTCGTCGGGCAGTCCGTGACCCAGCTGACGCAGGGCACCATCATCGCGCAGCTGGGACTGACGGACGTGTCTTTTCCCGGCCCTTTGTTCCACGGGGACACGCTGTACACGGAGACGGTTATCACCGGAAAGCGGCTCTCCGGATCCCGCCCCGGCCAGGGGATTGTCACCATGCAGCACACCGGCCGCAACCAGGACGGCACCGTGGTGGCGCTGGCGACCCGCAGCTGCCTCATGTGGACGAGGGAGGCGCATGCCCGGATCCAGCGAGGCACTGAAGCGCGAACGGACACTGAAGCGCGAACGGACACTTAAGCCCCGGACAATGAAGCGCGGACGGAAGAATAATCGGAGAATGACTGTATGACTTTCGTAATGGGTCCCGCCCTGCTCTTCTGCCCCGCCGACCGCCCGGAGCGCTTCCAAAAGGCTGCCGACCGTGCAGACGCGGTCATCCTCGACCTCGAGGACGCGGTTGCTGCTCCTGATAAGCAGCGGGCCCGCGGAGCCATCCTGGCCCAGCTCGCGGGCTCGCTAGAAGTGCCCGAGCTGGACCCGAGCCGGACCATCATCCGGATCAACCCCGCCGGCACGGAGGACTTCGAGAAGGACCTGCACTGCCTGGCGCATACGCCGTACCGGACGGTGATGCTCGCCAAGACTGAAAATGCAGCGCAGCTTCGGGCACTGGAAGGATTCCACGTCATTGCCTTGTGCGAAACGGCCGCCGGAATCGTGAACGCCCCTGCCATCGCCGCCGCCCCCAACGTGGTGGCGCTGATGTGGGGTGCCGAGGACCTCCTCGCGTCCCTTGGCGGCACCTCAAGCAGGAAGGACGACGGCGGCTACCGCGCCGTTGCCCTGCAGGCGCGGTCATCCGTGCTCCTGGCGGCGGGCGCCTTCGGCAAGGAAGCCGTGGACGCGGTGTACGTCAACATCCCTGACCTTGAAGGACTCGGAGTTGAGGCCCGGGACGCAGTGGCCTCAGGATTCAGCTCGAAGGCGTGCATCCACCCCACCCAAGTGCCCGTGGTGCGCGGCGCGTACGCCCCGTCCGAAGCGGACGTGGCTGCAGCACGACAGCTGCTGGAAGCGGCCCATGCCTCCGGCAGCGGGGTGTTCCAGTACGACGGAAAAATGATCGACGGGCCCATCCTGAAGCACGCGGAATCCACCATCCGCCGGGCGGGCATCAGAGCGTAGCTTTCAACTGGCGCCCGCTTTCTACTGCCGCCTTTCTACTGCCGCCGCCCGGGAACCCGCCGCAGCGAGAGCGGCGGAATGGCCTCATACAGCGGAGTGCGGATCCAGCGTTGGCCGGTCTTACGGAACTCGTCGCGGGTGGAGAAGCGGTAGAGGTAGGTGCGGGCGCGCACCCAACGGGGGCGCTCGCCGTCGAACGGGTCATGCCGCAGCAGGCGCAGCACTGCTCGATCCGCCTCCAGGAGTTTGGAAAGGAACACGTAAAACCACTCTTCATGGACCGTGCGCAGCGGCAGGAACCACATGAGCCAGTCGAGCCGCAGGTGGTACGGCGCGTACTGGCGGGGCATTCTGCGCACGTCCCAGGGCTTGCCCTTGAAGCCGTACTCCCGCCAGTCCGCGGACTCGTCGGGGTCCTCGTCCATGGTGCCCTCAACAGCGACCTCGATCCGCTGCTTCGTGACTGTGCCGAACGCTCCGTAGGTGTTGACCAGCTGCCAGCGGTTGAAGCTGGCGTTCATGAGCTGGTAGTGCGAGAACAGGTTGCGGATTGGCCAGTAGCTGAGGACCACCAGGAGCACAGTCGCGGCCAGGGTAATCACGAGCCACCAGAGCGGCGTTTCACGCCCGGCGCCGGCGGCATGCCAGTCGAGCGGAATGACGGGCAGCACTGCATGGGCCACCGGATCGCTGACGGCGGCGAAGGCCAGCACAATGGCGATCCAGTTCAGCCAGGCGAAGTTGCCGCTGGCCACGAGCCACAGCTGCGTGAAAATGATGATGCCTGCTGCGATGCTCGCGATCGGCTGCGGGGCGAAGAGGAAGAACGGCACCACGAGCTGGGCGAAGTGGTTGCCCAGCACCTCCAGCTTGTGGAACGGCTTGGGCAGGAGGTGTGCCTGTCGGCTCAGCGGTCCCGGCATGGGCTGCGTCTCATGGTGGTAGTACAGCGCCGTGAGGTCCCGCCATTCCCGTCCGCCGCGGATCTTGATCATGCCCGCGCCGAACTCCAGGCGGAACACCAGCCAGGCGATAAGGATCAGAATGGTGCGGGGCGGGTCCGTCTGGTCGGAGCCGAGGAACGCCACGGTGAAGCCCGCTTCGAGCAGCAGCATCTCCCAGCCGAAGCCGTAGAACGTCTGCCCCACGTTGACGATGGACATGTACAGCAGCCACAGGGCCAGGAACGCAATAAGCGGCACCCATGGCGGCCCGAGCTGGGGGAGGCCCAGAACGAGCGTCCCGGCGATGACCATACCGGTCACACAGACCGCCCGCAGCAGACGGTCCGAATAGCGCCAACGGAACAGCGTAGGCCGCCGGAACCTGCTGAATGCCTCCAGAAAGTCCGGAACGGGAAGGAGTCCGCGCTCCCCGAGCAACGCCGGAAACTGGTTCAGTGAGGAGAGGAACGCAACGAAAAAGAGCCCGGCGACGCCGCGCTGCAATACCTGCCGGGCGAATTCGTAGTCCGGCGCGTCAAACCAGTCAAACCACGCGGCCCAGTCCACGATTCCACGTTACTCACGGCGCCATGAGCGTCAAGATGGTTGCCCGATTGCCAAAAACGGCCGCAGCACAAGCTCCCGGAGCGGCCGTTTCCGGCAAACGGCGGGACGCCCAGGGTGCGGGATACTTAAGGCATGCAGACTTCGGGCGCCGGCCGTTCCACCAGCCAACCAGCGGGCAATCCGCGCAGAATTGTCCTCCTCGGATCGACCGGTTCCATCGGCACCCAGGCGATTGACGTCGTCGACGGCGCCCCGCACCTTTTCGAGGTAGTGGCACTCAGCGCCGGCGGCGGGAACCTTGAACTCCTTGCGCAGCAGGCTGTCCAAACGAAGGCGCTCGCGGTGGGCATCGCCACCGGCGATCCGGGCCGGCTCCGTGAACTGATTGACGACGCCGCCCGCGCAGCCGGGCTCTCGTCGTACCGGCCCGAGATCGTCGCAGGTCCGGATGCCTCCACCACGATCGCTGCGGTTGAAGCAGACGTGGTGCTCAACGGCATCACCGGCTCCATCGGCCTGGCGCCTACCCTGGCTGCCCTGGGCACCGGAGCCACCCTGGCGCTGGCGAACAAGGAATCCCTGATTGTGGGCGGGTCGCTCGTCAAGGCCGCGGCCAGGGAGGGCCAGATCGTGCCGGTCGACTCGGAACATTCCGCCATCGCCCAGTGCCTGCGCTCCGGGTCCGCCGCCGAGGTGGACCGGCTCATCCTCACGGCGTCCGGGGGACCGTTCCGCGGCCGCACCCGGGAGCGGCTCGCCGATGTCACCCCCGAGGAAGCCCTGGCGCACCCCACGTGGGACATGGGCCTGATGGTCACCACCAACTCCGCCACGCTGGTCAACAAGGGCCTGGAGGTGATCGAGGCGCACCTGCTGTTCGACATCCCGCTGGACCGCATCGACGTCGTGGTTCATCCCCAGTCCGTGGTCCACTCCATGGTGCAGTTCGTGGACGGGTCGATCATTGCCCAGGCCTCCCCGCCGGACATGCGCCTGCCGATCGCCCTGGGGCTGGGCTGGCCGGACCGGGTTCCGAACGCGGCCACGGCCTGCGACTGGAGCCGCGCCGTGAGCTGGAACTTCGAGCCGCTGGACGCAGCCGCGTTTCCCGCCGTCGAGCTCGCCAAGGAAGCCGCGGAGCGGGGGAGTACGTTCCCTGCCGTCTTCAACGCGGCAAACGAGGAAGCCGTCCTGGCGTTCCACGAGGGCCGCATCCGGTTCACCGACATTGTGGATACCATCGAAGTGGTTCTCAGCGAACACCCGGGCTCCTCCCAGCTGACGGTCGAGTCCGTGCTGGAGGCTGAAAAGTGGGCACGGGCACGCACCCACGAACGTTTAGCAGTGAGCAGTCTCTAGGAAGCAGCAGATCCAGGCATGAGTCCCGTCATTCTCTTTATCCTCGGCGTCGTCTTCGTGGCGATCGGCATCGCCGTGTCAATTGCCCTGCACGAAGTGGGGCACCTGCTTCCGGCCAAGCTCTTCAAAGTCCGCGTCACGAAATACATGATCGGCTTCGGCCCCACCCTCTGGTCGAAGAAAAAGGGCGAGACGGAATACGGCTTCAAAGCCCTGCCGCTGGGCGGCTTCGTGTCGATGATCGGCATGTACCCGCCCAACAAGGACGACGGGTCAGTGCGGCCCTCCAGCACCGGCATGTTCCAGACCCTGGCCACCGAGGCACGCTCCATGGCCCATGAAGAGGTGGGGCCGGGCGACGAAAACCGCGTCTTCTACCGGCTTCCGGTCTGGAAAAAGATCGTGGTGATGCTGGGCGGACCGGCGATGAACCTGCTGATCGGCCTCGTGCTGACCGCTGTGCTGCTGATGGGCTTCGGCATCGCCACCCCGACGACGACCATTGCCGACGTTTCGAAATGCCAGGTGAAGGCAGGGGAGACGGTGGACCCGGACTCCGCGGACTGCAAGCTCACCCCCGCTGCCTCCGCCGGGCTCAAGCCCAATGACGTCATCACCTCCTTTGACGGCAAAACGGTGACGGACTGGGCTGAGCTCACAGGATGGATCCGTGCTTCAGCCGGACGGGAGGTCAGCATCACGGTCGAACGGGACGGTGCGCCCGTGACCACCACCGTCACCCCCGTCCTGTCGGCGCGGCCGGTAGTCGGGGAGGACGGACGGCAGGCAAGGGACGGCCAGGGCGACCCCATGTTCCAGGACGTCGGCTTCCTCGGCATCGGTGCGCAGACCGCCCTCGTTGCCCAGCCGGCGTCGTCAGTCCTGCCGATGGCGGGGGAGAACATCCGCCAGATCGCCGGCGTCATCCTGAATCTCCCGGCCCGCGTGGCCGGCGTGGCGCAGGCGGCGTTCAGCGAAGAGCCGCGGGATCCGAACGGCCCTATCAGCGTGGTGGGCGTGGGCCGGGTAGCCGGCGAAGTCGCCGCCATGGAGCAGGTGCCGGCACAATCCAGGCTCGCCGCCCTTGTTGGTCTGCTCGCCGGCTTGAATTTCGCCTTGGCAGTTTTCAACCTGGTGCCGCTCTTGCCCCTCGACGGCGGTCATGTGGCGGGGGCGCTGTATGAAGGCCTCCGTCGCCGTGTCGCCAAGCTCTTCGGCAAGCCCGATCCAGGCGCCTTCGATATCGCCAAGCTTCTCCCCGTGACGTATGTCGTGGCAGTGCTGCTGATGGGGATGGGCGCTTTGCTGATCTACGCCGACATTGTGAAACCGGTCAATCTCTTCGGCTAACTCCTAAACCGATGGTAGCTGATTTTGGATTATCAGCTGGATCTGATTGATATTGAAAAATCTGCCGTTTAAGGTTGAGACATGTACGTCTTGACCATTGACCAGCGCGGCAGCAGTACCGACGTCGACCGGGTGCCGGAGTTCCTCGCCGCATTGCACCGGATCTCCCGCGGCTTTGAACGTTCAGTGGGGGATGAGGTTCAAGGCGTCCTCAATGACCCGCGCGACGTCGTGGAAGTCAGCCTTCATGCGCTCCGCAGCGGCCTGTGGTACGTCGGCGTTGGCATCGGGCCGGTGAACGAGCCACAGCCCGCGAGCCCCCGGGAAGGATCGGGAGCAGCGTTCGTAGCGGCCAGGCAGGCAGTGGAGCGGGCCAAGGCCGCAGGCAGCCACGTTCCGCTGGCCGTTGTCTCCGGAGCCGCCGGCCGTGGTGCCCCTGCAACGGACGACTCCGAAGAGGGCGCCAGGGCGTGCGCCAACGCCGAAGCCGTCCTGCGGCTCGTGGGCCGGCTGGTCCAGGAACGCACCGAGGCCCAATGGCGGGTGGTGGACGCGCTCCGCGCCCGGAACGGACACGACCCCGGCCGGCACGGACAGCAGAAGCACGTCGCACGGGATCTGGGAATCAGCGAGCAGTCGGTGAGCCGGGCCGTCATCAGGTCGGGATGGCAGGAAGAATGGGCGGCGAGACCGGCAGTGGAAATGCTGCTGGCCACCGCCCACGGGCTGGTCCTGAAAGCCGCCGGCCCCGAAGCGCCCGACCGAGGAGAACGGTGAACGCACTCTGGATCGCAGTTGCCCTGCTGACGGCAGGATTCGTTGGCTGGCCGGTGACCGCCCTGGTGTTCAAGCTGGCCCGCACCATCGACGACAAGGCCGATGCCGACGCCGGCCTGGCCAGCAGTGGGGACGATCCCTCTGCGGATGTCACGGTAGACCGTGAAAGGGCTCCTGATTCAGGGACTGGTCCGGGTGTCGGGAAAGCAGGTGCCGGGAAAGCGGACGCCGGCGACGCGAAGGGCGGTAACACCGTCAACGGCGACATCACGGTGCCGCGGGAAACTGCCGCCGAGCCCACAACCCGGATCCTGCGGGGAGGGGCCATTATCGGCGTGCTGGAACGCCTCGCCGTGTGTCTGGCCATCCTTGCCGGGCAGCCCGTCGCCATCGCCTACGTCGTGGCCATTAAGGGCCTGGGACGGTTCGCCGAACTCAAGGAGACCCCCGTTGCTGCTGAACGGTTCATCATCGGTACCCTGTCCTCGATGCTGTGGGCGGCCGGAGTGGCAGCCTTTACGAAGGTGGTGCTCCTCGGCTAGGGCGGCCGCGGGATAGGGTGTCTGTATGACTGTTTTTGCTGTTGAGTACGTATACGACGCCGAATCCTCCGAGGCCCGCGCAGCCAGCCGCCCTTCGCACCGTGAGTGGACCGCAGGCCTGGCCCAGGACGGCGTTCTCCTCGCCAGCGGACCCTACGGGGACGGCGCCGGCGCGCTGCTGATCTTCAAGGCCGCCGACGAGAGCGCCCTGAACGACATCCTGAAGCAGGATCCCTTCGCCTCTGCAGGCGTCATCTCCGGCACCCGCACTACCGAATGGGTTCCCGTGACCGGCCTCCTCGCCGACCACGCCTAACCCCTTCCCCTCACCTTTTCGAATCAAGGAGTCCACGTGACCTCGGTCAGCCTGGGAATGCCATCCGCCCCGCCTCCCGTCCTTGCTCCGCGCCGCAAGACGCGCCAGATCAAAGTCGGTCCGGTCGGGGTCGGTTCCGACTCGCCCATCAGCGTGCAGTCGATGACCACCACTCCCACCACGGACATCAACGCCACCCTGCAGCAGATCGCCGAGCTGACGGCTTCCGGCTGCGACATCGTCCGGGTGGCGTGCCCTTCGGCGGATGACGCCGAAGCCCTTCCGATCATCGCCCGCAAGTCCCAGATCCCGGTCATCGCCGACATCCACTTCCAGCCGAAGTACGTCTTCGCGGCCATCGAGGCAGGCTGCGCCGCGGTGCGCGTCAACCCCGGCAACATCCGCAAGTTCGATGACCAGGTGAAGGAAATTGCCAAGGCGGCGAGAGACCACGGCACCTCCATCCGCATCGGCGTCAACGCCGGGTCGCTGGAGCCCGGCATCATGAAGAAGTACGGGAAGGCAACTCCGGAAGCGCTGGTTGAATCCGCTGTCTGGGAAGCCTCCCTGTTCGAGGAGCACGGCTTCCACGACTTCAAGATCTCGGTCAAGCACAACGACCCCGTCATCATGGTCGCGGCCTACGAGATGCTGGCGGAAAAGGGGGACTGGCCCCTGCACCTGGGTGTCACCGAGGCGGGCCCCGCCTTCCAGGGCACCATCAAGTCAGCCACGGCCTTCGGCGCGCTGCTGTCCAAAGGCATCGGCGACACCATCCGCGTGTCCCTCTCCGCCCCGCCGGTGGAGGAGATCAAGGTGGGCAACCAGATCCTTCAGTCGCTGAACCTGCGTCCGCGTAAGCTGGAAATCGTGTCCTGCCCGTCCTGCGGCCGTGCCCAGGTGGACGTCTACACCCTCGCCGAACAGGTCACGGCCGGACTGGAAGGCATGGAGATCCCGCTCCGAGTCGCGGTCATGGGCTGCGTGGTCAACGGACCCGGCGAAGCACGCGAAGCTGACCTCGGCGTAGCCTCCGGCAACGGCAAGGGCCAGATTTTTGTGAAGGGCGAAGTCATCAAGACTGTCCCCGAGAGCCAGATTGTTGAGACACTGATCGAAGAGGCCATGCGTATCGCAGAAGAGATGGGGGAGGCCGATGGCGAAGATGCTGTCAAGGGTAGCCCCGTGGTTAGCGTCTCATAAAGATGGAGCCGCCCCGGACGGCGTGTCCGTCCGGGCGCTGGGCGCCGCCGACACAGCCGCGCTGCGGGAGTTGGCCGGCGTCGATCCGGTGGCCAACGTCTTCATCCTTGCCCATCTGGAAACAACAGGAACCGCTGCCCCGACCCCCGGGGGAGCCAATGTTCTGGGGGTTTTCGACGACAATGTGCTGGTTGGCGCCTGCTGGGCAGGCGCCAACCTCGTGCCTGTCCAGCTGGCGCCGGCCCTGGCCGGGGCCGTGTCAGCCGCGGCCCATCGTTCCGGCCGCCGGTACGCGTCAATTTTTGGTCCGGCCCCAACCGTGCTGGCGCTACATGGCGAACTGGAGAAATTAGGGCACCAGGCCCATGAAGTGCGGCCGGCCCAGCCGCTCATGACTATTGACGGGCCGCCCGCCGTCGAGCCCAACTGGCAGCTGGGCCTCGGACAGGACTCGGATTTTGACACCATCCTGCCCGCCTGCGCGGCGATGTTCGAAGAGGAAGTGGGCTATTCCCCCTACCTCGGGGGCCGCGACTTCTACAGCAGGCGCGTGGCGGGACTGATCCGCCAGGGCCATTCCCTGGTTCATATCAAGGACGGCGAAGTGGTCTTCAAAGCCGAGCTCGGCGCTGTGACCCGGGACGTCACGCAGGTGCAGGGCGTGTGGATGAACCCCGGCTACCGGGGCCTCGGCCTGAGCGCCGGCTACATGGCGGCGGTGGTGCTGCTGGCCCAAAAAATGGCGCCCGTGACCAGTCTCTACGTCAACGACTACAACTCCCGCGCCCGCGCCACCTATGAGCGGGTCGGCTTCCGGCAGGTCGGAACTTTCGCGACGGTCCTTTTCTGACCGGCCCTGGGCTGCCGCCTCCGACGGACCGTGCGCAGGGGCCTGCGGAAGCTGCCTCGCCATGTTGCCGGTAGATTAGTACCCAGACAATTTGCACTTTCCCCCAGAAACGGATGCTTACCCGTGGTTCTTCGACTTTCCAAGCTGTTCCTGCGCACCCTGCGTGAAGATCCCGCCGACGCCGAAGTGGCGAGCCACCGGCTCCTGGTCCGTGCCGGGTACATCCGCAGGGCCGCACCCGGCATCTACACCTGGCTGCCGCTGGGTCTGAGCGTGCTGCGCAAGGTGGAGCAGGTGATCCGCGAGGAGATGTCCGCCATTGGCGCCCAGGAAGTCCACTTCCCGGCACTGCTGCCCAAGGAGCCCTACGAGGCCACGAACCGCTGGACCGAGTACGGCGAGGGCATCTTCCGCCTCAAGGACCGCAAGGGCGGGGACTACCTGCTGGCGCCCACGCACGAGGAAATGTTCACGCTGCTGGTCAAGGACCTGTACTCCTCCTACAAGGACCTGCCGCTGAGCATCTACCAGATCCAGAACAAGTACCGTGACGAGGCCCGGCCGCGCGCCGGCCTGCTGCGCGGCCGCGAGTTCATCATGAAGGACTCCTACTCCTTCGACGTGGACGACGCCGGGCTGGACGCCAGCTACAACGCGCACCGCGCCGCGTACCTGAAGATTTTCGAGCGCCTCGGCCTGGAAGTAATTCCCGTCGCCGCCACGGCCGGCGCCATGGGCGGTTCCAGGAGTGAGGAGTTCCTGCACCCCACCGAGATCGGTGAAGACACGTTCGTGCGGTCGGCAGGCGGTTACGCAGCGAACGTCGAGGCCGTGACCACCGTGGTCCCCGCCGAGATTGACTACACCAACGCTCCGGCGGCCGAGATCCGGGACACCCCGAACACGCCCACCATAGACACGCTCGTGGCTGCGTCCAACGAGATCGTTCCGCGCAGCGATGCCGACGGCGGTCCCTGGACTGCCGCCGACACCCTGAAGAACGTGGTCCTCGCCGTCACCCTGCCCACGGGTGAGCGGCAGATCGTCGTCATCGGCGTGCCGGGCGACCGCGGAGTGGACCTCAAGCGCGTCGAAGCCAACATCGGCGCCTACCTCCCCGTTGCCGGGGAAATCAACGTCGAAGCTGCGGGTGACGAGGACCTGGCAAAGAACCCGCTCATCGTGCGCGGCTACCTTGGCCCGGGAATGTCGCTGGAAGAACCCCTCCTCGGCCTGGAAGGCGCCGCCAAGCTCCTCTACCTGGTGGACCCGCGCGTCGTAACCGGCAGTTCCTGGGTGACCGGAGCAAACATGGCCGGCAAGCACGTCTACGGCCTGGTCGCAGGACGGGACTTCGGCTGGGACGGCACCATTGAGTGCACCGAGGTGCGCGCAGGTGACGAAGCCCCCGACGGCTCCGGCCCGCTGGAAACGGCCCGTGGCATCGAGATGGGACACATCTTCCAGCTCGGCCGCAAGTACGCCGAGGCCCTTGAACTGAAGGTCCTGGACCAGAACGGCAAGCAGGTTGTGGTGACCATGGGCTCCTACGGCGTCGGTGTGACCCGTGCCGTGGCAGCGCTGGCCGAGTCGAACCACGACGCCAAGGGCCTCGTCTGGCCGCGTTCCGTGGCTCCGGCCGATGTCCACGTCGTGGCCGTCGGACGCGGCGAGGAGATCTTCGCCGCAGCAGAGCAGCTCGCCCAGGAACTCGAAGCCTCCGGGCTCGACGTCATTTACGACGACCGGCCCAAGGTTTCCCCGGGCGTGAAGTTCGGCGACGCGGAGCTCATTGGTGTCCCCACCATCCTTGCCGTCGGCAAGGGACTCGTGGACGGCGTCGTCGAAATCAAGGACCGCCGCAGCGGCGAAGCGGAAAACGTGGCAGTGGACAAGGCCGTTGACTTCGTGGTCAACGCTGTCCGCAACAGCTAACGCTCCGCAGCGCGCGAGGTGCTCTCAGGTTTCGAATCGATCGAGCTCGCCACCATCATCCCGATAGTGGTGGCGGGCTTCGCCGCAGGCTGGGTGGACGCCGTGGTGGGAGGCGGAGGCCTGCTGCAGCTTCCCGCGCTCCTGCTTGTTCCGGGGATCACCCCGGTCCAGGCCCTTGCCACGAACAAGATGGGCTCCATCTTCGGCACCACCACCAGCGCCGTCACTTACTACGGGCGGGTCCGGCCGGACTTGCGGACGGCCGTGCCCATGGCGGCCATAGCGCTGGCCGGCAGCTTCGGGGGCGCCCTGCTGGCGGCCCGGCTGCCTGCGGAAGTGTTCAAGCCGATCATCGTAGTGGCGCTGGTCGCCGTCGCGCTTTTCACCGCCCTGAAGCCCGACGCCGGGCACCTCACCGTTCTCAGGCACGACGGCGGCACCCACTACGTGGTGGCCTGCACCATTGGCGGGGTGATTGGCTTTTACGACGGCCTGATCGGCCCCGGCACGGGCTCGTTCCTGGTGATCGCCCTGGTCTCGGCCATGGGATACGCGTTCCTGGAAGCAAGCGCCAAGGCCAAGATCGTCAATATGGCCACCAACGCCGGTGCGCTGCTGTTCTTCCTGCCGCATGGCTCCCTGCTGTGGGGGATCGGCCTGCTGCTGGGGCTGGCGAACATGGCCGGTGGATACCTGGGTGCACGCACCGCCGTCCGGCAGGGAAGCCGCTTTGTGCGGCTGGTCTTCCTCGCCGTGGTCGGCGCCCTGATCATCAAGCTCGGCTTTGACGTCTGGCAGGAAAACTTCGCCTAAGCTTCAACGAACCTGACCGGCCGGCTATGACGGGAACGAATCACCGCCTGCCTGACCCGGCTCGGGCAGTGCATGCGGCGCGGGAAGCCCGTCAAGCGTGCGGCCCGCAAGGGTGCTGGCAACCCAGAGGGAACGCGCCAAGTCACCTTCGTGGCCAGGCTTCGAGGCGTAGTGCAGGGCGTTGTCCACCTCACGGGCGAGGCTCCACTGCCGCGCGGTTTCCTCGTCCAGCCCAGCTGCCCTGCTGAAATCTCGGCACCGGGCGCGCAAGCCGGCTCCGGGATCTGCGGCCGGGAGTTCGGAAATGCGGTTCCACAACACCGGGGCGACCCCGAATTCGGCCTCGCCAATCATCGGCTGCGGATCGATGGCCGCGTAGGCGGGGCGCTGGTGGTTCTCGGAGGGGCCGAGCCTGGCCAGGATGTTCAGGAAGTGGAAGTCGGTGTTGACGAGTACGTCGGAACCGGAGCGCCGGCCCACAGCGCCCCTGGTCTGGCATACTTCCAGCGCAGCTTCCAGCAGCCACCTCGGGAAGGGCCGGCCCAGCTGCTCCCATTCGGCCGGCAGATCATCGCTCCATTGCTCCGCCCGGGCTGCGATGTGCTCGAATTCGCGCCATTGCGGCTCGCTGCCGGGGACCAGGCTCAGCTGGCGCACCAGCCCGCCCCACACTTCAGCGGCAACGCCCATCGGCTCGGTTTGGAGTGACTTGCCCGCATCCAGGCGTTCCAGCAGCATCGAGCAGGTGCCCGCGTCTGAGGCCAGCAGCCGGACGGCACCCCGTCCGTTCCAGAGAGCCAGCGCATGCCGTTCCACCAGGGCTTCGTCATGCGGATAGGCGACTTTCAGGACTGCCGGAACATCCCCGGCCAGCACAGGCACCACCAGCCCGCCGTGTCCGCTCCGGGGCAGTGCTCCGGGCTCGAGGTCGAGCGTCAGCTCCCAGCGCTCCATCCGGCTGCTGATTAGCCCCGGGAGGGATGCCAGCCACGCCCGCCCGGCGCTGCTGCGGGAATAGCGGCGGGCCAGGTCAGGCGGCACGGGAACGGCTGGAGGGCTCATCAGCTCAAGCGTAGTTGACCGGACAGTCTTGGTTCGGATTGCCAGGTCGGCTTTGACTTGCAGCTTGAGCCTGGCCGCTTCCTGCCGAATCAGATAAATGGCCGCGCGGCTATCCGCGCGGGCGATCTCGCCGGCGTTCTCGCGGGAGATGGATTGCCGCGGGTTGGCTATGCTCCGTTGACTGCGCACTCCCGGGCGGTCCCAGATTAGATCAGACTGCCAGTTGCTCAAGCGGCTATTTTTGTCGGTGGTCACTGGCATGCTGTGGGTATGGATGACAGGGCGGTTAGCGAGACGTTGGAGGGCATCGGGGCATCCGTTGCTGCGTTGGCTGTTGTTCTCCGCCGCGCTGGTTTTGTCGTCAGTGCCCACGGCGGGGCCGGCGGCGACGTGACAGCGCCGGGTGATGATCCCCAGACCGGTGCTGATCCCCAGATCGGTGTTGATCCCAGGTCGGGTGCTGATCTCCTGAGTGGTGCTGACGCTCTTTCGGACCAGGATCCTTTGCGGGATCAGGCGGACGCGTATCTGGACGGCCTGACCGGGGTGGCCGGGCTGGAAGCCCGGCTGGCCGCGTTGAAGGTTCAGCTCATCGCCGCGTACGCCGCCGCTGCCGAGGCCCTGGCAGGGCAGGCTCGTTCTGCGCAGGAGCGCACCGCCCAGCAGATGGCGGTGACCGCCGAGGTCGCCGGTGTGCTGACGGTGAGTGAACGCACCGCGGGGGCGCTGCTGTCCGACGCCCGCACCCTGACCACCGGGCGGCCGCTGGCGCTGGCCGCGCTGGGATCCGGGACTCTTTCCTGGCAGCACGTACGGATCCTGTGCGATGAAACAGCCAACCTGGACCCGGCCGCCGCGGCGGCCCTGGAAGCCCACTTCCTGGATCCGGACGCGCCCGGTGCCGCCCGGGGCTGCCCGGCCGGGGAACTGGTGCCGGGCCGGTTCCGCGCCAAGGTACGCGCCTGGCGGGAGCGGCACCACCCGGTCAGCATCGAAACCCGCCACCGCAGGAGCGCCGCGGACCGCCGGGTGGAGTACACCCCGGACCGGGACGGGATGGCCTGGTTCTCGGCGTACCTGCCCGCGGACACCGCCGCCGCCATCTGGAACCGGGTTACCGACGCCGCCCGCGCCCTGCAGGGTCCAGGCGAGCCGAGGACGTTGACGCAGCTGCGCGCGGACGTCACCGAAGGCTGGCTGCTGGGCGGTGTCGCCGACGGAATCCCCACGCCGAAGGCGCAGGTGCTGGTCACCGTGCCGGTGCTGTCCCTCACCGGTGCCGGGGAGGAACCGGCCACCCTCGACGGGTACGGCCCCATCCCGGCATCAATGGCACGAAAGCTCGTCGCAGACGGGGCGACCTCCTTCCTGCGGGTGCTGGTCGATCCGCGCGACGGCGCGCCCCTGGAGATCGGCCGCACCAGCTACCGCCTGACCACCCCGATGCGCCAATGGCTCCGGCTCCGCGACGCGCGCTGCTCCTTCCCCTGCTGCAACAACCCGTCCCTCGACAACGAAGCAGACCACATCCTGGCCTGGTCCGACGGCGGGACCACAGGCATCAGCAACCTCGGGCAGGCATGCCCCCGCCACCACCGCCTCAAACACAGCAGTCCCTGGAGGCCGGTCGGCGCGACCCATGACAGGCCACCCGGATGGCTCTCACCGACCGGGCGGTACTACCCCAGCGAACAACAGGACTGGGAACCACCCCACTGGCCAGACCACCCATGGGGACCCGAGAACCTCGAGGAACCGGAGTACCTCAACACTTTCGAGGAACCTGACAGCTTCGATGAACCTCACAGCTTCGATGAACCGGAGTACCTCGACGGACCAGACCACCCCGAGGAACCGAACAGCCTTGCCTGTCTGGATCCACCACTGCCAGTGGATCCCTTCCCCGACTGGGCACAATTTAGTGCCGCCTAGGATGGGGATCCTGTGGCGCCCGCCGGTTGCCGGCCGCTGCAGCAACCACAGGACCCACGGCTCCAGCGACCATCACGTCATTTGGGCTGCCAGAGGCCACGCTGAAATTTAGCCCGGCAGGGCCGTTCCTGAGATGGAGGGCGCGGCCGCTTCGGGTAACGGTGGAAGCTGTGACGTGTCGAGCACGAGCCCGGGTACGGGGCCGGGATCGGATCCCCAGCGGACGGTGCGCTGCGCTGCTGCCACCAGTGATGCGATGGCCCATTGCCGGGTGGCACCTTCGCTCAGGGCAACGAGATCCCCGTAGACGGGCAGTGTGCCGGCTTCAAGGCTGGCCAGCCCCGCGGTCGGGTTGTTCAGGAAGGTGGCATCCAGAGTGTAGCCCGGCTCGCGCGGTGGAACCTCTGCGCACGAGAGGCGGCTGCGGGCCTCCGCTTCAGTGACGGCTGCCTCGTGCCTGGACAGCAGGTCCGTCGCCTGCTGGACAGCCGGGCCCTCAAGGCGAGTAAGCGCCACCTGGTACCCGTAGACGGTCTCCAGCTCCGTGCGGACTACCTGCGCGAGGGCGTCGACCGTTGAGGCGTCACTGGCCGGCTGTGTTGATTCAGTTCCCGACGCTGCAGGTGCAGCTGCTGAGGCTGCCGGTGCCTGGGATGACAGCGCAGCCGGGTCCGTCGCGCCCTCCCGGGCTGAAGGCTGGCAACTGGCTGACGGGGCAGGTGCCTGTGTCGAAGCCGAAGGCAGCGCTGAGTTTGAAGGAAGCGCCGTAGCTGAAGGCAGCGCCGGTGCGGCGGGAAGAGCAGCCGCTGAAGGCATGGCCGGCGCAGGGGTTCCGGAGGCCTGGGCCAGTGCGGCCGCCTGCAGGAGCTGTGCGGTTCCGACGGACGAGAGCAGGCGGGCCATGCCCCCGTCGGCGGTTTGGGCATGGGCCAGCCGCAACTTTCCGCTCGCTGACAATCCCGCTACGAGTGCCTGAGCCGTGGCTGGAGCGGCAGTGGCCGGAGCAGTAGTGGCCGGAGCCGCCGCGGACGCACCGGCAGAGGCCGGAGCGGAACCAGAAGCGGCCCCAGCGGGACGGTCTGCAGCAGCACGGGAAGGATCGTCGGACGGAAGAAACAGTGCCCTCGCCTGGATAGTCAGCAATGTCACAGTCCGGGAAAAGGCCTGCCGCCGGGCACCGGATGAACCCTCCGCGAGTTGCTGGCCGGCCGCCCGCAAACGCATGGTCTCGGCCAGTGCCGCAGCGCGTGCCTGCTCGGAAAAAGGCGGGGCTGCGGGCTCCGGGACGGGCCGGGGAATCAGGGCAAAACCGAGGCTGAGCACCAGGAGGGCCGTGAAGGCTGCAAGCGCGTACCGGAAATAGCCTGTAGTCCGGCCGCTTTCCCTGGTGTCCTTTTTCACAACACACCATGTTGTCACGGCAGCGCGGAACTGCGTGCACCAAGGCGGCCGGAAAATCGCTACGCTAGTAGTCACAACATCATCTATCGGGAGGCGGCCGGCATCGTGAGCAATGCAGAAGCCACGACTTCATCAGACCGGACCGACGCGGGAACGACCGAATCCGCGGGTGTCCATAATCCCGAGGCTGAGCGCCTCCGGGCTCTGCTTGAGCCGGCGGTTCAGGCGCACAGGCTGTATCTGGAGGATGTTGCCATCAACGTTGCAGGCTCCAACCGCGTGGTTCACGTGGTGGTGGACCTGCCGCAGGAAGAGACCGGCGGAGTCAGCCTCGATGTCATCGCAGACATTTCCAAGGAGCTCTCTGACATCCTGGACAACGATCCCGGCACTGACAGCCGCCCCTACGACCTTGAGGTTTCCTCGCCCGGCGTCAGCCGCCCGCTGGGGGAGCCCCGTCACTGGCACCGGGCCCGCGGCCGCATGGTCACCGTCAACGTGATCCAGGGTGACAACGTCACCGGCCGGGTCCAGTCCGTGGATGACTCCGGGGTAACGCTGGTTCCTGAGATTGCCGTGAAAAAGGGGATGAAGCCCAAACAGGGCGATCCCGTAAAACTTCCTTTCGACAAGATCCGCAGCGGAAAAGTCGAAATTGAGTTCAGCCACCTCGACGAGGCCGGTCTGGAAAATGAACACAATGGACCTTCTGAGGAGGCCTGATGGATATTGACATGAGCGCGCTGAGACTCCTGGAGCGTGAGCGCGAAATCCCACTGGATCTCCTCATCCCCACGATCGAGCAGGCACTGCTGGTTGCCTACCACAAGTCTCCCGGCGCCTTCGAGAAGGCCCGCGCCGAGCTGGACCGCAAGAGCGGGCACGTGACCATCTGGGCCACCGAGATTGACGACGACGGTGTGCCCATCGGCGAGTTCGAAGACACCCCCGCGGGCTTTGGCCGGATCGCAGCCAGCACCGCCCGACAGATCATCCTGCAGCGCCTACGGGACGTTGAGGATGACAACGTCCTGGGCGAGTTCAAGGGCCGTGAGGGCGAGCTCGTGGCCGGACTGATCCAGCAGGGCAACAACCCGCACATGATCCAGGTCAACCTGGGCGCAGTGGAAGCCCTCCTGCCGCCGCCCGAGCAGGTTCCGGGGGAGAAGTACATCCACGGAAACCGCCTCCGCGCTTACGTCATCGACGTGCACCGCGGCACCAAGGGACCCTCCATTACGCTGTCCAGGTCGCACCCGGGCCTCGTGCGCAAGCTCTTCGAGCTGGAGGTGCCGGAAATCGCCGACCACTCCGTGGAGATCGTCGCGCTGGCACGCGAAGCCGGGCACCGCACCAAGATCGCAGTGAAGGCCAACACTCCCGGGATCAACGCCAAAGGCGCCTGCATCGGCGAGATGGGTTCCCGCGTGCGGGCAGTCATGACCGAGCTGAATGACGAAAAGATCGACATCGTCGATTACAGCGAGGATCCGGCGACCTTCATCGCCAGCGCGCTGTCGCCGTCCCGTGTGAATTCTGTCACCATCACCGATGAAGCCACCCGTTCGGCACGTGTGGTGGTCCCCGACTACCAGCTGTCCCTGGCCATCGGCAAAGAAGGCCAGAATGCCCGTCTCGCGGCGAAGCTGACCGGCTGGCGGATCGATATTGTCTCTGACGCGGCGGCGCCGCGCTCCTAGGCAGCGTTTTCCCCGGTCATCCGGGGGTTGAGCGGAGCCTGAAACTTCGCTCTCCGACGGCGGCCGGTTCCGGCCGCCGTTTCGGGTGTGGGGGGTCCGAGGGGCTAGAATGGAACATGACCGTGCCTAGCAGCCGGCATCAGTGTGCCTTTGTGCGGCCGCGTTTCTGTCTGAGGGCAGCAGCGGGGCCACCAGGCAGGCAGATATGTACAGGCAGGAAGATACTCGAAAGTGGCAGCAGTGCAACACCTCGGGAACCAGCCGCAACGTACCTGCATCGGATGCCGGAAGAAAGGGCTGCGGTCGGAGTTACTCCGGCTCGTCTCCGACGCCGGCGGGTCATCCGCCGTCGTAGTGGATGAACGACGCCGGTTGGCTGGCAGGGGTGCATGGCTGCACCCCAGCGAAGCGTGCTTTGCCTTGGCGATCAAGCGGCGTGCTTTCGGAAGGGCCCTTAACGGCGCAACCGGAACCGCCGACGTCGAACGCTGGATAGCGAAAGGCGCGCACGCTGCGGACGTCCCGGCGCCTGCAGCACCAACCGTCCAACCTGAAAGCAGGTCAGAAAACTGATGGAAACCCGATGAGTTCCCAGCGATGAGTGCGTAACGATGACAACTTTGTTGCGCTCTGCAATGGACCTTTCAGCTGCACTCGCGGCGGAGGTCCGCAGTAAGAAGTAGACGGTTCGTGCCTGGCTCGGTGCGGACCGAGACAGGAGAAATGTGGCCAAGGTCCGCGTACACGAGCTCGCGAAAGAGCTCGGTATTACTTCCAAAGATGCAGTAACCAAACTGCAGGAACTGGGCGAATTCGTTCGCTCTGCCTCATCCACCATTGAGGCCCCCGTTGTGCGGAAACTCCGCAACGCCTTCCCGGCTGCGTCCGCTTCCACCGAAGCGCCCGCAAGCGCTCCCAAGGCTCCGGCCAAGGCGGCAGAATCACGTCCCGCTCCGGCTCCCGGCCCGGCAGCCCCGAAGGCCCAGGCGCCTGCACCGGCTCCGGCCCCGGCACCCGCCCCGGCCCCCAAGGCTGAGGCACCTGCCGCTCCGGCAGCTCCGGCCCCGGCGGCTCCTTCGGCGGCCGCTCCGGCAGCTCCCTCGACTGGCGCCAAGCCCGGAGCCCGTCCGGCCCCCAAGGCTGAGACCCCGGCTGCACCCGCACCGCGACAGGGCGGTTCCGCCCCGCGTCCGGGCGGCCCGCGCCCCGGCAACAACCCCTTCGCCACTTCGCAGGGCATGCCCCGCGGCCGTGGCGGCGACGGAGACCGTCCGCCGCGCCCGGGCAACAACCCGTTCGCAACTTCCCAGGGCATGCCCCGCCCGGGTGGCGGCCGTACCGACGGCGACCGTCCCGGTGGTCCCCGTCCCGCAGCAGGTGCTCCCCGTCCCGGTGGTCCCCGTCCGGCTGCAGGCGCTGGTGGTCCCCGTCCCGGTGGTCCCCGTCCCGCAGCAGGTGCCGGTGGTCCCCGTCCGGGTTCCGGCGGCAACCGTCCTACTCCCGGCATGATGCCTAACCGCACCGAGCGGCCCGCACCTGCAGGTGCCGGCCGTCCCGGCGGCGGCGGACGCGGTCCCGGCCGCCCAGGCGGCGCTCCCGGAACCGGCGGTCCCGGCGGTGGCGGCGGCGCTCCGGCCGGCGGCGGTTTCGGCAAGGGCGGCCGCGGTCGCGGCGGTACCCAGGGTGCATTCGGCAAGGGCGGCGCAGGCCGCGGCAAGCAGCGCAAGTCGAAGCGTGCAAAGCGCCAGGAGCTCGAGCAGATGAGCGCCCCGTCGCTGGGTGGCGTGAGCGTACCCCGCGGCGACGGCAACACCGTTATCCGGCTTCGCCGTGGCTCGTCCATCACGGACTTCGCCGACAAGATCGAGGCGAACCCCGCTGCGCTGGTGACCGTGCTCTTCCACCTCGGTGAAATGGCAACGGCAACCCAGTCGCTGGACGAAGACACCTTTGCCCTGCTGGGTGAGGAGCTTGGCTACAAGCTGCAGGTCGTTTCGCCGGAGGATGAGGAGCGCGAGCTGCTCAGCACCTTCGATATCGACGTCGAAGCCGAACTCGAGGCTGAAGGCGACGAAGAGCTTGAGGCACGTCCTCCGGTTGTCACCGTGATGGGTCACGTTGACCACGGTAAGACCCGCCTGCTGGATGCCATCCGCAACTCCGACGTCGTCGCAGGCGAGCATGGCGGCATCACGCAGCACATCGGTGCCTACCAGATCAGCCACGAGCATGAGGGCGCGCTGCGCGACATCACCTTCATCGATACCCCGGGTCACGAAGCGTTTACCGCCATGCGTGCCCGTGGTGCGAAGGTCACCGACATCGCCATCCTGGTGGTCGCAGCGGATGACGGCGTCATGCCTCAGACCGTTGAAGCGCTCAACCACGCCCAGGCGGCCAACGTGCCGATCGTCGTGGCCGTGAACAAGATCGACAAGGAAGGCGCCAACCCTGACAAGGTCAAGGGCCAGCTGACCGAGTACGGCCTCGTTCCGGAAGAATACGGTGGCGACACCATGTTCGTTGAGGTTTCTGCCCGCCAGAACCTCAACATCAACGAGCTGATCGATGCCGTGCTGCTGACCGCCGATGCCGCGCTGGACCTCCGTGCCAACCCGGACAAGGCCGCCCGCGGTATCGCCATCGAAGCGAACCTGGACAAGGGCCGCGGTTCCGTCGCCACCGTCCTGGTGCAGTCCGGTACCCTGGCCGTCGGCGACACGATCGTGGCCGGCACGGCCCACGGCCGCGTCCGCGCCATGTTCGACGAAGACGGCGAAGCCCTCGACGTTGCACTGCCGTCCCGCCCGGTCCAGGTCCTGGGCCTGTCCAACGTGCCGCGCGCCGGTGACACCTTCCTGGTGACCACCGACGAGCGCACGGCCCGCCAGATCGCCGAAAAGCGTGAAGCCGCTGACCGCAACGCCCAGCTCGCCAAGCGCCGCAAGCGCATCAGCCTGGAAGACTTCGACCAGGCCGTCGCCGAAGGCAAGATCGACACCCTCAACCTCATCCTCAAGGGTGACGTGTCCGGTGCCGTGGAAGCCCTCGAAGACGCGCTGCTCAAGATCGACGTCGGCGAAGGCGTCCAGCTCCGCGTCATCCACCGCGGTGTCGGTGCGATCACGCAGAACGACGTCAACCTGGCAACGGTCGACAGCGCCGTCATCATCGGCTTCAACGTCAAGCCTGCCGAGCGGGTGGCCGAGCTGGCAGACCGCGAAGGCGTGGACATGCGCTTCTACTCCGTCATCTACGCAGCAATCGATGACATTGAGCTGGCCCTCAAGGGCATGCTCAAGCCGGAGTACGAGGAAGTCCAGCTGGGCACGGCCGAGGTCCGCGAAGTGTTCCGCTCCTCCAAGTTCGGCAACATTGCAGGTTCCATCGTTCGCTCCGGCATCATCCGGCGCAACACGAAGGCCCGCATCAGCCGCAACGGCAAGGTTATCGGCGACAACCTCACGGTCGAGACGCTCAAGCGCTTCAAGGACGACGCCACCGAGGTCCGCACGGACTTCGAGTGCGGTATCGGCCTTGGCTCGTACAACGACATCACCGAAGGCGACATCATCGAGACCTTCGAGATGCGCGAGAAGCCGCGCGTCTAAGTTGGTCTAGCTGTTTCAAAGGTGCGGGGCCGTTGGATTTTTCCGGCGGCCCCGCACTGAATCGTGCGGCCACGCAGCCCATCCGGCTGCCGTCGCACCCCAAACTTTTGAGGAGTAAAAATGGCTGATCCGGCACGCGCTGCCAAGATGGCGCAGCGGATTAAGGTTGTTGTGGCAGAGGCCCTGGGCCGCAAGGTCAAGGATCCTCGGCTTGAGGGCATTACCGTCACTGATGCCCGGGTGACCAACGACCTGCAGCATGCCACCATCTACTACACCGTGTTCGGTGACCAGGCTGTGCAGGCTGACGCTGCCAAGGGGCTGGAGAAGGCCAAGGGCGTACTGCGGCAGGAAGTTGGCCGCAACATCACCGCGCGGCTGACTCCCACGCTGGAGTTCGTGGCCGACCAGATTCCGGTGAATGCATCCAACCTCGAGGAGCTGCTCCGGGAGGCCAAGAGGCGTGACGCCGAGGTGGCCGCCCTGGCCGAGAAGGCCAAGCACGCAGGCGAGGCCGACCCGTACAAGACGGACGTCCAGCCTGACGTGGACCTCGACGAAGACGATTTCGACGAAGAGGACCTCGAGTTCAGCCGTGCGGATGACCTCGACGAGGACCAGAGCAAGTAGACAGTAAGCAGCAAGTAAGCAGTGAACGGAATGGCGCGGCCGGACCAGAGGGTCCGGCTGCGCCATTCTTATCTGCTGAAGGCTCTCCGGTTCTTCTCGTGGCTTTAATCGTCCCTGTGCCCGGTCAGGGGTATGGAGACAACGCGGCCGTCCGGTGCCTTCTTCGGTTCAGGCAGCGCATTCACTGTGGCGTAGAGGGTATCGCCCCTGAGGTCGACGTCGGCAGTCAGCGCAGCCGGCAGCAGCACCCGCTGCTTGCGGTCGTCGTCGTCGATCCTGAGTACGCCCTTACCGAAGAGGGATGCGACATAGACGTTGCCGTCGGCGTCGGTCTCAATGCCTGTCGGCGACATCACCCGGTCCGCGAACAGCCTCACCTGTCCGGTGTCCGGGTTGACCCGGAAGACTGCGCCGCGGGCGCCAAGGGCGGGGTCCTCAGGTCCGCCGGGGAGCGACGACACATACAGCCAGCCGTCCGGGCCGACGGTGACGTCAGTGGGCACCGACTCGAACCTGTAGGTATGCCCGACGATGCAGGCAGGCATCTGCAAGGCAGCCGCTTGGGCTGCGGTGACGCGGTGTGGGCGTGCCGGCAGCACGGCGACGGTCTTGGTCGTGCCGGACTTCACATTGACGGACACGATGCTGTTGGCTCCCGCGTCAGCCACGTACACCTTCGTGCCTGCAACTTCGATGCCGTACGGATGGGAATCGACGTCGCCCTTGTAGGAGACCGGTACGTCCTTCGGCAGCTGCGCGGCGCAGGCCGCCGGCAGGTTGCGGAAGCCGTACTGGATGCCGGCGTCGGCGTTTTCTTTCTTCTCCAGGGCAGCCAGGTCACCAAACATGCGGTGCTTGCCGTTGGAGTCGATGCTGTGGATGTGTCCGGCCAATGGACGGGGATCCATCGGGCCGGCCCCCTGGCTGGCGGCGAAGAAGATGGTGCCGCGCTGCCGGTCGGAGCCCGCCACATCCCATGCAGCGTTTTCGTAGACCACAGACCGGGCTCCGTTCTTGGCGATGCGCACCAGGCGGCCCGCGAACTCTTCGCTGACGAGAACCGAACGGTCGTGTCCGACACTGAGGTGCAGGGGAGCAACCAATCCCTTCGCAAGCACTTTCTGCGCGGCAGGCTGGGGAGCCGGTGCGGCCTGGGTGGCCGGTGCAGAGGAAAAGATGGTGGCTGTGGCGGCAAGGACGGCCAGGACTGCTGGTTTGTTTTTCATGCTGTCTCCAATGTCAATGGTGATCATCCAGAGCATTGAGACCTGATTGTTGGCCCGAATCGGGTTCCCCCGTCGCGCGCATTGTAGTCCCGGGAATTCGAGGCTGTCGATGGCCGAAAACAAGTCTGGACCGAAGGCAAGTGGACGGTGGGGTCCGGCAGACCGCATCCTTCTGACTATGATCAGAGCATGCCTGCCACACCAACTGACGCAGACGTCCTTGAGTACCTGACCGAGGCCGTGGCCTTGGCCGAACGGAACGTGGCCGCCGGAGGCGGGCCCTTCGGCGCGATTGTGGTCACAGCCGACGGCGTTGTGCATGAGGGCGTCAACCGGGTCACCCGGGACAACGACCCCACCGCCCACGCCGAAGTGGTCGCCATCCGCACGGCAGCTGCCGAATCGGGGAACTTCGATCTCAGCGGCGCGGTGCTGTATGCCAGCTGCGAGCCCTGCCCCTTGTGCCTGGCGGCGGCCCTGTGGGCGCGGGTTGACCGCGTCTACTTCGCCGCAGACCGCCATGGGGCGGCTGCGGCTGGGTTCGACGACGCCGTGTTTTACGAGTACTTCGGCGGTACCCGGCCGGACCTGTTGCCGGTCACCCAAACCGCCGTCCCGACGTCGGGCACGCCCTTTGACGCCTGGCGCAGCAATGCGGCGCGCACCGACTACTGATTAAGGATCAGCTTCGGCGGCACTAGGCCCGTGCGGGCAGCCGGCCGAGTCCCTCCACAAGGTCTTTTTCGCTGCCGCACAACGCAATCCGGATCCAGCCCTCACCGATGGAGCCGAAGGCGGTTCCCGGGGCAACGGAGACGCCGGACTCCGCGAGGAATGTGTGCACCCAGCTCCGCACGTCCCCTCCGCTCACATGAGACACATCCGCCCACAGGTAGAACGCGCCCTGGGCGGAGAGAAAAGGTATGCCCTTGGAGCGAAGGATGGCCGATGCGGCGTCGCGGTTCACCCGGTAGTGCCTGCGGGCGTCCACCACATAGTCCTGGGGACCGGTGAGGGCCGCGAGTGCGCTGTACTGCGACGGTGAAGCCACGCAGGAGACGATGGCCTCCATGACCTTGTTCATCTGCTGCTCGAGTCCCGGCGGGCAGATGAGTGCGCCGATCCGCAGCCCCGTGAGGCCATAGGTCTTGGACAGCGTCAGGGAGGTGAAGATCCGGGCCTCGCCGGGAATGCTGCTGTCGAAGCGCGCCGCGCTGACGTGGGGGACGTCGTAGGTGAACGCCTCGTAGCACTCGTCGGAGATGATCCAGAGATCGTGCCGCCTGGCCAGGTCCACCAGTTGCCGCGTCACGTCCTCGCTGAGTACCGCCCCGAGCGGGTTCGACGGCGAGTTGATCATCAGGACGCGGGTCCGATCGGTGATCAGCGCTTCAACATCCTCGATCCGGGGCTGGAAGTCATACCCCGGGTAGAGGGGATACCGCACAGGCACGGCATGCAGCAACCGGCTTGTCATGGCGAACGTGGGATATCCGGGGTTGGGAATCAGGATTTCATCCCCGGGGCCGAGGAGGAGGCTCATCGCCAGGTGCAGCCCCTGCTGCGCGCCGGCAACAACGTACACGCGGTCTGCTCCGACGTCGGCCCCCGACTGCTCCCTGAACCTGTCGGCGAAGGCCTTGCGGAGTGCAGGAATCCCGGCGTTAGGCGTGTAGTTGGTCTCGTCACGGTCCAGGCACGACATCCCCGCCTCCAGTACGTGGCGGGGGAGCGGAAAGCCGGGTTCGCCGATACTCAGCACCAGCGCGCCGGGAGTGCGCCACGCCGCTTCAGTGATCTCGCGGATCTGGTTGACGGGGACGTCAGGTACGTGCGGCGCAAGGTCAGGCATGACTGTCATCCTAGTGCCGGAGCCCTCTGTGGTGGGGCGGCTTCCGGGGGCTTCTTTCAGCGGACAGGGAGGGCGGTGCCGCGCCGATATACTGGGAGGCGTGCTTTCTGGACTGGTAATAGTGGACAAGCCGCAGGGATGGACCAGCCACGATGTGGTTGGACGGATGCGGCGGATCGCCGGTACCCGGAAAGTGGGCCATGCAGGAACGCTCGATCCCATGGCCACGGGGGTCCTTGTGCTCGGAATCAACAAGGCCACCCGGCTGCTCACCTATATCGTGGGAACGTCCAAGACGTACACCGCCACCGTCCGGCTCGGCGAATCCACCATCACCGACGACGCCGAAGGCGATGTGGTGGCCACGATGAGCGCCGCCGCCGTCACCGACGAGGACATCCGCGCGGGAGTGGCCGCCTTGACCGGGGAGATCCAGCAGGTGCCCAGCAGCGTCAGCGCCATCAAGGTCAACGGAGAACGCGCCTACGCCCGCGTCCGGTCCGGTGAAGAAGTGAAGCTGGCAGCAAGACCGGTGACCATCCACCGTTTTGAGGTGCAGGACATCCGCCGGGAACGCGGCGGGGACGTGGTGGACCTCGATGTGACAGTGGAATGCTCGTCCGGAACCTACATCCGTGCCCTCGCTCGCGACCTGGGCTCATCCCTCGGCGTCGGAGGCCACCTGACGGCGCTGCGCCGTACCCACGTGGGGCCGTATACGCTCGACCAGGCACGGACGCTCGAGGAGCTCGCCGAGGACCTGGAAGTGTTCGAGATGTCCCAAGCGGCCCGTGCGCTCATGCCCAACAGGGAACTCAGCCCGGAGGAAACCACAGAGATATCGTTCGGCCGCCGCATCGCTGCGGGAGCCCCTGCCGGATCTGCTTATGCGGCCACCGCCGAGCGGCCCGCTGCGGCGTTTGCTCCCGACGGCTCCCTCGTGGCACTGCTGGCGGACTCGGGCAACTTCGCCAAACCGGTACTTGTCTTCGCGCCCGGCACCGGACCCGGCGCCGGCAGCGGGCAGGCCGATTAGCCTTGGACGCCTATTTCTACATCATCCTGGTGGTCGGGCTGCTGTCCACCCTCATCTGCGCGGTGGCAGGGATCCTCAAAAAGGCACCGAACGACATCACCATCCTGTCGGTGGCCGCGGTGGAACTTGCGCTGCTGGTGTACCTCGTCGGCTCGATCATCCGTGTCATCGCGGGGGAGCCGATTGCAGGGGAGGCCTGGGAGTTCTGGGGGTATCTCGGCACCGCCCTGTTGCTGCCCGTTGCGGCGGTGTACTGGTCGGTCCTGGAACGCACCCGCTGGAGCAATTTTGTCCTTGCGGCCGTCGGGGTCACAGCCCTGGTCATGGCCGCCCGAATGAACCAAATCTGGTACTGACGTGGAAGAAGCACCCGACGTGACCGCAACTCCCGCCCACACCGAACGCAATCCCCGCGGGACCGGCAACACCCGCAACACCGGCCCCGGACGGCTCCTCATCGCCGTATACGCCGTGTTCGCCATCTCGGCAACAGCGCGCGCCGGGTACCAGATCCTCACCAAGTTCTCCGAGGCCCCGCTGGCGTACCTGCTGTCCGCCTTCGCCGCCGCCGTCTATGTGGTCGCCACGGTTTCGCTGGCCAAGCCGGGGCGGGCATGGTTCCGCGTGTCACTCATTGCCGTGCTCGTCGAGCTGGTGGGCGTGGTGGTCGTGGGAGCGTTGAGCGTGTTCGACGCCGTCGCGTTTCCGCATGAGACGGTATGGTCCCTGTTCGGCCGCGGCTATGCCTTCATCCCGCTGATCCTGCCCGTCCTGGGACTGATATGGCTCTACCGACGGCGGCCGGCGGCACCTGCCGCTTAGCTGTCCTCAGCCAGAGCAGGCCGTCCCGGCCCGTCCGTGGACTGCGGTGATTGCGGGTAATCTAGGAGAGTTCCGGCGCCCTGGCGGCGCACGGGAGTTCCTGTCAGGCAGTAAAAGGCGAGGTTGATGGTTCACATCTGGAACGATCCGACCGAAGTTCCACAAGACTTCGGTCCTTCCGTTGTCACTATCGGCAACTTCGACGGCGTGCACCGCGGTCACCAGCAGGTGCTGTCCCAGCTCATCCGGACCGCCCGGCTCAACAAGGCACGGTCCGTGGCCGTCACGTTCGATCCGCACCCCGCCCAGGTGCACCGGCCCCAGTCGGCGCCTGAACTCATCATGGGACTGCAGGACAAGCTCCTGGCACTGGGAGAGCTCGGCCTCGATGCCATCCTGGTGATGAAGTATTCGCTCGAACTCGCCAGCCTCACCCCCGAAGAGTTCGTGGGCACCGTCCTGGTCGACGCCCTCCACGCCAGCCATGTGGTCATCGGCCATGACGCCCGCTTCGGCCGCGGCAACTCCGGAGACCTGAACACCATGCGCAAGCTCGGGGCTGAGTTCGGCTTCGAGGTGCTCGTCATTAGTGAATTCGGTTCGGAAGGCTTTCCCCTCCATGACGACGGCGGCAAGGACCGCCGCTGTTCGTCCACCTGGGTGCGTGAAGCGCTGATGGAAGGGGACGTCGCCACGGCTGCCGCGGTGCTGGGACGCCCGCACCAGATGCGCGGTGAGGTAGTCCACGGTGCAGCCCGCGGCCGGGCACTGGGATTTCCCACCGCCAACCTTTCACATGACGCCAGCGGTTACATTCCTGCCGACGGGATCTATGCGGGCTGGCTGGTGGACCAGGCAGGCACCCGGTGGCCGGCTGCCATCTCGGTCGGCTCCAACCCCACGTTCGACGGCGTCAGCCGCCAGGTGGAAGCCCATGTCATTGACCGCCCCGAGGAAACCATAGAGGACTTCGATCTGTACGGCCAGACAGTAGTGGTGGAGTTCGTCGCCAGGCTGCGGGGTATGGTGGCGTACCGTGGGCCCGAGGCCCTTGTGGAGCAGATGCGCCAGGACGTCGTGCAGACCCACGACATCCTCCTCAAACGGCGCTGATCCGTCAGCCCCACACAGTACTTGGCAAGGAAGGCAACGCTGTGACCGTTGAGAAGAACACCAGGAAACTGGACAAGGGGATCGTCCGTGATTTCAGTTCCAGGATGAGTTACGGGGCGTACCTTCAGCTGCCCACGCTGCTGAGCGCGCAGCAGCCCGTCAGCACACCTGAACACCATGACGAGATGCTGTTCATCATCCAGCACCAGACCACCGAGCTCTGGCTCAAGCTGGTGCTGCACGAGCTGCGCAGCGCCGCCGCCCACCTCCGCGCAGACGATCTGGGTACGGCCCTGAAGGGCATCGCCCGCGTCAAGCACATCCAGAAGACCCTCACCGAACAGTGGTCCGTGCTGGCCACGCTGACGCCCACGGAGTATTCGCAGTTCCGGGGCTTCCTCGGGAACTCCTCCGGATTCCAGTCCAGCCAGTACCGCGCCGTGGAATTCGTCCTGGGCAACAAAAACCGGAAAATGCTGCCGGTGTTTGAATCGGACCCCGAGGCCCACGCGCTGCTCACCGAGGTCCTCGAGGCGCCCAGCATCTATGACGAGTTCCTGGCCTACCTGCACCGGCAGGGCCACGACGTCCCCGCCCAGCTCCTCAGCCGCGATGTCACCCGCGCCCACGAGTTCACGCCCGGGCTGGTTCCGCTGTTCAAGCACATCTACGAGAATGCCGCCGACAACTGGGGCGCTTACGAGGCCTGCGAGGAGCTCGTGGACCTTGAGGACAACTTCCAGCTGTGGCGGTTCCGGCACCTGCGCACCGTGCAGCGGACCATCGGAATGAAGACCGGGACCGGCGGCTCCAGCGGCGTGGCGTTCCTGCAGAAGGCCCTCGAACTCACGTTCTTCCCTGAGCTGTTTGCTGTGCGGACGGAGATTGGCCAATGACCGCCCTTGACGGAACCCGGGACATCGACGCGATTCAGCAGACCCACGACACGCTCCTCCAGCGCGCATTCCTGCTCGATGCGCAGGATCCGCTCGCCGCCTACCGGGAGCGCTTCATCGGCACTGAGACGGACCTGTCATACCTGGACGGCAACTCCCTCGGCCGCCCGTTGAAGCGGACTGCAGATGACATCAACGCCTTCATCCACGCCGGCTGGGGCGGCCGCCTGATCCGCGGCTGGGACGAGGAATGGCTGGAGATGCCCCAGGCCATCGGGGACCAGCTGGGACGTGCAGTCCTCGGCGCCGCCCCGGGCCAGACCATCGTCGCGGACTCCACCACCGTTGTGCTGTACAAACTGATCCGCGCCGCTCTTGCCGCCGTCAACGACCCCGCAAGGACCGAGATCGTCCTCGACACGGACAACTTCCCCACGGACCGCTACCTTGTCGAAGGCATCGCCCGGGAGGAAGGTTTGGCGCTGCGCTGGATCGAGGCCGATCCGGCCACCGGCGTGACCCTTGACCAGGTGAGGCAGGCCGCAGGGCCGGCCACCGCCGTCGTGCTTCTCAGCCATGTGGCGTACCGCTCGGGGTTCCTCGCGGACCTGCCGGGCATCACGGCGGCAGTGCACGACGCCGGCGCGCTGGTTGTGTGGGACCTGTGCCATTCAGCGGGGTCAGTGGAGATCGGGCTGGACGCGGCCGGTGTTGATTTCGCCGCCGGCTGCACCTACAAGTACCTTAACGGCGGACCGGGATCGCCCGCATTCGCCTATGTCAACGCCCGGCACCTGCCCGGTCTGGCGCAGCCCATCTGGGGCTGGATGGGCCGGAAGGACGCGTTCGAGATGGGCCCCGGCTACGAGGCCGCCTCCGGTATCCGCGGTTTCCTCAGCGGAACGCCGGCCATCTTCGGCATGATCGCCATGCGCGGCACGCTGGACCTGATCGAGGAGGTGGGGATGACCGCGATCCGGGAAAAGTCGCTGCAGCTCACGGAATTTGCAGTGGAGCTGCACGACGCGTGGCTGGCTCCCGCCGGCGTCAGGCTCGCCACGCCGCGCGACCCCGGGCAGCGCGGCAGCCACATCACCCTGGACCATCCCTCGTTCCGGGAAGTCACGGCCGCCCTGTGGAACAGCGACGTGATCCCGGACTTCCGCGCGCCGTCGGGCATCAGGATCGGTCTTTCGCCGCTCAGCACCGGCTTCGCCGAACTGCACCGCGGCATGGCGGCCATCCGGGACCTGCTGCCGGGCACTGACGCCGCTCGGGTCATTGGTGGGCGTTTCGACAAGATTGCGACAGGGCCGGTAAACTAACCGAGGATCCGGCTGCAGTCCGTGGTTGCTGGATCCTGTTTCGTGCGGACAGCCTGTTGTTGACGGGACCGTCCGCGCCTGCACACCCGGCAGTAAATTTCTGACTCGGGCCTCACGGCACATCTCTAGGAGTTATTGTGGCACTTGACGCCGCCGTAAAGCAGTCCATCATCAAGGAATACGCAACGTCCGAGGGCGACACCGGTTCGCCGGAGGTCCAGATTGCGGTTCTGACCCAGCGGATCAAGGATCTGACTGAGCACATGAAGGAGCACAAGCACGACTTCCACACCCAGCGCGGTCTGCTGGCCATGGTCGGTCGTCGCAAGCGCATGCTGACCTACCTCAAGAAGACTGACATCGCCCGCTACCGTTCGCTCATTGAGCGTCTCGGCCTGCGCCGCTAGTCTGACTTAGGGGGCGGCCCATTCCCGCTGGGAACGGGCCGCCTTCTGCACTAAAAAATTCAACAGGAGGATCAACCGCATCACGCATTCGCGGTCCTCGGTAGTGATCCCCGGGAAGCTTCGCTGACAGAAGCCGGCCCGTGGGTCTCGATCGATGACCGGGTGCAGTGCAGGCCAGTAGACAGATGCTGGACTGGGTTGATGCGGCTGGACTTCCGTTAACCAAGAAACGGAGGTGACTCTCTTGGAGGGTCCCGAAATCCAGTTCTCAGAAGCAGTCATTGACAATGGCCGCTTCGGCAAGCGCGTAATCCGCTTCGAAACCGGCCGTCTTGCCAAGCAGGCAGCCGGCGCAGCCATGGTGTACATCGACGAAGACACTGCGCTGCTTTCCGCCACGACCGCCGGCAAGCACCCGCGCGAAGGCTTTGACTTCTTCCCCCTGACGGTGGACGTCGAAGAGCGCATGTACGCCGCAGGCCGCATCCCGGGTTCGTTCTTCCGCCGCGAAGGCCGCCCGTCCACGGAAGCTATCCTGGCCTGCCGCCTGATGGACCGCCCGCTGCGTCCGGCCTTCGTTAAGGGCCTGCGCAACGAGGTCCAGATTGTCGTCACCGTGCTGGCAATCAACCCGGACGAGCTGTACGACGTCGTGGCGATCAACGCCTCTTCGATGTCCACCCAGCTTTCCGGCCTGCCGTTCTCCGGTCCGATCGGCGGCGTCCGCGTTGCCCTCGTGGCGGACGAGCAGGGTTCGCAGTGGGTTGCCTTCCCGAAGCACTCCCAGCTTGAGAACTCCGTGTTCAACATGGTCGTTGCCGGCCGCGTTGCGGGCGATGACGTCGCCATCATGATGGTCGAGGCCGAAGCCACAGACAACTCCTGGAACCTCATCAAGGAACAGGGCGCCACCGCTCCCACCGAAGAGGTCGTTTCCGAGGGCCTCGAGGCTGCCAAGCCGTTCATCAAGGCCCTCTGCGACGCCCAGCAGGACCTGGCAGCCCGCGCCGCCAAGCCCACCGTCGAGTTCCCGGTCTTTTTGGACTACCAGGACGACGTGTACGCCGCCGTTGAGGCCGCTGCAGCCGAGAAGCTGACCGCCGTCTTCCAGATCGCCGACAAGCAGGAGCGCGACAACGCAGCCGACGAGCTGAAGGACGAAGTTGTTGCTTCGCTGTCCGGCCAGTTCGAGGGCCGCGAGAAGGAAGTGTCGGCAGCGTTCCGCTCCGTCACCAAGCACGTCGTGCGCCAGCGCATCCTGAAGGACCAGGTCCGCATCGACGGCCGCGGTTTGACGGACATCCGCCAGCTGACCGCCGAGGTCGAGGTTCTGCCCCGCGTCCACGGCTCGGCAATCTTCGAGCGCGGCGAAACCCAGATCATGGGCGTCACCACGCTGAACATGCTGAAGATGGAACAGCAGATTGACTCGCTGTCGCCTGTAACGCGCAAGCGCTACATGCACAACTACAACTTCCCGCCGTACTCCACCGGTGAGACCGGCCGCGTCGGTTCGCCGAAGCGCCGCGAAATCGGCCATGGAGCCCTGGCGGAGCGCGCGCTCGTGCCGGTGCTCCCGTCCCGCGAGGAGTTCCCGTACGCCATCCGCCAGGTGTCCGAGGCCCTCAGCTCCAACGGGTCGACGTCGATGGGCTCGGTCTGCGCCTCCACGCTGTCCATGCTCAACGCCGGTGTTCCGCTGAAGGCTGCCGTTGCCGGCATCGCCATGGGCCTCGTGTCCGACCAGGTTGACGGACAGACCCGCTACGCCGCCCTCACCGACATCCTCGGCGCCGAAGACGCCTTCGGCGACATGGACTTCAAGGTGGCCGGCACGTCCGAGTTCGTCACCGCCATCCAGCTGGACACCAAGCTCGACGGCATCCCCGCCTCGGTGCTGGCAGCAGCACTGAAGCAGGCACGCGAAGCCCGCCTGCATATCCTCGAGGTCATCAACGCAGCGATCGACACCCCGGACGAGCTCTCCGAGTTCGCTCCGCGCGTCATAGCCGTCAAGATCCCCGTGGACAAGATCGGCGAGGTCATCGGCCCCAAGGGCAAGATGATCAACCAGATCCAGGAGGACACCGGCGCCGACATCTCCATCGAGGACGACGGCACGGTCTACATCGGCGCCACCGACGGACCGTCTGCCGACGCAGCACGCTCCGCGATCAACGCCATCGCCAACCCGCAGGTACCGGAAATCGGCGAGCGCTACCTGGGTACGGTCGTCAAGACCACCACCTTCGGTGCGTTCATCTCCCTCACCCCGGGCAAGGACGGCCTGCTGCACATCTCCGAGCTGCGCAAGCTCGCCAGCGGCAAGCGCGTGGACAACGTCGAAGACGTGGTCTCGGTCGGCCAGAAGATCCAGGTGGAGATCACCAAGATCGATGACCGCGGCAAGCTTTCCCTGTCGCCGGTCGTGGCTGAAGAGGAAGGCGCCGGCGAGTCCGAGCGCGCCCACACGACGGAGCCTGCTGAAGGCGCTGACGTCTAACAGTTCCGGTTTCCGGGACACACAGCATGAAACGGCGGGGCCGGTGGTTGATCCACCGGCTCCGCCCCCGTTAAGACTTCCTGACACTCTGCCGGCAGCCCTTTGGGGACTACGACCCGGGGCGCCGCTGGTACGATTGCAGGCAGATTTGGCTCCGCTTCCTGAAAGGCCTTGATGACTGTCGTACCCCTGCCGCTGGCGCAGAACCTCCACGGTGACACCCTGATCCACGGAGCTGACGGAGGCTCTGAAGTGCGCCGTTCCGTTCTGCCGGGCGGGGTGCGCGTGCTGACCGAGGCCATGCCCGGCCAGCGTTCCGCCACCATCGGATTCTGGGTAGGAGTGGGATCCCGGGACGAGGCACCCGGCCAGCACGGCTCAACCCACTTCCTTGAGCATCTGCTGTTCAAGGGCACCCGGCGGCGCACGGCCCTGGAAATCGCGTCTGCCTTCGACGAGGTGGGCGGGGAATCCAACGCGGCCACCGCCAAGGAAAGCACCTGCTACTTCGCCCGCGTGTTGGACACGGACCTGCCGATGGCCATCGACGTCATTGCGGATATGATCACCGGCGCTGTGCTGGACCCGGCGGAAATGGAACAGGAACGCGACGTCATCCTCGAGGAAATCGCCATGGACAGCGATGACCCCACGGACGTGGCGCACGAGCACTTTGTCGCCGCGGTTCTCGGCTCACACCCCCTGGGCAGGCCCATCGGCGGGACCCCGGACGCGATCAGGGCAGTGGCCCGCGACTCTGTATGGGACCACTACCGGCGCTACTACCGTCCCGATGAACTGGTCATCACCGCCGCCGGCGGTCTGCATCACGACGACGTGTGCCGCCTTGTGGTGGATGCACTCCACGGTGCCGGCTGGCCGCTGGAGCCCGATGCGGCTCCGGTGGAACGGCGGTCCACGGAACGCGCGGAGATCACCGGGACCGCCGGGATGCACGTGGTTAAGCGCCCGGTGGAACAGGCCAACATCATCATGGGCTGCCCCACGATCGTAGCCACGGATGAACGCCGGTACGTCATGAGCGTGCTGAACGCGGTGCTTGGCGGAGGCATGTCCTCGCGCCTGTTCCAGGAGATCCGTGAAAAGCGGGGGCTCGTGTACTCCACTTATTCCTTTGCCTCCTCCTACGCGGACGCCGGCTACTTCGGCATGTACGCCGGCTGCACCCCCACGAAGGTCCGCCAGGTCCTTGAACTGCTGGGCGCGGAGCTGGACAACCTCGCCGAGGGTGGCATCTCCGAGGAAGAACTTCGCAAGGCTGTGGGCCAGCTCTGCGGCGGCATCGTTCTGGCGTTGGAGGACACCGGCTCGCGCATGTCCCGGCTGGGCCGCGCCGAACTCGTTTCCGGGGAGTACCAGGACATCGATGAGACCCTGCGGCTGATCAAATCCGTGACAGCAGAGCAGGTCCAGGAACTGGCCGGCGAACTCGCCGCAGCGCCCCGGACCGTGACGGTAGTGGGCCCGTTCGAGGAGACGGAAACTTTCGGCTTCTGACTTGGGGATGCCGCTGGACACCCCCGGTGGGCAGGACCATGATGGAGCCAGATCCCACTGCGCATGGATACCGCGCGGAACCGCACTCGGAGGAACGATGGACCAGCCTCACCCGGGGACAGCCCACGAGGCGCTGGAGATGCTCGTCGGGCACTGGCTGGGAACCACCGAGCTGGCCGCGTCGCCATGGGGTCCGGCCCGGACGGCCAAGGCTGAAGTGACATTCACGAGGGCTGCCGGCGGGCTGGCCGTGGTGCAGACGTACCGCCACACCGAGCCCGACGGCACGCATTTCGAAGGCCACGGCGTCTTCACGGTGGATCCCGACCACGGCGAAACGCTCTGGTACTTCGTGGACAGCATGGGGAAGCCGCCCGAAGCTCCGGCCCGCGGTGCCTGGCACGATGCCAAGCTCACAGTCGAACGGCACAGCGACCGCGGCACCGCCCGGCACACCTTCCGCGTGGATAACGGTACCCTGATCCACACCACCGAGCTCCGGCTGGGGGACGCCCACGACTACAGCCCCTTCATGACCTCAGTCTGCCGCCGCGCCTGACAGCGCGAACGGACACTTAAGCCCCTTGAGCCCCAACTAAGTAGCACGTCAGGCCGTTCCCAGCCCTGAGAACCGCCTGAGCTGCTACTTAGTTGGGATGAGCCCCGGAGAAGGGCCAGCCGTGGGCTTGGCTTCAGCCGCCGGCGAAGGGCGGCAGGACGTCCACCATGTCGCCCTCGGAGAGGACCACTGAGCGGTCCCGGACCGCGACTTCGTTGAGCAGGAAGCTGCTGCGCGCAAGGATGCGGGCAAGCCCCGGCGTTCCGGCCGGAGGCTCCGGACGTTCGACGTCGAGGACGGCGGCGAGCAGGGCCTCCACCGTGGACCCGGGCGGGAGGTCGAAGCGTTCTTCTTCCACGCCTGCCGCAGCGCGTGCGGCAGCAAAGTAACGTACGTTCAAGGGTTCAGCCTCCGATGGCGCTCATGCTGCGGTCCGGCTGGACGAAGTCCGGAGCGTCGAGTCCCACGTGGTCCATGCCATGGGCTTTGGGCTTGAGCCACATGGCATCCTGCCAGCGTTCTGCCAGTTCCTGGTCCGTGGCGCCCGCCCGGAGCAGTCCGAGCAGGTCGAATTCCTCCCGCGAGAAGAGGCAGCTCATGATCTTGCCTTCCGCGGTGATGCGGGTGCGCCGGCAGTCGGAACAGAACGGCTCGGTGACGGAGGCGATGATCCCCACGGTTCCCAACACCGGCCCCGCGGGTCGATGCCGTACTTCGAAGCGTTCCGCCGGTGCGCCGTCGCGGGCGCGGGGATCCGGGCTCAGGACGTAGTCCGCGGACAGCAGCTCGCGGATCTCTGCCGCCGTGATCATGTTCCGCCGGGTCCAGCCGTGGTCGGCGTCGAGCGGCATCTGCTCAATGAACCTCAGCTCATAGCCCTTCTCCAACGCCCAGGCCAGCAGCGCGGGTGATTCGGTGTCATTGATGCCGCGCATGAGAACCGCGTTGAGCTTGACCGGGCCGAGTCCCGCAGCCCAGGCGGCATCCACGCCCGTAAGGACGCGGTCCAGGAAGGGGCGCCTGGTCAATTTGGCGAACGTCTCCTCGTGCAGGGAGTCCAGCGAAACGTTGATCCGGGTAAGTCCCGCGGCTTTGAGCGCGGCGGCCTTCCTGTCCAGGCCTACACCGTTGGTGGTCATGGAGATCGGCAGGTCCGGGTGCTCCTGGCGGAGCGCCGCAATGATGTCGACGAGGTCGGCACGGACCAGGGGTTCGCCGCCGGTCAGCCGCAGCTCCCGGACTCCGAGCAGGTCAACGCCCACGCGGACAATGCGCACGATTTCATCGGCCGACATGACCGCCTGCTTCGCCAGCCATTCCAGCCCTTCGGCGGGCATGCAGTAGGTGCAGCGCAGATTGCACTTGTCCGTCAGGGAGAGGCGCATGTCCGTGGCGCGTCGGCCATAGCGGTCAGCCAGGCCTGCGGGAGCATCCGCCGGGCGAGCAGCCGGAATGCCCTGCGCGCCGGAAACGCCCTGTGCGCCGGCAGTGCCTTGCGCGTCGGCAAGCGGACTGCTCCCTTCGCGGGGCTGCGGCATGCCAAGCTGAACACTCATGAATTCAGGCTACGCCAGATTGGGCCAAAGCATCACGCGCATGACGCCGCCGCGAACATATGCTGGAAGGGTGAACGAGTCCCAGCCCGACGTGCCCGGGACAGCGGCCGCACAGCAAAGCGCTCCCGCCCCTCAAACGCGCGCCGGATCAGGACTTCCGGTGGCCCCGTCCCGCCGGTGGGCGGCAGCCGCGGGAGTTGTTGCGGCAGGTGCCGGATTGGTGGCGAGCGAGCTCATCGCGGGATTCGTCAGCCCTTCGCTGTCCACCATGACGGCCGTGGGCGGCGTGGTCATCGATGTTGTTCCGCCCGTGGTCAAGGACTGGGCGGTGGCGCTGTTCGGCACCGCGGACAAGCTGGCGCTGCTGGCTGGCATGGCCCTGGTGATCGCGGCGTTGGCCGCATTCGCCGGCGTGCTGGAACTCCGCAGACGTCTGGCCGGAGCCGCCGTGTTCGCCGTCTTCGGACTTGTCGGCGTGGCAGCTGTGCTGACCCGCGCCCAGGTGACTGTTCCCGCCGTCGCCCTTCCGGTGCTGGCAGCGGGCATCGGCGGACTGCTGATGCAAAGCCTCATAGCCCGGCTCGGTGCGTGGCGGGCCAGCGGGCGGGACGGCAGGCGGGACGCCGGGCCGGATGCGGCAACGAACGGCCCGGACGCCGCGAAAAACGGGCGGCGGGGGTTCCTCTCGTTGCTCGGAGGTTCAAGCGGGGCAGTCCTGGTGGGCGGGGCGGTTGCAACGGCCTGGCGGGGAGGGGCGGCGGGGGTCAACGAACTCCGGCGCACCCTGCATTTGCCTGCTCCCCGGTCCCAGGCCGTGGCGATTCCGCCCGGAGCCGAGATTGGTCTGGACGGAATGCAGCCTCTCGTCACACCGAATCCCGATTTCTACCGCATTGACACAGCGCTCTCCGTCCCCGTCCTCGATCCGCGCGAGTGGACGCTGAAAGTCACCGGCATGGTGGAGCGGGAGGTCGAACTCGACTTCGAGGCCCTGCAGGCGAAGCCCCTGCTGGAACGGTACGTGACCATTGCCTGCGTATCCAATGAGGTGGGCGGTGACCTGATCGGCAACGCGCTGTGGCTCGGCTGGCCGGTCCGTGAATTGCTGGCCATGGCCCGCCCGCTGCCGGGCGCAGACATGGTCCTGTCCAGAAGCTCGGACGGCTGGACCGCGAGCACGCCCTTGGAAGTCCTGACGGACCACCGGGACGCGCTGCTCGCCATCGGCATGAACGGCGAGCCTCTGCCGCTCGAACACGGCTTCCCCGTGCGCATGATCGTCCCCGGACTGTACGGATACGTGTCCGCCACGAAATGGCTCACGGAACTCAAGGTCACCCGGTTCGCCGACGACGTCGCCTACTGGACACCGCGCGGCTGGTCTGAACGCGGACCCATCAAGATTTCCTCGCGGATTGATGTTCCCCGTGACGGCCGGTCCGGCCGTCCGGGTGCTCTGATGTTCGGAGGCGTGGCGTGGGCACAGCACACGGGCATCGGGAAAGTGGAGCTGCGCGTGGACCGCGGCGACTGGCAGCAGGCCGAGTTGGCGCCGGGCATTTCTGTGGACACCTGGTACCAGTGGAAGCTGGGAATCAACCTGCAGCCGGGCCGGCATGAAGTCCAGGTGCGCGCCACAGACCTCAACGGCCGCGTCCAGACGGAGGAACGCCGATCCGTTGCCCCGGACGGCGCCACAGGCTTCCACACCATTAGAGTTGACGTAAACCCATAGCCGGCGCTCCCTAAGGCAGGACCATGCACAGTCACCCGCAGCCGCACGCCACTGCCTCCGCAACCGACACTGCCTCCGCAACCGCCGACACTGCCGCAGCGGACACTGCTCCGGCTGCCAGGCACCGCAGCGTGGCCGAACACCGGCAGGCGGTGCGGAACCTCCTGGAGCCGCTGCTGTCCTCCCGCCCCACGGAGCGGGTTCCCCTGACCGAGGCCCTGGGCCGGGGGCTGGCCGAGACCATCACCGCGCCGCTGAATCTTCCGCCCTTCGCCAACTCCCAGATGGATGGCTTTGCCATCCGTTCCCAGGACGTGCTCGACGGCGTCACGGTCCTGCGCGTCGCCGCTCCCGTGCCGGCCGGTGCCAGTCCCGCCGGGCTGGCAGCGGGGACAGCAGCTCCCATCATGACGGGCGCGATGATTCCTCCCGGGGCGGACGCCGTCGTTCCCGTTGAGCGGGCGGTTCCCGCCGTGTTTCCGGCTCCCGGAACAGCGGCAACAGTGCAGCTGCCGTCCACGCCGCCCGGGACATTCATCCGGCAGGCCGGCAGCGACATCCAGGCCGGGGAGACGGCCCTGGCCGCAGGCACGCATCTGGGCCCGGGCCAGCTGGGCCTGGCCGCGGCGCTTGGCCTGCCCGACGTGCTGGTGCACCGCCGGCTGACAGTCCTGCTGGTCACCACTGGAGATGAAGTGGTGGCACCGGGCGGACCCTTGGGCGACGGAAAGATCTACGACGCCAACGGCACGCTGTTGGAGACCTCGCTGCTGCAGGCCGGGCTGGCCGTGACCAGGGCCGGCATCTCGACGGATGATCCCGAGGCCCTCCGCCGCCTGCTGCGAAGCCATTCGGGGGTCGATCTCATCGTTACCACCGGGGGAGTCAGCAAGGGAGCCTACGAAGTGGTCCGCCAGGCGATGGACGGCCAGGATGTGGACTTCGCCCACGTGGCCATGCAGCCCGGCGGTCCACAGGGCATCGGAAGGTTCGACGGCGTGCCCCTCCTGGGGTTTCCCGGCAACCCGGTCAGCTGCCTTGTGTCGTTCGAGATGTTCCTGCGCCCTGTCCTCGGTGAACTGTTTGGCTCGCCCGCACCCAGAACCGTTGTGCGCGGCCGGCTCCTGCAGCCGCTCACGTCGCCCGCGGGCAAGCACCAGGTGCGGCGCGGGACCTTTTTGCCCGGCGGTACTGTTCGGCTTAAGGGAGGCGAAGGCTCCCATTTGATCAGGGCGTTGGCGCAATCAAATGCCCTGGTACAGGTGCCCGAAGGTGTCTCCGCTCTCGATGAGGGCGCCGAAGTGGAAGTATGGATGCTGTGACAGCACAAAATGACCCTGCCGCACTGACGCACCTGCGCAGCGACGGCACCGCCCAGATGGTGGACGTCTCAGGAAAATCCGAAACCACACGGGAGGCGACAGCCACCGCGACGGTCCACAGCACCCGGGAGGTGCTGGCGTTGCTCGGCACCGGCGGGCTGCCCAAGGGCGATGCCATGGCCGTTGCGCGGGTAGCCGGCATCATGGCGGCTAAGAAAACCCCTGACCTCATTCCACTGTGCCATCCGCTGCCGATTTCGAAGGTGACCGTGGACTTCGAGCTCGGCCCCGAGACCGTCGGCATCCTGGCCACCGTCAAGACCAGGGGAGTCACCGGCGTCGAGATGGAGGCGCTGACGGCGGCCTCCGTCGCGGCCCTGAGCGTGTACGACATGATCAAGGCGGTGGACAAGCACGCGGTGCTGACCGACATCAAGGTCCTTGCCAAAAGCGGCGGCAAGAGCGGGGACTGGACACTGTGAGCATGCCAGGAGTACCGCACGTCCACGGGGAGGTCCAGGGGAGGAAAGCCGGCGTGGTCATTGCCTCTACGCGCGCAGCGGCCGGCCTCTACCAGGACGAGACCGGGCCGGTCATCATCGACTGGCTCACCGAGCACGGTTTCGACGCCTTCCCGGCCATGGTGGTTCCTGACGGGGAGCCGGTAGGTGCCGCCATCCGGGCCCTGCTCACCCAGCAGCCCGCCGTCGTCATCACCAGCGGCGGGACCGGGCTCAGCCCCGACGACCGGACGCCCGAAATGACGCTGCCCCTGCTGGACCGGGAAATTCCCGGCATCATGGAAGGGATCCGGCAGACGGGCATTGCCAAGACACCGCTGGCGATGCTGAGCCGCGGGCATGCGGGCGCTGCCGGCAGAACCTTCATCGTTAATCTGCCCGGATCACCCAAGGGCGTCATGGACGGACTGTCCGTGCTGGATCCGGTGATCGGGCATCTCTGTGACCAGCTGGAGGGCGGACATGGACACTGAACAGGCGTTCGACATTGTGCACGCCGTACTGAGCGAGGAACCGATCTCCGTCGATGTGGCCATCGCTGCCGTCGAGTCGGAGACCGCCGGGGCTGTCGTTAGCTTCAGCGGCGTGGTGCGGAACCACGACGGCGGCAAGAGCGTGGACAGGCTGAACTACACCGCGCATCCAACGGCGCACCGGGTTCTTGCCGACGTCGTGGCGAAACTCGTGGCCGAGCATTCCCGCGATGACAGCGGAGAGCCGGGTACTCCGGTGCGCATCTGGGCCGCTCACCGGGTGGGTGACCTGAAGATCGGTGATCCTGCCCTGGTCTGCGCCGTGGCTGCCGCGCACCGCGGGCAGGCGTTCGCGGTGTGCTCGGAACTGGTGGACCGGATCAAGGAACAGGTTCCCATTTGGAAGGAACAGTTCTTCACTGACGGCACCGTGGAGTGGGTCGGGGCGGGAGCCTAGGGGCCGGCGCAGGGGCCAGCGCCGGAGCCTAGGAGCGTCGGGAACCTAGGGGCGAGCGGCAACCTCTTGACCCTTCCGTTGCGTCAACCTTTAGAGTCGCTGTGTCGGGCCGCAAACCGCAGGCCCGCGGACGGACAGGGGCGGACGTGGACTGGTCTATCCAGGAGATCGCGAAGATTGCCGGCACAACCAGCCGCACGCTCCGCCACTATGACGACATCGAGCTGCTCAAGCCTTCCCGGACGGGACAGAACGGCTACCGGTATTACGACTCCGCTGCCCTCGTGCAGCTGCAAAGGATCCTCCTCCTGCGCGGACTCGGACTGGGACTGCCGGCGATTTCCGACGTGCTGAGGCACGAAACCGATGCCGTCCGGGCGCTCGGCAACCACCTTGAGTGGCTGCGGCAGGAGCAGGCACGGCTTGCACGGCAGGCTGCCTCCGTCCGGCAAACACTGGAAGCGCTGAAAGGAGATGGAGAGCTCGTGGCTGAAGAAATGTTCGACGGTTTTGACCACACCCTCTACAAAGACGAGGTCGAGGAACGGTGGGGCAAGGAGGCGTATGCCGCCGGAAATTCCTGGTGGCAGGGCATGGGCGCCGAGGAGAAGAAGGCCTGGCGGCAGGGCGCTGAGAAACTCGGCAGCGACTGGATCCGGGCGGCAGAATCCGGCATGCCGGCGGACAGCGATGCGGCGCAGGAGCTTGCCAGACGGCACGTGGAGTGGCTCTCGGCGATTCCTGGCACACCGGCATTCGTCCCCGGAGGGGACCGCAAGGGATACGTGACCGGCCTTGGCGAGATGTACGTGGCAGACCCCCGTTTCGCCGCCAACTACGGCGGCGAGCAGGGAGCGCGCTTCGTCCGCGACGCCCTCCGCGTCTTTGCCGAGAAGCACTTATAAGGCAGGAACATCCTTTGGGGGGAGCAGCGCGGGTGGGGGAACAGCAGGGGGGTCAGGAAAGGGGGTCGGGGGTCCGGCTTTCTGTAGCTGATGTGCGGCACGATGACAGTCATCGGGAGGAGCCCGCGGCGCTGAAAACGGCCCGCAGGCTGCTCCGGATGAGGCCCGGACTCCTGCCCGGGCCGGTCTCACGGCAGTGTGCGGAGGGGTGCACTGGCAGCTGCAGCAGAAAGGATAGGCCAATGGAACCGGCGGACTCAGGCTCGGAGACCGGAATCCAAGGACCACGGGAGGATACGCCGCTGCAAAAGCGGGACATCGGAAGAACGGCCCGTTCCACAGGACTGGACGGGTTCGGAGGATTTGACGGGAACAGACGTCCTCCGACGCGGGTCCGGGGTGATCCGTCCCTGCGCGGTCAGGTCCTGGACGTTATCGCAGACGTGGTCTCTGGAGCGGCGACGTCCCCTGAGGTCCGCCAGCGGCTTCTATGGCAGCTGATGGAGTATCCGGGCAACCCGGAGCAGGCCCTGCTCTCACACATCCTCGGTTTCGAGAATCCCTGAGGGAGCCGCGTCCGTCCGGAGGTCGGGGTCCCGAAGGTGGTCCAGCAGGGCCCGTTCCGGGTGCCCGGGGTTTTCGGCCAGGTGCTGCAACATCCGCTCACGGACCTCCGGACGGACGGGTTCCGCATCGGAAAGGACGTCCAGGATGATGTCCACAATCTGCCGGCGCAGTTCCGGGCTGCCGAGCTGGACGCATGCCAGCGGCTCCGGTACGGCCGTTTCCCATTCCTGCAAAGCTGATGACTTGTGCAGCCCGCGAATTTCCGTACGCATTGAGGCCTCCTTCAGCTCGTCTAAGTCTCTGTCCCTGCCCCCTGGGTGCTTCCATCATGGGCCGTCAACGTGAAGCATGAATGAGACTCGTCTGAGAGTCTTCTCATACGCCGTTCTCCCTCCGTTTTCCCAGCCTTTGGCTTTCCGTCGCGGCGGTCATCCACGGGGGGTAACGCGCACCCCGGTTCTACTGTCAGGCCGGGCAAAAGGTAGGGTTGAAGCCATGACCGAACAACTCCCCGTCGCCGTTCTGGGCGCGCACGGGCGCATGGGCGCCGAAGCAGTCAAGGCCGTCGAAGCAGCTTCCGATATGAAGCTCGTGGCCGCCCTGGGCCGGGGCGATTCGCTGGATACGCTCAGCAGCTCAGGCGCCCGGATCATCGTGGACCTGACGGTGCCGGAGAGCACGGAAGCGAACGTCCGCTTCGCCGTCGAGCACGGCATGCACGCCGTGGTGGGGACCACGGGCTGGGACGCCGGCAGGCTCGCGGAGCTGCAATCCCTGCTGTCCGGCAAGCCGGACGTGGGCGTCCTCATTGCGCCGAACTTTGCCCTCGGATCGGTGCTGGCCTCCGCCTTTGCCGCCAAGGCCTCCAGGTATTTCGAGTCGGTTGAAATCATCGAACTCCATCACCCCGACAAGGTGGATGCCCCCTCAGGCACCGCGGTCCGCACTGCCCAGCTCATCGCCGGGGAGCGTGCCAATGCCGGCCTCGATCCCAGCCCGGATGCAACCACCAGCGAGCTCGCGGGTGCCCGGGGCTGTGACGTCGACGGCGTGCGCGTCCACAGTGTCCGGCTCCGCGGCCTCGTGGCGCACCAGGAAGTCCTGCTCGGGGGACCGGGGGAACAGCTCACCTTCCGCCACGATTCCTTCGATCGCGCCTCCTTCATGCCGGGAGTCCTTTTGGGTGTGCGGAACGTCGCCCGGCACCCCGGTCTGACGGTCGGCCTGGACGGCTATCTGGATCTGGGGCTGTAGGGACCGTGAATCGCTTTTTCGGCCGGCTGAAGCAGAACCGCACCAAAATCTGGGTAGGCGCCGTCACGCTCCTGCTTGTGTTCTATTTGGTCGTGTCATTCCAGCGCTCTCTCCTCCTGCTGACGGATCCTGAACCGGTGGCGCGCGCCATCGGGGCGGCGTATCTCGTCCTTCCGGTGATCGGCGCCTGGGCCCTGATCCGCGAGCTGCTGTTTGGTGCCCGCACGGAACAGATGGCGAAGGTTCTCGAGGCCGAAGGCGGCCTCCCGGTGGACAACCTGCCCCGCACCCCGGCGGGAAGGATTGTCCGCGCCGCCGCAGACGAGGAGTTCGAGAAGTACCGCGCCGAGACCGAAGCGGCCCCTGATGACTGGCGCTCCTGGTTCCGGCTCAGCTGCGCCTACGACGCAGCAGGGGACCGCAAGCGCGCCCGTTCTGCCATGCGGGACGCGGTGCGGCTTTTCCGTGCCTCCAACGGCGCACTCGCGCGGTAACCGCCCCGGGCGCACGTAAGTGCAACGCCCTCAGCGCACCCTGTCCGGCTCCTGCCGTCCCACTTGGTTGGCGGCATGGCCGACCCATTCGAGGGGGCCGCGGCGCTTCAGGATCACGAAGGCCATGCCGATGAGCACGGCGAGTGCGGCGTGCGCGAAGTACATGCCGTCCTCAGTCCATCCCTCCGGCAGGGGCTTGAGGTGGAACGATGCCACCACCCAGACGTGCACGGTGTACAGGGTCAGCGTCATGGCCCCTGCGCCCCGGAGGGGCAGCAGGAGGTCCAGGTCCAGCCATTCGCCAAGCTTGCCCACCAGAAGGCAAAGTCCGACGACGGCGGCAGCCACTCCGCTGGTATGCAGCAGATCGAGGGTGGTTCCGGAGTGCGGGGCGCTGCCGGCCAGCCACCACCAGGAACCTTCCTGCCGGACGCCGGCCAGATTCACCTGCAGGAGGCTGTCCAGCGGGTAGTTGGGGTCCGTCAGTATTGCCTGCAGGGCCTCCCGGCCGCCCCACGCCTCCATGGCCGCGGTGCCCAGCACCTTGGCGAAGGCGGCGACGGCGGTGCCCGCTGCCAGCAGCAGCAGCGGAAGCCCCGGTGCCGTCAGGGAGAGGCGGCCGATGATCAGGCCGATCAGCAGATACGAAAGCCACTGCAGGACCGGGTAGTAGCCGGTCAGGAACAGGTCGCCCAGCAGCTGGCCGGGCGTGGTCAGGTCTTCCCACCCCGGGTTGTGGTTCAGCTGCAGCGGAGGTTCCGCGGCCATCAGCCAGGGCCGCAGTAGGAAGCCAAGCACCGGTGAGCCCAGGATGCAGCCGGCGGTCCAGGCGCACAGGGCTTTGAGTCGCAGGCCGAGGAACGGCAGAACGCACAGGAAGAGGACGGCATAGTGCACCAGGATCACCGCGACGTTGACCTCGAGGCCGCCCAGTGCCAGTCCGACGACGGCGATCACCAGGGCGCGCAGGGCTATGCCCCGCCGGGCAGCCGCGAGGGCACTGCCCTCCAAGGGGTGTTTCTTGCCCGTGGACAGCGCAAGACCGATGCCGGCCAGCACTGCGAAGAGGGCCGCGGCCCGTCCTGAAAAAGTCAGCCCGATCCATGTCGGGGTCAGGTTGGCGTCCGCCTCGAAAGTCGGCAGCAGGTGGGTGGCCATCATCCCCAAGAGGGCAAGGCCACGGGCGGCGTCAATGCCTGAGAGGCGGGTGGAGGCTGCCTTGCCTTTCGATGTTCTGGACGATGCAGCCGTGCTCCCCGAGGTCATGATGTGATCGTCTCACATTCACCTGTGCGGCCAGCGTGCTTCAGCCGGGCAGCAGCTTGTCGTCCCGGAATTGACGCAGGCGCCTATTGCATTCGAACATATATTCGAATAATCTATCGGCATGGTTCAACCCTTTGGCGATTACTCCTCAAGCAACCATCAGCCGGGCAGCCCCGGGCCGGGGAAGAAGGGCGGCACGGATGGTCCGCTGAGGGCCATGAGTCCGGGAGTGGTGGACTACCTCTTCCGGCAGCTTGTCTCCGGAGAGCCGGCAGAGGACGTGCAATGGGAGCGGGAGGGCACGCCTCTTTCTGCCCAGGCGCCAGGGGGAGAGCTGGCACGCCGCCTGTCCGAGACTGACCTCGACGCGCTGACACCGACGGAGCTGTTCCATTACGTCCGGGCTGCCCAGCGCCTGGCGGCGTGGGCAGAGTCTCTCAGAGAAGCGGCTGTAGGCCGGTACTGCGCCGGAAATGATTCCAGCAAGGCTCCGGGCGGCCCGCGCCATCTGTGACCGCCGCGCTTGACGGCAGGCGCGACTTTGACCATCATCACTCGCCCGCCATTGTCCTAACGTGCCGGTGACAGGGTAACGTTTTTCCCATGGCTGAAACTCCCGCGAACATTCCTGCTCTTGGAACCCTCCTGACCGCCATGGTCACGCCCTTTACCCAGGACGGCAAAGTGGACTACCAGCAGGCCGCGGAGCTGGCCGGCAAGCTCGTCGATGACGGCTGCGACGGCCTGGTGGTCACCGGCACCACCGGTGAAACCTCCACCCTCACCGACGAGGAAAACCTGGGCATGTTCCGCGCCGTCAAGGAAGCGGTTGGGGGACGGGCCGCAATCATCGCCGGCACCGGAACCAATGACACCGCGCACTCTGTGCACCTGTCCCAGCAGGCAGCGGCACTGGGCGTCGACGGTCTCCTGCTCGTGACGCCGTACTACAATAAGCCCAGCCAGGCCGGCGTCCGGGCGCACTTCGAAACCATCGCGTCGGCAGTCGACGTGCCCGTCATGCTCTACGACATCCCGGGCCGCTCCTCCATCGCGATCGCACCCGAGACCATGATCCGGCTCGCCCAGCACCCGAACATTGTCGCCGTCAAGGACGCCAAGGCTGACTTCACCGCTGCCACCCGGGTCATGGCCGAGACTGACCTCCTCTTCTACTCCGGGGATGACGGCCTGACCCTTCCCTGGATGGCCCTGGGCGCCGTCGGCCTGGTGGGCGTGACCACCCACGTCGCCACCCGCCGCTTCCGCGAGCTCATCGACGCCGTCAACGCCAACGACCTCGGAACCGCGCGCAAGATCAACTTCGAGCTCGAGCCCGTGGTGCGCGCAACAATGACCCGCGTCCAGGGTGCCGTCGCGGCCAAACAAATTCTTAAATGGCAGGGAGTCCTGCCCAACTCGATTGTCCGCTTGCCCCTCGTGGAGCCGGACGAAGCCGAGATCGAAACCATCCGCGGGGATTTGGCGGAAGGAGGGCTGGTCTTTTCCTGACGGACTGAGACCGGCACTCTTCCGCCTGGAAAGAAGTGCAATATGACCCAAGTAGCCCTACCCGGCCTCGTTACGCCTCCCCGACTTGCGGACGGCACCCTAAGGATTGTTCCGCTTGGCGGGCTGGGCGAGATCGGCCGCAACATGGCTGTCTTCGAAATCGACGGAAAGTTGCTGATCGTTGACTGCGGTGTCCTCTTCCCGGAGGAGACCCAGCCCGGGGTGGACCTGATCCTGCCCGATTTTTCCTACATCGAGGACCGGCTGGATGACGTCGTGGCCGTGGTGCTCACGCACGGCCACGAGGACCACATCGGCGCCGTACCTTACCTCCTCCGTCTCCGCAGCGACATCCCGCTGGTGGGATCACAGCTGACACTGGCCCTGATCGAAGCGAAGCTCCAGGAGCACCGCATCCGGCCCTACACCCTGACGGTGACCGAGGGGCAGGTGGAGCAGTTCGGCCCGTTCCAGTGCGAGTTCGTCGCCGTCAATCACTCCATTCCGGATGCGCTGGCCGTCTTCCTTCGCACCGCCGGCGGCACCGTGCTGCACACGGGTGACTTCAAAATGGACCAGCTGCCGCTGGACGGGAGGATCACCGACCTGCGGCACTTCGCCAAGCTTGGCGAAGAAGGCGTGGACCTCTTCATGTCCGACTCGACAAACGCCGATGTCCCCGGGTTCACCACCGCTGAGAAAGAGATCGGCCCCACCCTGGAGCGGCTGTTCGCGCAGGCCACGAAGCGCATCATCGTGGCTTCCTTCTCCTCCCACGTCCACCGCGTACAGCAGGTCCTGGACGCCGCAGCCAAGCATGGCCGCAACGTGGCGTTCGTGGGACGCTCCATGGTCAGGAATATGGCCATCGCCGAAAAGCTCGGCTACCTGGACGTGCCGGACGGCATCCTCGTGGACCTCAAAAACATCGACACCCTGCCGGATAACAAGGTGGTGCTGATGTCCACCGGGTCGCAGGGCGAACCCATGGCCGCGCTGTCCCGCATGGCCAACGGCGACCACCGCGTGGTGGTGGGCCAGGGCGACACCGTGATCCTCGCCTCGAGCCTCATCCCGGGCAACGAGAACGCCGTGTTCCGCATCATCAACGGCCTGCTGAAGCTCGGCGCCAATGTCATCCACAAGGGCAACGCCAAGGTCCACGTCTCAGGCCACGCCGCGGCCGGGGAACTGCTCTATTGCTACAACATCCTCGAACCGCTCAACGCAATGCCCGTCCACGGCGAAACCCGGCACCTGATCGCCAACGGAAAGATCGCCGAGGAGTCCGGCGTGCCGGAGGCCAGCATCCTGCTGGCGGACAACGGCACGGTCGTTGACCTCAAGGACCACCGGGCCGACGTCGTAGGCCAGGTCGAAGTGGGCTTCGTCTACGTGGACGGCTCCAGCGTCGGCGAAATCACCGACGCCGACCTCAAGGACCGGCGTGTCCTGGGCGATGAAGGGTTCATTTCCATCATCACGGTCATCAACCGGGCCACCGGCAAGGTGGTTTCCGGGCCGGAAATCCACGCCAGGGGAGTGGCTGAGGACGACTCGGTCTTCGATGACATTATTCCCAAGATCAACACAGCTCTCGAAGAAGCAGTGCTTAGCAACGCGGACCACACCACGCACCAACTGCAGCAGGTTGTCCGCAGGATCGTGGGGACCTGGGTCAACCGCAAGCTTCGGCGCCGCCCGATGATCATTCCGGTGGTCCTCGAAGCTTAGGGTTACTCCCGCGGGTGCAGCGGGCCTGGGATTTGGGAGAAGACAGGGATCCGGGTGGAAACAGGGGCAGGCGAACACAGCGCCCCAAGGCCCGGAAATCCGCGGAATCAGGCGCGGGGTGGAGTACCGTGGCACATATGGCCACACGTACTTCCTCCGCGCCAAAACGTACGCCCGGCACCAAATCGGGCACGTCATCAGGCCGCGCCGGTGCAACGGCCTCCAAGTCGGGACGGTCGGGCTCGACCGGCCAGACCGCCCGCACCCGCCAGATGGCCGCCGTCGAACCCCACCAGCCCTGGCTCCTGCGGATCCTGGGTGGGGCCTGGCTTGCCGTCGGCCACCTGGTGGGCGGGGGAGTGCGCCGGATCGGCCACGATGTCAGCGACCTGGCGCCCGAAGAGCGCAGGGACGGCGCAGCGCTGTTCAACCTCGCGCTGGCCGTCTTCATCGCGACCTTCGCGTGGTGGGGCTTCCGGGGCTGGTTCCCCGACGCGGTGTACGCCGTGGTCAACGGGACGTTCGGGTGGATGTCGCTGGTGCTGCCGCTGATGCTGTTCATCTGCGCTGTGCGGCTGTTCCGCCGGCCTGCCGACGGCCGCGGCAACAACCGCGTGGGGATCGGCTTCCTCATCATGACCCTCGCGGGCTGCGGACTGGCCCACATCATCGGCGGCCAGCCCACTGTCGCCCAGGGTTTCGACGGCCTCCGCCAGGCAGGCGGCATGCTGGGCTTCCTGGCGGCATCGCCCCTTGCCGCCATCCACGCCGCCGTACCGTTGGCCTTGTATGGACTGCTGGCGTTCGTGTCTCTGCTGATCGTCACCGCCACACCGTTCACGGCCATCCCGCGGCGGCTGCGCGCGGCCTATGAGCACCTCATGGGCATTGACCTGCAGGAACACGACACGGACAGCCACGACCGCAGCTACCTTTACGAAAACAGTGCCCCGGCAGCGCCGAAGAAGAAGCGCAAGCGCCTCTTCGGCAAGGAGCAGGGCGCCGACCCGCGTCTCGAGGGCTACGTTGGTGACGAGGCCTTCGAGCATGCGGTCATTGACGACGACGACGAGCCCGCCTCGTCGGGCAAGGGCGCCTCAGCTGTGGCCCCGGGAGTCCGCCGCCCCACCCAGGCGGAGATCGCCGTCGAGAAGATCAAGGCCGCCCAGGGGCTTGGAACCAAGGGGGCGGACGCCCACGGGGAGAACGCCACGGAGGCCATCCCGCTCGTGACCCCGGGCTTGAACATGCCCGGCGCAGCGCCGGGCATGAATGCACCGGGTGCGGCCGTTCACGTGCCGTCCAAGCCGGTGGCGCCCCCGCCGCCGCCCACGCCCATCCCGCAGCGCACAGAGCAGCTTTCGCTGGCCGGCGACGTCACCTACACCCTGCCGTCGTCGGACATGCTGACTCCAGGGTCCATCCCGAAGGAGCGGACGGAAGCCAACGACGCCGTCGTTGCCGCCCTGACCGATACGCTCACCCAGTTCAACGTAGACGCCACGGTGACCGGGTTCAGCCGTGGTCCCACTGTCACGCGCTACGAAATCGAGCTCGCGCCCGGGACCAAGGTGGAGCGCGTCACGGCGCTGTCCAAGAACATCTCCTACGCCGTTGCCAGTTCCGATGTGCGCATCCTGAGCCCCATCCCCGGTAAGTCCGCCATCGGCATCGAAATTCCCAACACGGACCGTGAGACTGTGTCGCTGGGCGATGTCCTGCGGAGCCAGAACGCCCGGCGCACCGACCATCCCATGGTCATGGGCGTCGGCAAGGACGTGGAAGGCGGATACGTCGTCGCCAACCTGGCGAAGATGCCCCACCTCCTGGTGGCCGGTGCCACCGGCGCCGGTAAGTCCTCCTTCGTCAACTCCATGATCACGTCCCTGCTCATGCGGGCCACCCCTGACGAGGTCCGCATGGTCATGGTGGACCCCAAGCGCGTGGAACTGACCGCCTATGAGGGCGTGCCGCACCTCATCACGCCGATCATCACGAACCCGAAGAAGGCGGCGGAGGCGCTGCAGTGGGTGGTCCGGGAAATGGACGCCCGCTACGACGACCTTGCCAATTACGGCTTCAAGCACATCGATGACTTCAACAAAGCAGTCCGCGCCGGCAAGGTCCATCCACCGGTCGATTCGAAGCGCGTCATACGGCCCTACCCCTACCTCCTGGTGATCGTGGACGAGCTCGCCGACCTCATGATGGTGGCCCCGCGCGACGTCGAAGACTCCATCGTCCGGATCACGCAGCTGGCGCGCGCCGCCGGCATCCACCTGGTCCTGGCCACCCAGCGGCCGTCCGTGGATGTCGTCACCGGCCTCATCAAGGCGAACGTGCCGTCCCGCATGGCGTTCGCGACCTCCTCGGTCACCGACTCCCGCGTGGTCCTCGACCAGCCAGGCGCCGAAAAGCTGATCGGGCAGGGTGACGCCCTGTTCCTGCCCATGGGCGCCTCCAAGGCAATGCGCGTGCAGGGCGCCTGGGTGACGGAGTCTGAAATCCATAACGTGGTGGAGCACGTCAAGGGCCAGCTCAAAGCTGAGTACCGGGACGACGTCGCCGCAGATGCCCCCAAGAAGCAGATCGACGACGACATCGGAGACGATCTCGAGGTGCTGCTGCAGGCCACCGAACTTGTGGTCACCACACAGTTCGGCTCCACGTCGATGCTGCAGCGCAAGCTGCGGGTCGGATTCGCCAAGGCCGGCCGCCTCATGGACCTCCTGGAGTCCAGGGGAGTGGTGGGCCCGTCCGAAGGATCAAAGGCCCGCGACGTCCTGGTCAAGCCGGACGACCTTGCCGCCGTGCTGGCTGCCATGAAGGGCCAGGAGGCCCCGGCTGCGCCCGATTCGCAGACCGCCGCACTGAGCGACAACGCCAACGCCAACATTGCGCAGGGCGGCTATGCGGAGGACCTCGTTGCCGCCGACCTGGACAACCGCACGCAAAACGTTGAGTACTACGACGGCGCCGACGGCCCGGGCGACGACGGTGACGGCTCCGAAGACGCCTGGTCCCTCACGGGGCGGTAGCACTGAACCGGTAGCCCTGAAGCGGGGGCCCGGAAGACGGTAGCCTAGGAAGGTGACTAGCACCGAAGCGACCGCGGCCGGCTCCAACAGCTCCGGGATCTGGAATCTACCCAACATCCTCACCATGCTCCGCATCGTGCTGGTGCCGTTCTTCGTGTGGTTCCTCCTGGCAGACGCGCCGGGGCTCAGCAGCGAGTCCGGGCCCTGGCGGTGGGCCGCCGTGGCGGCGTTCGCCGTCGCCATCTACACGGACAAGCTCGACGGCGACATCGCCCGCAGCCGCGGACTGGTCACCGATTTCGGCAAGATTGCCGATCCCATTGCCGACAAGCTGCTGACCGGCTCCGCGCTGGTCATGCTCTCGGTCCTGAACGAACTGCCCTGGTGGATCACGCTGGTCATCCTCGTCCGCGAATGGGGTATCACCGCACTGCGGTTCTTCGTCATCCGCTACGGCGTCATTCCGGCGTCGCGGGGAGGAAAACTCAAGACCGTGGTGCAGACCGCCGCAATCTTCCTGTACCTGCTTCCGCTGTCCGCCATCGCGCCCTGGCTGGTCTGGGTGGCCCTCGCCGTCATGCTGGTCGCCGTGCTCATCACGGTGTGGACCGGCGTCGAGTACGTCATCGAGGCACTCAAGGTCCGCTCCCAGGGGCTGCGCCGCAGGGCAGAAGAACAGCAGATGGCCGAGGAAGAGCACAGGGCAGGGGACCAACATATGGCCGAGGAAGAGCACCGGCCGGACACCCGGGAGGGGGAGGCATGAGCAACCTTCACAGACTTGCCGGCGAAACCGTGGCGGCAGCGGCAGGCAGCGGCATCACGATAGCCACCGCAGAGTCCCTGACTGCGGGCATGGTCAGCGCCATCCTTGCTGACACACCCGGTGCCTCTGCAATGCTGCGGGGCGGCGTCGTCTCGTACAGCAATTCCGTCAAGCGTGACCTCCTCCGCGTTCCCCAGGAACTACTTGACGCCGTGGGGTCGGTGAACGGCGACGTGGCCGCAGCCATGGCCGAAGGGGCACGCACCGCCTGTGGAGCGGACCTGGCCGTAGCGACCACCGGCGTGGCGGGGCCGGGGGAGCATGACGGGAAGCCGGTGGGAACGGTGTTCATCGGTGTCGCCAGCGCGCACGGTGCCACCTCCTATCCCTACAGTTTCGAGGGCACGCGGGCGGAGATCAGGGCGCTGGCTTGCGAGGCCGCCCTGGAACGGCTTCGGGAGGCCCTCGCCTCGCTAAGTTACCGGGAGTAAGGTTGCCGGGAACAAAAACCATTTCCGAATAGTTGTTACATTGTGTCGCTTCCGGAATAGGGAGGCGCCTAGGATGAAAACACCAACATCGGTTCGCCCTCCAGCGGACCGGACTCATGAGGGAGCAAGGCGATACAGATGGTAAAGCAGCCCGTATCCGTAAACGGCGTTGTCCGCTGGAAGGATGTGGGCCTCGCTGATCAGTCCAAGAGCGAACAGAAGGAGCGCAAGATGGTAGTACTACGTCACGAAATCGGTGATGTCCTGCGCGATGTCCGCCAGCGCCAGGGGCGTACCCTCCGCGAAGTGTCCCACAGCGCCCGGGTTTCCCTGGGTTACTTGAGCGAAGTGGAGCGCGGCCAGAAGGAAGCCTCTTCGGAGCTCCTGTCCTCAATCTGCTCTGCCCTGGACGTTCCGCTGTCCAGCATGCTCCGCGAGGTCAGTGACCGTGTGGCCATGGCCGAGGGCGTTGCAGTGCCCGACACGGTGCCGCAGGAATTCTCCCAGCGTTACGGCCGTGATCTCGACCGCGACCTCAACACTGAGCTGAACAACGAGCTGGCCAAGGGCCTGCTGTCCGGCGCCCGGTGACCGGCACCGAATCTAAAGCTTCATAACGAGACAGCTTCATAACGAGACCGAAGGCCCCCGGCAGCAGCCGGGGGCCTTCGTCCATCTACGGGGTTTCGTCCCTTGGAAACCCGTCACGCTCATATGTTGAATTCAACTTGGCCATATAGGTGGCGAGTGCTTCCAGGTCCTCCACCGGCCATTCGCCCAACCGCTCCCGGAAGACCTGGTGCCTGGCGTCCTGTACCTGGTGCATCTTCTCTTCGCCCTTGGGCGTGAGGCGGATTGTCTGTGCGCGTCCATCCAGGGGATCCGCTTCCTTGAGAACGAGGCCGATGCTCTCCAAGAACGCAATCTGGCGGCTCACGGAGGGCTTGCCGACGCCGATGCACGACGCCAGTTCGGTCAGCCTGATGGGTCCCGTCTTGCGGATCATCGTGAGCAGCCCGTAGGCGGCGGGTTCCATGTCCGGATGCACCTGGCGCGACAACTGCTGGGAAACAGCGCGGGCACGCCGCCAGAAGATGCTGATCTGCTGCTCCACAGACTTCAGGGCGGCATCCAGGGTGTCTTCAGAAGGGGCGGACGTCCCCGGGACGTCAACGGGGTTGCTCATGGCAACCATTCTAGAGTCCGCCGGCCATGAGAGACTCTATGTTGTGCGGATCAGTGATTTTTGGCGGCTCATGGACGATGAGTTTGGTGCAGGCTATTCCCGCGTACTCAGCAGCTCGTTGAGCCTCGCGGGAGTCGGAGGCCGGACCGCCGACGAAGCACTGGCCGCCGGCGTCAATCCCCGCGACGTTTGGCTGGCCATGTGCGACGTACAGGACGTTCCCGCTGAACGCCGCCTTGGCCGGGATATCAAACCCACCAGGCACTGAGTCCTCCCACTCCGCTGGCAGAATCCTGACACGCCGACCAGTTCTTCGAATATCTGTTCGGATGGGACTATGCTTTTTTCCAGCGGGTTATCCACATACGCAACCGCGCCGGGCAATATTGTCACAGGCCGGCGATAGCGTCAGAGATGACAGAGAAAAGGGCCGCGCAGGCCACTCCACAGCGAGAAAGCAACAGAGGTGTGAACCATGGCGGCAGCCCCGGACCGTGCAAAGGCGCTTGAAGCAGCGCTTGCCCAGATTGACAAGCAGTTCGGCAAAGGATCGATCATGCGGCTGGGTGATGAGACCCGAGCCCCCATCGAGGTCATCCCCACCGGATCGATTGCCCTGGATGTCGCCCTTGGCATCGGCGGGCTTCCGCGTGGCAGGGTCGTGGAGATCTATGGTCCCGAATCTTCCGGTAAGACCACCGTTGCCCTCCACGCCGTAGCGAACGCTCAGCGCAACGGCGGGATCGCCGCCTTCATCGACGCTGAGCACGCCCTGGACCCCGAGTACGCGGCCAAGCTGGGTGTGGACACCGATGCACTGCTGGTATCCCAGCCGGACACCGGTGAGCAGGCGCTCGAGATCATGGACATGCTGGTCGGCTCCGGTTCACTGGACATTGTGGTCATTGACTCCGTGGCTGCCCTCGTCCCGCGTGCGGAAATCGAAGGCGACATGGGCGACAGCCACGTCGGCCTCCAGGCACGACTGATGAGCCAGGCCCTGCGAAAGATCACCGGCCGGCTGAGCCAGACCAAGACCACCGCCATCTTCATCAACCAGCTCCGCGAAAAGATCGGTGTGTTCTTCGGCTCACCCGAAACCACCACCGGTGGTAAGGCGCTGAAGTTCTACGCCTCCGTCCGTATCGACGTCCGCCGTATCCAGACGCTGAAGGAAGGCGCCGACTCGGTCGGTAACCGCACCAAGGCCAAGATCGTCAAGAACAAGATGGCGCCGCCCTTCAAGATCGCCGAATTCGACATCATCTACGGCCAGGGCATCTCCCGCGAGGGCGGCATTATCGACATGGGCGTGGAGCACGGCATCATCAAGAAGTCCGGCTCCTGGTTCACGTATGACGGCGACCAGCTTGGCCAGGGCATGGAGAACTCCAGGCGCTTCCTTCGCGACAACCCCGAACTCGCGGCGGAACTGGAGCGGCTCATCAAGGAAAAGCTCGGCGTGGGAGTCAAGCCCGCTGCTGAGGCTGAGGCTTCGCCGAAGCTGAAGGCTGTTGACGGTTTCTAGCAGCAGGCGGCGCGGCCGGGGCGCCGGTGCCGGGGAAGGCCACTGGTCTGCCCCGGCATCTCCGTCCGGAGAGAGCGCACCGCCGCCACCCTCCGAGGACAGGGAAGCAGATCCGGCGTCGGTGGCGCGTGCCATCGTGCTGCGCCAGCTGACCAGCGCGCCCAAGAGCAGGCTGCAGCTGGAGCGCAAACTGGCGGAACGCAATGTGCCGGAAGACGTCGCTGCTGCTGTGCTGGACCGCTTCGAGGAGGTCAAGCTCGTCGATGATGCGGAGTTCGCCGACATGTGGGTGCGGAGCCGCTCGCAGACCCGCAAGCTGGCAAAGGGCGCCCTGCGCCGCGAGCTGTCGGAGAAGGGCATCGACCCCGAGATGGCGGCGTCGGCGCTGGAGCAGCTTAGCGATGAGGACGAGGAAGCTGCGGCCCGGCAGTTGGTGGAGCGCAAGCTGCGTCCTGGCCTGGACCTGACGGACCGCGCCGAGCGGGACAAAGTAGCCCGGCGCCTGGCCTCCATGCTCGCGCGCAAGGGGTACCAGCCGTCGCAGGCCTTCCGCATCGTCGGCGAAGTGCTGGACTCCGTCTCGGGCAGTGAGAGCGTCTCGGGCAGTTAGAGCGTCACGGGCAGGCAGAGCGCCCGCCCACAGCATGCCCGCCTAAGGGCCGCGCCCTGCATGCGGACGCAGCCGGTACGCTTAATGGGTGAGCCTGACCTACCCTTCCCCAGCAAGCGGCGCCCTACCCGCAGCCGCCGACGCTTCCGGCGCGCCCCGCACCTACCAGGTGCGCACCTTCGGATGCCAAATGAACGTCCATGATTCCGAGCGCATGGCCGGGATGCTCGAAGCGGCGGGCTACGTTCCGGCGGAGGGCACCCAGGCCGACGTCGTGGTGTTCAACACGTGCGCGGTCAGGGAAAACGCAGACAACAAGCTGTACGGAAACCTTGGCCAGCTGGCCCCGGTCAAGGCGGCCAACCCCGGGATGCAGATCGCCGTCGGCGGCTGCCTGGCCCAGAAGGACCGCGACACCATCCTGAAGAAGGCTCCGTGGGTGGATGCCGTCTTCGGCACGCATAACGTCGGTGCCCTGCCGGCCCTTCTGGACCGTGCGCGCCACAACAGCGAGGCGCAGCTGGAGATCCTTGAGTCGCTGGACGTCTTCCCGTCGACGCTGCCCACGAAGCGCGATTCGGTGTATTCCGGCTGGGTGTCCATCTCGGTCGGCTGCAACAACACCTGCACTTTCTGCATCGTTCCCGCCCTGCGCGGCAAGGAGAAAGACCGCCGCCCCGGGGACATCCTCGCCGAAGTGCAGGCTCTGGTGGAGGACGGCGCCATCGAAGTGACACTCCTTGGCCAGAACGTGAACTCCTACGGCGTGGAGTTCGGCGACCGCCAGGCGTTCTCCAAGCTGCTCCGCGCATGCGGCGAGATCCCGGGCCTGGAGAGGGTCCGCTTCACCAGCCCGCACCCCGCCGCCTTTACGGACGACGTCATCGACGCCATGGCCGAGACGCCGAACGTCATGCCGCAGCTGCACATGCCGCTGCAGTCGGGCTCGGACAAGGTTTTGAAGGACATGCGACGGTCCTACCGCTCCTCGAAGTTCCTGGGAATCTTGGACAAGGTCCGGGAGAAGATGCCGCACGCCGCGATCTCCACGGACATCATCGTGGGCTTCCCCGGCGAGACCGAAGAGGATTTCCAGGCGACCCTGGACGTTGTCGAAAAGTCCCGCTTCGCCACTGCCTTCACCTTCCAGTACTCCAAGCGGCCCGGTACGCCGGCAGCCGACCTTCCCGACCAGCTGCCCAAGGCTGTGGTCCAGGAACGCTTCGAACGGCTCACCGCCCTGCAGGACCGCATCGCTGCGGAGGAAAACGCGAAGCAGCTCGGGCGGCGGGTCGAGGTCATGGTGACCGCCCAGTCGGGACGCAAGGCAGAGGAAACCCACAGGTTGTCCGGCAGGGCGCAGGACCAGCGGCTCGTCCACTTCTCCGTGCCGGAGGGTGCCCCCGCCCCGCGGCCCGGTGACCTCGTCACCGTCACGATTACCGAGGCTGCCGCTTTCCACCTGGTTGCCGACCCCGCAACCGCGGAGGATTACTCCCTGCGCCGATCGCGGGCAGGGGACGCATGGGACAGGTCACAGGCCGATTCCTGCGGCGCTCCCGCGCCTGCTGCTCCGAGCGGGAAATCCAGCGTCTCGCTCGGCATGCCGTCGCTCCCGATCCCCAGTCGCTAGCCAGTGGACGCCAGGCAGCCGCCTGTCATCGCGGTGGTCGGGCCGACTGGGTCCGGAAAGTCAGACCTGGCCGTCGAGCTCGCACTGAAACTTGACGGCGAGGTTATCAACGCCGACGCCATGCAGTTCTACCGCGGCATGGACATCGGAACTGCCAAGGTCACCGATGCCGAACGCAAGGGGGTTCCGCACCACCTGCTGGACATCCTGGATGTGACCGAGGAAGCATCCGTATCCGAGTTCCAGCAGCACGCCCGGGCCGCCATCGCTGACATCCACAGCCGGGGGAAACGCGCGATCCTCGCGGGCGGCTCCGGGTTGTATGTCCGTGCCGCGGTCGACGTCCTTGAGTTCCCGGGTACCTCGGCCTCCATCCGGAAGCGGCTCGAGCAGGAACACGCTGACGCCGGCATTGCCCCGCTCCTGGAGCGGCTGAGGCGCGTCGACCCGGTTTCCGCCGGCCGGCTCGGCGACGCGCGGCGGATCATCCGTGCGCTGGAGGTCTTTGAGCTGACAGGCCGCCCGTTCAGTTCGTTCATGCCCAACCGGGAGTACGTGCAGCCGACCGTCCAGATCGGACTGGAGGTGGACAGGGAGATACTCCGGGAGCGGCTCGCCGCACGCGTCCACCGGATGGTCGACAGGGGACTCCTGGCAGAGGTTGAGCGCCTTGATGCTGCCGGGCTGCGGCGCGGCCGAACCGCGCCCCGCGCACTGGGATACGCCCAGTTCCTGAAAGTGCTCGACGGCGAAGCCGACGTTCCGCAGGCAGCCGAGGAGACGATCGTGGCCACCCGGCAGTTCGCCCGCCGCCAGCTCACGTGGTTCCGTGCGGATCCGCGCATCGCGTGGCTGGACTGGCAGGATCCTGACCTGGTCGCAAAGGCCGCGGTTCTCTGCAGCTGACGCGCCCAGCAGATACGGCGCCGTCTGTTTTTCGGACCCCTCTGGCGGCGGGTAACCTTGAAATATGAATGAAGCCCTTGCAGAAACCGCTGAGCGCCCCGTGTCACAACTGAGTGGCCTCCGCTTCTCGAAGGGCCACGGCACCGGCAACGACTTCGTGCTGATCGCCGACCCTGAGGGCATGCATTCCATCTCCCCGGAGCAGGTCGCCGGGCTGTGCGACCGGCACCGCGGCATCGGCGGGGACGGCCTCATCCGTGCCGTCCCGTCCCGGCTGCTCGATGAAGGCCGCCAGATTCTCTCCGTGAACCCGGATGCCGAATGGTTCATGGATTACCGCAACGGCGACGGTTCACTGTCCGAAATGTGCGGGAACGGCGTCCGGGTCTTCGTTCACTTCCTCCTCGCCGAGGGCCTGGCGGAACTGCCGCCGGGGGGCGCGCTCACAATCGGAACGCGCGGCGGCGTCAAAACGATCGTCCGCACCGCTGACGGGTACGCCGTGGACATGGGCCCGTGGGAATTCATTTTCCCCGCCGATGCCGCCGCCCGGGCCATGGACTCCCTCGTCAGTGCTGACGGTCTGGAGGTGCCGCGGCCCGCGCTGTCAGTCAGCATGGGAAACCCGCACACGGTGGTGGCCCTGGCGGAACTGTCCGAGCTGGACGGCATGAAACTCTTCGCCGCCCCCCACGTGGACCCGAAGCCCGAGCACGGAACCAACGTCGAGTTCGTCGTGCCCTCAGAGCCGCTGGTCCACGACGGCGTGGGCACCGTGACCATGCGGGTGCACGAACGCGGAGTCGGGGAGACCCAATCCTGTGGCACCGGCGCGTGCGCCGCCGCCGTGGCTATCCGTCACTGGGCCGGACAGGGGGCACCGGACGCCTGGCATGTGAAGGTACCGGGCGGCGTCGTCGGCGTGAAATTCTTCACAGTGGCCGACGGCCGCGAGCACGTGGAGCTGAGCGGCCCGGCAACGATCGTTGCTAGCGGGACGCTTTCCTGACGCGCAGGATCCGGAACGACTTTGACGTGCTCTCACGGGTCACCGTGAAGGAATCATCGAGCACCGTGTCCAGCCAGCGCTGCAGGGAATCGGAACCCAGGTTCTTCTGCACCACCAGCCATGCCGAGCCGCCCGGTGCCAGGCGCGGCAGCCAGAGCAACAGCAGTGAGTGCAGCTCGTCCTTGCCGATCCGGATCGGCGGATTGGACCAGATGGTATCGAACCGCAGCTCCGGATCAACCCCCTCCGGCGCGCTGGCGGTGACGTTGTTCAGCCCAAGAAGGGCAGCGTTCTCATTCGTGAGCGCAATGCAGCGTTCGTTGACGTCCACCGCATAAACCTGCGCGTGCGGCGCACGCAGCGCCATGGACAGCGCAATGGGGCCCCAGCCGCAGCCTATGTCCAGCAGGTTTCCCTGCGGCGCCGGGGCGGGGACCTCCGCCAGCAAGATCGCCGTCCCCTTGTCGATCCCGTCCGGGCTGAAGATGCCCGAGGACGTGTGCAGCCTGCGCGATTCACCGGCCAGCTCCACGGTAAGCGGCTTGCGGGTGAACGGCCCTGCGGGCGAGGCGCTGAAATAGTGGGCAGAGTCCATAACTGGCCCATATTAGTGGGCTCACCTGCGGGATGGAAAACCGGTGCCGGACTTCTGCTATCCTAGTAGGCATGTTCCTGACTTTTGAGTAGCCGGTATTTCTCCGCCGCAGGCTTTAGCCGCGGCCCCGGCCACATGCCCTCCCGTCGCGACGCAGGTGTACCACCTTCCGCCCGGAGCGCACCCATCAACACTCAGCCAGTCCACTTCCTGCCGCTCCGGCCCTTGAGCCGTCGGCATTTCAGGAGCCTTCATGACCCCTCGCAGTCAGCCCAGCGCGAATACCACGCCCAAGGGCAGCAATCAGCACTATTCTGAAGATGCAGAACCTTCTAAGGAGACCATGACCAGTCAGCACAATTCCGGATCCGAACCAGCCGCCCAGGACATGAGTCCTGCGGAAATCCAGGCTGTGATCGACCGGATCCTATCCAAGGACGTTCCGGCACGGAACGCCGCGGACGCCAACGGCTCGGAAGCCGCCGGCAACGCGGTCCTTGGCCAAGCACAGGCCATCTCACGGCTTGACGAAGAACACAGCATGTTCGACGGAGACCAGCAGGATCTCGAGGAACGCCGCGCCCTGCGCCGTACGGCAGGGCTGTCCACCGAACTCGAGGACGTCACCGAAGTCGAATACCGGCAGCTGCGCCTGGAGCGTGTGGTGCTGACGGGGCTCTGGAGCGAAGGCACCCTTGCCGACGCCGAGAACTCCCTGCGCGAACTCGCCGCCCTGGCCGAAACGGCAGGCTCGGAGGTCCTCGACGGACTGGTCCAGCGGAGGGCGAAGCCGGACCCCGGCACGTTCCTCGGCGCGGGAAAGGCCCTGGAACTCAAGGACGTCGTGATGTCCACCGGCGCAGACACCGTGGTGGTTGACGCGGAACTTGCACCCTCCCAGCGCCGCGGACTCGAAGACATCGTCAAGGTCAAGGTCATCGACCGCACAGCGCTGATCCTCGACATCTTCGCCCAGCACGCGAAGAGCCGCGAGGGCAAGGCCCAGGTGGAGCTTGCGCAGCTCGAATACCTGCTCCCGCGCCTCCGTGGCTGGGGTGAATCGATGTCCCGGCAGGCCGGTGGCCAGGTGGGCGGTGCCGGTGCCGGCATGGGTTCGCGTGGCCCCGGTGAAACCAAGATCGAACTTGACCGCCGGCGTATCCGCACCCGGATGGCAAAGCTGCGCCGCGAAATCGCCGCGATGAAGCCGGCCCGGGAGACCAAGCGGGCCAACCGCCGTCGCAATGCCGTACCGTCTGTGGCGATTGCGGGGTACACCAACGCGGGCAAGTCCTCACTGCTGAACCGGCTGACCGACGCCGGCGTCCTGGTGGAGAACGCCCTGTTCGCCACGCTGGACCCGACCGTCCGCAAGGCTGAGACCTCGGACGGTCTGGGGTACACGCTTGCGGACACGGTGGGCTTCGTCCGGTCACTTCCCACCCAGCTCGTGGAGGCATTCCGCTCCACGCTGGAGGAAGTCGCGGACGCCGACCTGATCCTGCACGTTGTGGACGTCTCCCACCCGGATCCGGAGGGGCAGATCGCTGCCGTGCGCTCGGTCTTCGCCGAGGTGGATGCCCGCAAGGTGCCCGAGATCATCGTGCTGAACAAGGCAGACGCGGCCGACCCGTTCGTCGTCGAGCGCCTGAAGCAGCGCGAGCCCCGCCACGTGGTGGTGTCGGCCCGCACCGGCGAGGGGATTTCCGAGCTGCTGAAGGCCATCAGTGACGGCATCCCGCGGCCCAGCGTCAAGCTGGAGCTGCTGGTGCCGTACCACCGGGGTGACCTGATCAACAAGCTCCACGAGTCTGACGCGGAGATCCTGAGCATGGAGCACGAAGAGGGCGGCACCCGGGCCGTCGTGATGGTCCGGGAAGGCCTTGCGGCTGAACTGGAATCCTTCATTACCAATGACTGACCGGGCGGCCTCCGCCTCCTCCGGTGCCACGGCCGGCGAGGAGTTCGTCATCGAGCTCCTCGACCGCGCCGTGGCCGGCATGGGCGGCCAGAGCCGAAGCGGCCAGCATGAGATGGCGCGGCAGGTGGCGCGGGCCATCGAAACCGGCGACCACCTGCTGGTCCAGGCAGGCACAGGCACCGGAAAGTCCCTGGCCTACCTGGTCCCGCTCATCGCCCACTCGCTGGAAAGCAACAAGCCCACTCTTGTCTCCACCGCCACCCTGGCGCTGCAGACCCAGATCGTTGGCCGTGACCTGCCCCGGCTGTTGGAGGCCCTCAAGCCGGCCCTCGACCGCCCGGTGAAGGTGGCCCTCGTCAAAGGCCGGGCCAACTACGTCTGCCGGCACAAGCTTGAAGGCGGCTTTCCTTCGGAGGAGCCCTCCGAGGGACAGCTCTTCTCCCTCGGCGAGGACACCAGCGTCCCGCATTTCGCCGCTGCCATGGGCGGGCCCTCATCACAGCTCGGCAAGGAGGTCGTCCGGCTCCGCGAATGGGCAGAAAAGACTGCCACGGGCGACCGTGATGAACTCCTTCCAGGCGTCACCGACCGCGCCTGGCGGCAGGTTTCCGTCACGTCGATGGAATGCCTCGGCGCCCAAAAATGCCCCCTCGCCGAAGAGTGCTTCAGTGAACTGGCCAGGCACGAAGCAGCCGAGGCGGACGTCGTCGTCACCAACCACGCCATGCTCGCCGTCAGCGCCTTTGAGGGCCTGGCTGTCCTGCCCGAATACGATGTGGTCGTCGTCGACGAGGCGCACGAGCTGCAGGACCGCGTCACCGGCGCAGTGTCCGGGCAGCTGTCCGTTGCCATGGTCCACGCGGCAGCATCAGGTGCCCGGAAGCACACCGGGATCACTGTGGATGCGCTCAATAACGCCGCAGCCAACCTTGAACTTGCCCTCGCGGGCGTTCCCAGCGGCCTGCTGCCGAACGGACTCAATGCCGAGCAGCTCGACTGCGTTGACCAGCTCCGGGAGGCGTGCAGGGCAGCGCTCTCCGATTCCAAGGGGGACAGCAACAGCACGGCCGACGGCGGCCGGCAGCTCGCGCGTTCCCGCCTCCTTGTCATTCTGGAACTGTGCGAACGGCTGCTCGCCGCGCGCGAGAACCGCGAAGTGGTCTGGTTTTCCCGGAACAGCACCTTCGATCCCCAGCAGGGCTACTCACCGCCGGACGACACCCAGCCCGCGCTGATCAATATCGCCCCGCTGAGCGTCGCCGGGCGTCTCCGGGAGGGACTGTTCGCGGACCACACCGTAGTGTTGACCTCCGCCACGCTCGCCATCGGCTCGGCCTTCGAACCCGCGGCCGGCGGCCTCGGCCTCCTGGGCGAGGGCGCCCCCAGCTGGACCGGCGTGGACGTGGGTTCCCCCTTCGATTACCCGAAGCAAGGCATTCTCTATGTGGCGGGGCATCTGCCCAAGCCGGGGAGGGGCACGTCGCCCGAAGCGCTCGACGAACTCGAAGCTCTCATCAAGGCCTCGGGCGGGGGAGCACTGTGCCTCTTCTCGTCCCGTCGCGCCGCCGAGGAGGCCGCTGATGCTCTTCGCCCCCGCCTCGACGTCGACGTGCTCTGCCAGGGCGATTCCACGATGACCGCGCTGGTCAAGCAGTTCGCAGACGAGCCGGACACTTGCCTGTTCGGGACCATGTCCCTCTGGCAGGGGGTGGACGTGCCCGGCGGCTCGTGCCGGCTTGTGGTGATTGACAGGATTCCGTTCCCGCGGCCGGATGATCCGCTGATGACTGCACGTTCGCGTGCGGTGGCGCAGTCCGGCGGCAATGGATTCATGTCCGTCTCGGCCACGCATGCGGCGATCCGGTTGGCCCAGGGTGCCGGACGTCTTATCCGGTCCACGGATGACCGGGGTGTGGTGGCAGTACTGGATTCGCGGCTTTCCACCGAGCGCTACGGCGGATTTCTGCGGGCTGCGCTCCCGCCGTTCTGGCCCACGACGGACCGCAAGATCGCCATTGCAGCACTGGAAAGGCTCGCCCAGGCGGAGTGAGCGGGGGCCCGGAGTCAGCGTGGCCTGCAGTGCGTCGGAGTCCTCGGGTGCGCGTGTCCAGAACGAACGCAGCCCGGAACGAACGCAGCCTAGAGCAAACGCAGCCTAGAGCGAACGGAGCCTAGAGCGAGCGGAGCACCGAAACGACCTTGCCCATGACGACGGCGTGGTCGCCCAGGATGGGCTCGTACTGCGTGTTTTGCGGAAGCAGCCAGGTGTGGCCGTCACGCTGCCGGAAGGTCTTCACTGTTGCTTCGTCATCCAGCAGCGCCGCAACGATGTCGCCGTTGACGGCGTCGCTTTGACGGCGCACCACCACCCAGTCGCCGTCGCAGATCGCGGCGTCCACCATGGAGTCACCCGCGACCCGCAGCATAAACAGTTCCCCGTGGCCCACAAGCTGCCGGGGGAGCGGCATCAGCTCCTCCACCATCTGGTCCGCGAGGATGGGGCCGCCGGCCGCGATGCGGCCGACCAGCGGCACCATGGCTGTGTCCGTTGCGCTGGGAAGCTCGGACACGCCGGCCGGGCCGACGCTGCGAAGCCGGACGTCCTGCTCGGGGTCGGAAGCTTTGGACAGGCCGGCGTCCAGGGTCAGCGGCATGAGGACTTCCATTGCCCGGGGCCGCTTGGGATCGCGCCGGAGATATCCGAGCTTCTCCAGCTGTGAGAGCTGGTGGGTCACGCTGGACAGGCTGGCCAGCCCGACGGTATCGCCAATCTCCCGCATGGAGGGAGGGTAGCCGTTGTCATTTACCGAACGCTGTATGGTTTCCAGGATCTTCTTCTGGCGGATGGTGAGCCCCTTGGGCTTCCGGGGCCGCTGGCTGCGCTGGGTAGCTTTGCCTTCGGAGGCTGATGCTGCCATGTTCGCAAGTGCCTTTCGTTCCACCCGGACTGCGGGGCTGCAGTGCCGGGAACCCCCCGGCCTGAAAATGTCAGACCCTGCTGATCAACTGCAGAAGTGGTTGTTCTTTGATTTCCAACGTAGGCCAGCCGCACGGCTTTTTCAAACATTTGTTCTAGCGAGTCTCGACTTTGTTCGTTGATAAGTGCTAAAACTGGAGAAGCAAAGTTCGAACATGTGTTCTATTGCCACTGCAGGTCCGATCCGTTCTTCGAACATGATGGCGGACATCCGGTTGAACCCGGGCGCGTGGGCAGCAGCTCAGCCCCGGCGGCAGCCAGGGAAGCAGCTGTACACATGCTCAGCAGTACCGACCGGCAGCAGCACAGAGTAGTCCAGGAGGGCTTAGGTCATGTCAGCTTCAACAACGGTTCATCAGCCTCACGCAGTGCAGTCTCCCGCAGGGCAGTCTCACAAAGTGCAGTCTCACAAAGTGCAGTCTCATGGGGTGCAGCCTCACGTCATGCAGTCTGACGTACGTCAGACTCATGCACTGCAGCCTCACGCGGTTCGGTCTCAGGCCGCAAGCGGGCAGGCGGGGAAGCCGCCTCGTCTGCGGCTCACCCGACGTGGCCGGATCGTACTGATCGGGTTCCCGCTGGTGCTTCTTGCGGCGCTCCTGATCTCCCTCGCCGGCCTGCTGAATTCCCCGGCCAAGGCAGCGGACACAGCCAGCGGACTCTCAGTCACAGAGACCGTCACCGTGACGGTGCAGCCGGGGGAGTCCCTGTGGGCCATCGCCGTGAGCGCAGATCCCACCAGGGACGCCCGTGACACCATCGCCGATATCGTCCAGTTAAATAGCCTGGAGAATGGCAAGGTCATGCCGGGGCAGCAGCTGTTCGTCCCTTCCGCCAGGTCCTGATTGCGGGCGCCCCGTCTGCCCCCCGCCCGCCGCCTCACCGGTCACAGTTTCCTGCTCGCCGCTCCGGGCAAATAAACTGTCCAAGTGACTGACCAGCTTGAGCGACTGAACCGCCTGCCCCTCCGGACCAACTTGCGGGGGCTGACGCCCTACGGTGCACCGCAGCTGGAGGTGCCCATCCTGCTGAACGTCAATGAGAACACCCACGGGGTGCCAGCGGACGTCAGGGCTGCAATTTCGGAGGCCGTGACGGAAGCCGCGGCCGGCTTGAACCGGTACCCGGACCGCGAGTTCACCAAGCTCCGGGAAGCCCTCGCCGAGTACCTGGGCCACGGGCTGGGCGCCGAGAATATCTGGGCCGCCAACGGCTCCAACGAAGTCCTCCAGCAGATTCTCCAGGCATTCGGCGGCCCCGGCCGCACGGCCCTGGGCTTTCCACCCACGTACTCCATGTACCCCCTGCTGGCCAGTGGAACCGACACCGAATACATTGTGGGGCAGCGGGCGGAGGGCTACGGCCTGAGCGCCGAGTCGGCCGCACGCCAGGTCCGTGAGCTGCAGCCGAACGTCGTGTTCCTCTGCTCACCCAACAATCCCACCGGCACCGGCCTGGGGCTGGATGTGGTGGAAGCTGTCTATGAAGCCGGCGAGGCCAGCCAGACGGTAGTTATCGTCGACGAGGCGTACCACGAGTTTGCCCACGACGGCACGCCCAGCGCACTGACCCTGCTGCCCGGGCGCGAGCGGCTTATCGTCTCCCGGACCATGAGCAAGGCGTTTGCCCTGGCCGGGGCCCGCCTCGGATACATGGCGGCAGCCCCGGAAGTGGCTGACGCGTTGCGCCTGGTCCGCCTTCCATACCACCTGTCGGCGATCACCCAGGCCACGGCTCTGGCCGCACTGGAGCACCGGGAAGCCCTGATGGCCGACGTTGAAGACATCAAGCGGCAGCGCGACAGGATTGTCACCGAGCTGACGCGCATGGGCCTGAAGCCCGCAACGTCGGACTCCAACTACGTTTTCTTCGGCGGCATCGAGAACCCGCACCAGGTGTGGCAGGAACTCCTCGACTCCGGCGTGCTGATCAGGGATGTCGGCATCCCCGGACATCTGCGTGTCACCGCCGGCACTGAGACAGAAACCACAGCCTTCCTCGAGGCGCTGGAAACCATCCTGGCCCGGCAGGCAGCTCTTCCGGCCTAAACTGGAGGGTAGACCGAGAGCAGCGTCTGCATCCTCCTTCGTTAAAAAGGACACCTATCACCATGACCGATACCGGAATCCAGACTGTCAAGGCCCGGACCGCGCGCCTGGAGCGCACCACCAGCGAATCTTCCGTGCTCGTGGAGATCGACCTCGACGGCACCGGCGTATCAGACATCAGCACCTCGGTCCCGTTCTACGACCACATGCTCACCGCGCTGTGCAAGCACTCGCTTATCGACATGACCGTGAAGGCAACCGGCGACATCCACATCGACGTCCACCACACGGTGGAGGACGTGGCGATCACATTCGGCGAGGTGCTGCGCACTGCCCTTGGCAACAAGGCCGGCATCCGCCGTTTCGGTGAAGCTACCGTGCCGTTGGATGAGGCTCTTGCCCACGCCGTGGTTGACGTCTCCGGCCGGCCCTACCTGGTGCACGGCGGAGAGCCGGCTGGCCAGGAATACCACCTCATCGGCGGACACTTCACCGGTTCGCTCACCCGCCACGTCTTCGAGGCCATCACCCTCCACGCCGGCATCTGCCTGCACATGAACGTCCTCGCCGGGCGGGACCCGCACCACATTGTCGAGGCCCAGTTCAAGGCGTTTGCCCGGGCGCTGCGCGCCGCCGTCGAGCCCGACCCCCGAGTTGAGGGGATTCCGTCCACGAAGGGTGCACTGTGACCGGCAAAGTGCTGCGCGACGGCGCCATTATTGACCCCTCAGCCACGGTGAAGCCGCCGTCGCCCGAAGGGAAACCGACCGTCACCGTGCTGGACTACGGTTCCGGCAATGTCCGTTCTGCTGTTCGTGCGCTCGAGCGGGCCGGTGCTGAAGTCATCCTCAGCTCCAAGCCGGAGGACGTCCTGAACGCTGACGGCCTGGTGGTTCCCGGCGTCGGCGCCTTCGAGACCGTTATGCGCGAGCTGAAGGCCGTGGACGGCATCCGGATGATCGGCCGGCGCGTTGCCGGCGGCCGACCCGTCCTTGGCATCTGCGTCGGCCTCCAGGTCCTTTTTGAAGCGGGCGTGGAACACGGGACAGAAGCAGAAGGCATGGGGGAGTGGCCGGGCAAGGTCGAGCTCCTTCCCGCCGACGTGGTTCCTCACATGGGATGGAACACGGTCAAGGTCCCGGAGGGTTCCAAGCTCTTCGAAGGCGTGGAAAATGACCGGTTCTACTTCGTGCACTCCTACGGCGTGCAGAGCTGGGACTTCGACGTCATCCAGCCTCGCATGGCACCGCCGCTCGTCACCTGGTCCGAGCACGGTGCGCCCTTCATCGCAGCCGTGGAGAACGGTCCGCTGTGCGCCACGCAGTTCCACCCGGAAAAATCGGGCGACGCGGGCGGGCGCCTCCTCAGGAACTGGGTGAACAGCCTGCACACTTCCCACCACCGGACTGCTGCTGGCCCAATCCAGGGAGACAGCGCGCGGGAAGACAGCGCGCAGGCCGACACCAAGCCGGCGGGCACGCAGGCCGCAGGCAGCACGCCTGCAGCGGACGCCTAGATGTGGTCGGTCGTCCTGATGGGCCTCGCCGGCCTGCTGATCGGCGGCGCGCTTTCCTTTAGGCAGCAGAAGAAGCCGCTTTGGACGCAGATAGGCTTCGGCGTCCTGGCGGCAATGTCACTGCTCGCCGCCTACCTGCTGACCTTGCCGGCAGCCTGACCCCGGGCGCGCTGGCCACTGCACGCTTTCATGGCCAGGTGCCCGATTCACAACCACTGCACGCCACAACACCCCGCAAAGGCCGCTGCGTCAGACTGACACGTACCGGAAACTGCGCCCCACGAGAACAGAGGACCGAGATGACCAGCCAGAACGAACTGCCGGCACTTGAACTGCTTCCCGCAGTCGACGTCGTGAACGGTCAGGCTGTGCGCCTGGTCCAGGGCGAAGCCGGCAGTGAGACCAGCTACGGCACGCCGCTTGAGGCAGCCCTGAACTGGCAGCAGCAGGGCGCCGAGTGGGTCCACCTCGTGGACCTGGACGCGGCGTTCGGCCGCGGTTCGAACGCCGAGCTGCTGCGCGAAGTCGTGGGCCGGCTGGACATCAAGGTGGAACTCTCCGGCGGGCTGCGCGATGACGAGTCGCTGGAAAGGGCGCTTGACCTGGGCGTCGCCCGGGTCAATCTGGGAACCGCAGCCCTGGAAAACCCGGAGTGGACGGCCCGTGCGATCGACCGCTTCGGTGACCGCATCGCCGTCGGACTCGATGTCCGGGGAACCACCCTCGCCGGGCGCGGCTGGACCAAAGAAGGCGGCGACCTGTGGGACGTGCTGGGCCGGCTCGAGGAAGCCGGCTGTGCCCGCTACGTGGTGACCGATGTGACCAAGGACGGCACCTTGCAGGGACCGAACGTTGAGCTGCTGCGCCAGATGGTGGAAAAGACCGGCAAGCCCGTGGTCGCCTCCGGCGGCATCTCCAGCCTCGATGACCTGAAGGTCCTTCGCTCACTGGTCCCATTGGGCGTCGAAGGCGCGATTGTCGGTAAGGCCCTCTACGCCGGGGCTTTCACCCTGCCCGAGGCCCTCGACGTCGCCGGCCGCCCCTAGGCTGCCCCCATGGCTGGGCAAGGCTTGACCCCGGAAAACCGGGAGGATGCGGCAGGGCAGCTGCCCGCCCGCCGTCTACCGGGCCATATCGAGGCGGCCCTTGCGGGCGCCGGCGGAGCCACGGATTCCGCTGGCCAGCCCTGGGCAGGGCGCAGCCTATCCGGTGAGGATGCAAAGATCCACAACTTCGAGGACGACGACGGTACGGCAGACAACGCCTATCTCGCCGCCATCGACGCACTCCTGAGCGGCGACGCGGATGAAGCCGCTGTTGTCGCCTCGCTGGCAACAGCGCGTGTCTTTGTCCCCGTGGTGGCGCAGCTGGCCGAGGAAGCGGAAGGCGCCGCCGGGCTCCATGCCGACAAGCAGGCGGACATGGCGCTGGTGACACTCAAGGCGCCGGACGGCCGGCTCGCCATGCCGGTCTTCACTTCTTCGGCGGCATTGACCGCCTGGCACTCCGACGCGAGGCCTGTCGCCGTATACGCGGCGCGGGCTGCTCTCTCAGCAGTCTCTGAGGGCGCGGAACTGCTCGTCGTGGATCCCGGCTCCGAGGTGACGTTCGTGGTGCGTCGGCCGGCGGTCTGGTCTCTCGCGCAGCAGCAGCCCTGGGTTCCCGCCTACGCGGACCCCGAGCTTGCTGCAGTGCTGGAAGCGACAGCGGCCGCCTGGCCTGCCGTCCGGCGTCTGGAAGTTCTGCCCGGGCAAGGAGTGGCTGCGGCAACAGCATCCGGCCGTCGGATGGCAGGCGGAGGACCCGGCCCCGAGCTCCGCGTGGTGTTGTATCTGGAGGACGGGCTGGACGCCGCCGCCGTCCAGTCACTCGTTGGGGACCTGCACAATGAGTGGAGCCGGAATGTATTGTTCGGTGAACGTGTTGACTCGGTCGAAGTCAAGCTAAGGCGCGCCGCAGAGTAACCGCCGGTCCATGGTGGTCCGTCCGATTCTGCCCCGCAGCGGAACGAAGGAACTACCCGTGAATTTCACCCTGTACCGGGAGCTGTTGGCCGTGGCGCCGATACGCCGCCTCCTGGTGGTCGGCATGATTGCCCGCATACCCCATTCGGCCGCCGGCGTGCTGCTGACGCTGCATATCGTTCTCACCCTGGGGCAGGGGTATGCCGCTGCCGGCGCAGCTGCCGCGGTCATGACCGTTGGCATTGCCCTGGGTGCCCCTTGGCGCGGGCGGCGGGTGGACACCGTTGGGTTGCGCAAGGCGCTGATCCCCTCGGTGGTTTCCGAGACCGTCATCTGGTCGATAGTGCCGCACGTTTCCTATCAGTGGCTGTTGCCGCTTGTCTTCGTGGGCGGCCTGCTGACGCTGCCCATTTTCAGCGTGGTGCGGCAGTCGCTGGGCGTGCTCGCCGACGGCGACCAGCGGCGGACGGCCTTCGCGCTCGATGCCATCAGTACGGAGATGGTGTTCATGGTCGGGCCTGCGGCGGGGGCGGTCGTGGCCACCAGCGGCCAATCAGTCCTTGGCCTGACCATCGTTGGGGTCTCCACCTCCCTGGCGGGCCTGTTCCTGATGTGGTTCAACCCGCCCACCCGAAGTGCGGCCGGCAACGGGGCCAGCGAGGCCGAGGAACAGGCCGCTGCCGCAATGGCGGTTGCTGCCGCAGCGCCGGCCCACGTCCAGGAAGCTGCCGCCGAGCTGGGACCTGCGACGGCGGAGCGCCGCCGGAGCGGCCTGGGATGGATGGGTTTGCGAAACGCAGGCCTGCGGGGGAGGGCAGCGGCCAGCTTCGCCTGGTTCACCGCGTCCGTGGCCGCTGTGTTCGCCGTGGCGGCCGGGGCCGGAATGGTGCTCAGCGGCACCGACGTGGGGATCGTCGCGGCCCTTGAAACCAACGGACGCGAGGCCGAGATCGGAATCGTCTTCGTTTTCTGGTGTGCTGCCTCCGTCCTGGGCGGCATCGTCTACGGCGCTCTGCATCGCCCCGTGTCCCCGATCCTGCTCCTGATGGGAATGGCGGCACTGACCATCCCGATGGGATTCGCCACCGATACCCTGACCCTGAGCCTGCTGTCCCTGCTTCCGGGCTTCCTGTGCGCACCGGTTCTCTCGGCTGCGTCGGAAAAAGTCGCCGACCTCGTGGACGAGGCGCGCCGGGGCGAAGCGATGGGCTGGTACGGGTCGGCCCTGACGGCGGGCATCGCGCTCGGGGCGCCGCTCGCGGGGCTGTTCATCGACGGCGTCGGAGCGTGGGGCGGATTCGTCTCGGTGGGTGTGGCCGGCGTGCTGCTCTGCGCCGCCGGCATCGCCCTTCAGCAGCGCCGCCGCCGGCGGGCTGCCGGGTCCTGATGTCGACAGGGCCCGGCAGGGTTCCTTTCGAAGATTCCTGCTCTGGAGCGACCTACTCCGGAACCACGGGCGGAATCCGGACTTCAAGCGGCTTTTCGAGCTGCATTTCCTTGCTTTCAGTCACAACGGCGCACTGGAACTCCGCTGTGCACGTCTGCAGCACGACGAACACCACAGCGATCCCGGGATCGTAGGCGATCGCGCGGGGAATGACCCGGATGGTGACAGTCTGGCTTTGTCCCGTGCAGCTGAGTTGGGCGTTGCCGAAGCCGTTGGCAATCCGCCCCTCGGTGACGCGCTGGTTCACTTCCACCACAGGGACGGCGATGATCCTGCCGGGGTCCGTGTCGCAGGTGAACGTTATTGGGACATCGACGGCGGCGCCGTCAGCAACGAGGGTGCCAGGCCCGACGTCTACCAGGACTGCGGGGGCAGCGTAAGCGGGTGTGGCGACTGCAGTCAGTCCGAGGCTGGCGACGAGGATGATGGCGAGACGGATTGTTGTGCCTAGCATGATGGCGTTCTGCCTTTGTAAAAGGGCGGTCCTTGCCTCCGGGCGGTGAGCCGGGAAGCCCGCTGCCTGGGTGTACGGGGCATTGCCCCTGACGGGAGCGCCGTTCAGGACGCAGCCCCGAATGCTAGCCGGGAAAACCGGCTAGCTGAGCTTACTCAGGGTCAGCTTCGGTGACAATAGCCAATTTATTGGGGTTGTCGGGCTGGGGTGCTGCACCGCCCTCGAACTTAAAAGAGAACGACGGCGGACCCGCCCCGGAAGGCCGGCCCGCCGCCGTCGAACGCTTCTTTGCGTCAGTTACTGCCCTGAGTCAGTTGACCGCGCCGGTGAACTTCTCGCCCGGACCCTTGCCGGGGGGATCCGGAATGATTGACACTTCACGGAAGGCGAGCTGCAGGGAACGGAGCCCGTCGCGCAAGGGACCGGCGTGCTGGGAACCGATTTCAGGAGCCGCCGCAGTCACGAGTCCGGCAAGGGCGGTGATGAGCTTCCGGGCCTCATCCAGGTCCTTGAGTTCCTCTGCGTTCTCCTCGGCGGCCAGGCCAAGCTTCACGGCCGCGGCGCTCATGAGGTGGACAGCGGCCGTCGTGATGACCTCGATGGCGGGAACTTCTGCGATGTCGCGGACCTGCTGTGAGACATCGGCCTGCGGCGCGGGCGCCTGGTAAACGTGTGAATTACTGTCTGGAGTGCTCATACTGGTAAGCTTGACACAGACCGACTGAATGTCGTTATTTTGCCGTGTATGAGACCCACTGCCGCAATGTGCGGTTGGCGGGTATCTTTCTGTAGAATCGTCTTTCAGTTTGCAAGCGGAGTTCTCTCCCACCCGCGTCGGCCGTTTTCCCAGTTCCACAGGGAAGCAAGGTTGCCGGGTAAAGGTCGGGCGTTTCCGGCAGGCACAGTCCTGGCGAAGCGCGGGCAGCCCTTCCGGGTATGCCTGTCCGATCCTCGAGGCCTTCGATTGCTCCGGCAATTGGGGGCCTTCTCTGTTTGCCGGTGGAACACCAATCACGAACACAGGAGCTTTAACATTAGCGAGCCAAGAATCAATGAGCGTATCCGCGTCCCTGAGGTGCGGCTGGTCGGCCCTGCCGGCGAACAGGTAGGAATCGTCCGTATCGAGGATGCCCTGCGTCTGGCTGCCGAGTCCGACCTAGATCTCGTTGAAGTTGCACCTCAGGCCAAGCCTCCGGTGTGCAAGCTGATGGACTTCGGCAAGTACAAGTACGAGGCCGCAGTCAAGGCCCGTGAGGCCCGCAAGAACCAGACCAACACGGTTCTGAAGGAAATCCGGTTCCGCCTCAAGATCGACACCCACGACTACGAGACCAAGCGCGGCCACGCCCTGCGCTTCCTTGGAGCCGGGGACAAGGTTAAGGCAATGATCCAGTTCCGTGGCCGCGAGCAGCAGCGTCCCGAGATGGGCCTGCGCCTGCTCCAGCGCTTCGCTGAGGATGTCGGTGAAGTTGGTGTGGTGGAATCAAGCCCGCGCATCGACGGCCGCAACATGGTCATGGTCATCGGTCCACTGAAGAACAAGGCTGAGGCCAAGGCCGAAGCCCGCCGTACGGCCCAGCGCGCCGAAGCGAAGGCCCAGAACGAAGCCAAGGCATCCGGCCGGATCGACACCTCGGGCGATGAGCAGGCACCCATGACGCAGTCGCTTGCAGACCTGCTGCCCGAGGGCTTCCAGGTCAACACTGAAGCACCTGCGCCGGAACCCGCCGTCGAAACGCCGGAACCCGCCGTCGAAACACCGGCGGCAGAGGCTCCGGAAGCTCCGAAGCCCCCGGCTCCGGCCCCCGCGGCTCCCGCCGCACCCAAGGCCCCCGAGGCTGAGGCCGCTGCTCCTGCAGCACCCAAGCCTGCAGCAGTGCCTGCTCCACCGAAGCCGGTGGCCAGGCCCGCTGCGCCGAAGCCCGCTGCACGCCCTGCAGCACCCCGGGCCACGCCGAAGCCGGCAGGCAAGAAGACCACCTAGTTCACAGCTGCGGAAGGTACCGCCTTCAGGCAGTAAGCAACCAGCACGCCGCCCGCAGGGGCGGCTGCACGAAAGACTGCAGACATAGTCTGCGGAAACGTTAGGAGATCGGTTCCCATGCCGAAGATGAAGACCCACAGTGGTGCTAAGAAGCGCTTCAAGCTGACCGGCAGCGGCAAGCTGCGCCGCCAGCAGGCCAACCGCCGCCACTACCTCGAGCACAAGTCCTCCCGGCTGACCCGTCGCCTCGCCGGCGACAAGATCGTCTTCAAGGGCGACGCCAAGGTCATCCGGAAGATGCTCGGCATCTAATTTCCAAGCACTCTGACTGGTTGCCGCTGGCAGCCGTCAACCACCAATAAGCCTTCTCAGGCCCGCCGGGATTCCGGCAGCAGTCGCTTGGGATAAGAATTTTGAAGGAGTACGCACGTGGCACGTGTGAAGCGGGCGGTAAACGCCCACAAGAAGCGCCGGGTAGTTCTCGAACGCGCCAAAGGTTACCGCGGACAGCGCTCACGCCTGTACCGAAAGGCAAAAGAGCAGCTGCTGCACTCGTTTGTGTACAGCTACGGCGACCGCAAGAAGAAGAAGGGCGACTTCCGCCGTCTGTGGATCCAGCGCATCAACGCTGCATCCCGCGCCAACGGCCTCACCTACAACCGCCTGATCCAGGGCCTGAAGGCCGCTGAGGTCGAGGTTGACCGCCGCATGCTTGCTGAGCTGGCCGTTTCCGACGCCAACGCCTTCGCTGCGCTGGTGCAGGTCGCCAAGGACTCCCTGCCTGCCGACACCTCCGCTCCGGCTGTTTCCGCCGAAGCCGCGCCGGCTGCCAAGGCCAAGAAGCCTGCTGCCAAGAAGGCTGCCGCCAAAAAGCCGGCCGCTGACGAGGCTGCTGTTTAGCAGTTCCCGTTCTGGCAGTTCGAGGACCTGCTGCGACAGCAACTAAGGTTCTTATATGAACGAAACCGGGCGCCCGCAAGACTTTCCACTTTCCAACCCCCGAGCTGATCGGGTCCGGGATGTGGCAAAGCTTGCCGGGCGCCCGGTCCGTTTAAAGCGCCGGCAGTTCCTGGCGGAGGGGCCCCAGGCCGTCCGTGAAGCCCTGGTGCTGCACCGCAAGAGACTGGAGGCGGGGGAGCCGGGCGTCGTTCGCGAAGTGTACGCCAGCGAAGCGTGCCTGGACCGGTATCCGGAGTTCGAAGACCTGGCAGCCGGGACCAGCGCCCGGCTGGCAACCGACGACGTGCTGGCCGCCATGGCCGATACCGTGACTCCGCAGGGGATCATCGCCGTCTGTGATTTCGTCGACGTCCCTCTGGACACAGTGCTCGACGCGCGGCCGCGGCTGATCGCCGTGCTGTGCCAGGTCCGGGATCCAGGAAACGCCGGAACCGTCCTCCGCGCTGCCGATGCGGCCGGCGCGGATGCCGTGGTCCTGACCGGCTCGAGTGTGGACATCTACAACCCCAAGGCCGTGCGGTCCACGGCCGGCTCGCTCTTCCACCTGCCAGTGGTGCTTGGCGCCGACGTCGAGGAGCTTGCGGCGCAGTGCAAGTCCCGGGGCATCGGCGTGCTGGCGGCTGATGGCTACGGGAAGCTGAATCTGGACCGGCTGCAGGATGAGAGCGCTGCCCGGCGGCTGAGCGGTGCGGACACCGGCTCGGACTACGCACTTGAGGCGCCTACAGCCTGGCTTTTCGGAAACGAGGCGCAGGGACTCTCTGAAGCCGAGCTTGCCCTGGCCGACCACCGGGTGGCAGTTCCTGTGTACGGCTTTGCCGAAAGCCTGAACCTCGGAACGGCAGCCACCGTTTGCCTTTATGCGAGTGCTCGGTCCCAGCAGCCGTAGCAGGAGGCTTCAGGGGCATAAAAAAGCGGGGACCCACCGGAGTGGGTTCCCGCGTTCTTCTTTAAGTCAGGTCCGCCCACGAGGCGGCCTTGGTGTTCTTAGGTTGTTGTGCGGTTGCGTCCGGTGATGGCCCCGTAGATGCCGGCGACTACCAGGCCGCCGACGATAGCGAGGATCCAGGTGCCGAGGTCGAAGAAGGCCAGGTCACCTCTGCCGAAAAGAAGGCTGCCGATCCAGCCACCAACGATTGCGCCAACGACGCCCAGAACCAGGCTGGTGACCCAGCCGCCGCCAACCCTGCCGGGCATGACGGCCTTAACGATTGCGCCTACGATCAGGCCGAGAATAATCCAAGCAAGAAAACCCATGTCTCCTCCTTCATATTCGTCGGGACCGACACAAAATCACTCCCGATATGGCTTCAAGCTAGCACAGCGCATGTTTCTTTGTCAGTACGCTTAGTTTCAAGGATTTCGTGGCGCAGCGGCCCCAGGTCTGGTGCCCTCTTCGCACTCATTGGCGTCAGCCTGACCTCCGGGTTACGGGGCCAGCGGCCTTTTGCGTTCCAGCAGGCCGCTGAGCACCGCTACGCCCAGGCCCAGGACGGCCAGCACTGCCCCCACCAAAGCAGGAGCGACGTATCCCCATCCCCAGGCAATTACGAGGCCGCCGAGGAACGCGCCCAGGGCGTTGGCAACGTTGAGCGCCGCGTGGTTCAGGGAGGAGGCCAGGGACGGGGCGTCGGGCGAGGCATCGAGTAGCCTGGTTTGCAGTGCGGGAACCAGCATTGAGCCGACTGCGCCCACAACGAACACCATCACGAACGCCGACCAGGGCCAGTGCACGGCGACCGCGTAAACCACCAGTGCCACCGCAATTCCCGGCAGCACGCTATAAATGGTTCCCATAACAGACTTGTCGGCGATTCTGCCGCCGACAATGTTGCCCGCCACCATTCCGAGGCCATAGAGGGCCACCACAAACGGCAGGAAAGCAGAGGGAATGCCTGCAACCGAGGTCATTGTGTGTGCAATGTATGTGTAGGTGGCGAAGAACCCGCCGAACCCGACGATGCCGATCATGATGGCGAGCCAGACCTGTGCCCGCTTCAGTGCACCAAGTTCGCGGCGGATGCTCGCGTCGGCATGGGCCTTCTGGAAGGGAACGAATTTCCAGATCAGGGCCAGCGTCAGCAGACCGAGGGCACCGACCAGAACGAACAGCAGCCGCCAGCCGAACGTTTGTCCCAGCCACGTGGCGAAGGGAACGCCGATGACGTTCGCCACCGTCAGGCCGGCCATGACCATGGAAATCGCCCACCCGCGCTTTGTCGGGGCCACGAGCGATGCCGCAATCACGGCGGCCACACCAAAAAAGGCACCATGCGGCAGCCCGGCGGCAAAACGGGACACCAGCATGCTCGTGTAGTCAGCGGCGATGAAGGACGTCAGGTTGGCAACGCTGAAGAACAGCATGAGGCCGAGGGCGAGATGCTTGCGCGGGAGTTTCGCACCGACGGCGGCCAGCGCGGGTGCCCCGACGACAACGCCCAGCGCGTACGCGGAGATGAGGTGGCCGGCCTCGGGGGTGCCGATGTTCAGGCCAAGCTCCACCTCCTTCAGAAGCCCCATCATGGCGAACTCGGTAACGCCGATTCCAAACCCTCCCATGGCCAGTGCCAGGATGGCGAGGCCGAGATGGGAGCGGTTGGCTGCGGCTTTGCCGGGAGCGTGAATGGTGGTGGTCATGTGCCTGCTTTTCCGAGCTTGGTGGTGACAGGGCGCTGCTGGAGCGAATTCCGCGGCGTTGGGGGAGGGGGCGGCAGAGGCGCGCGCCTTAACCATTGTCCCCCATACACTGGGGAGGTGAGAGAACCGATAAGCGTCGTGGGCGGTGCAGTCCTGGATTCACTTGACCGGCCAACCCGCTTGCTGGTGGCCAGGCGGACAGCACCCCCGCAGTTCGCCGGCATGTGGGAGTTTCCCGGCGGCAAAGTGGAACCCAACGAGACGGCCGAAGCCGCCCTGCGCCGGGAGCTGGGTGAGGAGTTGGGTATCGGAGTCCGCCTGGGAGCTGAGCTGACCTCCCCTCGGCAGTCCGGCTGGCCGCTCAATGAGCGGGCCTCCATGCGCGTTTGGTTTGCTGAAGTCACAGACGGCGAGCCCCGGCCCCTTGAGGACCATGACGAACTGGCTTGGATCAGCATCCGGGAAAGTGAGGAAGCTCTCAGCCTCCCCTGGATCCCGGCCGACCTTCCGATTGTCCGGGCCCTGTTGGCGGAGCTCGGCGCCACAGCGACCGCGGACTCACTCCCCGCAAATTAAATTCCGCCCCAACCCCCGGATCCCTTCCTATTGTTCGGATTAGGGATGCTGGGGGCATCTGGGCAGAATTTGCATGCTGGACGTTTCTGCTGCGTCCACCCCTTGGACATCTTCGAGGGGACCGGCGTATCAATCCCAGCCTAAGGAGTTCCATGATTTCGGTGAGCCGTGTCGTCAAGAGCTACGGCTCCGGAGCTTCACAGGTCCGGGCCCTCGATGACGTGTCCCTGTCCGTGGCCCCGGGGGAGATTTACGGCGTCGTCGGTCAAAGCGGTGCTGGCAAGAGCACGCTGATCCGCACCATCAACTCCTTGGAGACGCCTGACTCGGGCAGCGTCAGCGTGGGCAGCAGGGAGATGACCAAGCTTGGGGGCAGGGAACTGCGGGAAGCACGCCACGACATCGGCATGATCTTTCAGCACTTCAACCTGCTCACCGGCCGGACGGTCAGGTCCAACGTGGAGCTCTCCCTGGAGATCACGGGAACCGGACGCAGCCGGCGGCGCAGCCGCGCCATGGAGATCCTGGAACTCGTAGGCCTGCAGGGCAAAGCGGATGCCTATCCCGCCCAGCTGTCCGGCGGGCAGAAACAGCGTGTCGGGATCGCCCGGGCACTGGCTTCCAGCCCCTCGGTGCTGCTGAGCGACGAAGCCACCTCCGCGCTTGACCCCGAAACGACCCGGCAGATCCTGGATCTCATCCGCCAGCTGAGCAAGGACCTCGGCCTGACAGTGCTTCTGATCACGCACGAGATGGACGTGGTCAAGCGTATCTGCGATTCCGCCGCTGTCATGAGCCAAGGACGGATTCTTGAGCAGGGGCGCGTGGAGGAGCTGCTGACGACCGACCGGTCCCTTCTGGGCCAGGCACTGTTTCCCCTCGGCGACCTGCCGGAGACCTCCTCCTCCGTCGTCGAAATCACCTTTACGGGAGTTCCCACGGACCGGCCCGTCATCGCCCATCTGGCACGCGAGCACGGTATCGACGTCGGAATCCTCGGCGCCGCCGTCGAGACGATCCACGGGCGGCAGACCGGGCGGACCCGGCTGGAACTGCCCGGCGACCGGGGGACCGTGGCAGGTGCCATTGCCGACCTGCGTTCGCAGGGACTCTATGTGGAGGTAATCAAATGATCGACCGCAACGACCCTTACTTCTGGTCGGACTGGCTGGACACCATCCTCAAGGGCGCGGGGGAGACGTTTTATACCGTCGGCGTGAGTCTCCTGCTGACTGTGATCTTCGGCCTTGCCGCCGGCGTGCTGCTCGTGACCACCGAGGCAGGCGGCCTGCTTGCCAAGCCGTTTGGAAGCCGAGTGCTGGGACTGGCCATCAACCGCCTGCTGGACGTGCTGGTGAACATGGGACGCTCGATCCCGTTCATCATCCTGATGATCCTGCTTATTCCCTTCACCCGCCTGCTGGTCGGCTCGTTTATCGGCCCGACGGCGGCCATCGTTCCACTGACGATCGCGGGCATCCCGTTCTTCGCGCGCCTCGTGGAAATCGGCATCCGGGAGGTGCCCAGGGGCCTCGTTGAAGCTGCCGAATCCCTCGGTGCCACACGCTGGACCATTCTCACGAAAGTACTGGTCGCCGAGGCCGTACCGGCCCTGGCCCTTGGACTCTCCACCACGGTGGTGGGCCTGATCGGCTACTCCGCGATGGTGGGCGCCGTGGGCGGCGGCGGACTCGGCGATGTCGCTTTCCGCTACGGCTACCAGCGCTACAGCCCCGAGTACATGTTCGGCGTGGTCATCCTACTGATCCTGCTGGTCCAGCTCTTCCAGTCGCTGGGAAACTTCGCGGCACGCAGGCTTTCCCACCGCTGACCACCCTGGTTTTCGATTCCATCCGTTCCATCCCTGAAAGAGTTCCCCATGATTCGCTCCTCTCTCCTTAAGGCGGCCGCTGCCGGCGCAGCCGCAGTCCTCACCCTGTCCGCATGCGGCGGCGGAGCTTCCTCCTCGCCGGCATCGGAATCCATCAAGGTTGGAGCCTTGGCTGTTCCGGCCGGGGACATGCTGAAGCACGTCCAGCGCGAGCTTGCGCCCAAGGAGGGCCTCACCGTCGACTACAAGGAGTTCAGCGACTACAACACGCCGAACCCCGCCGTCAGCGACGGCGACATTGACGCCAACCTGTTCCAGAACACCACGTTCCTCGAGACCTACAACAAGGCGTCCGGCAAGAACCTGGTCAGCGTGGGCAAGGTGTACCTGCCGCCTATGGCCCTGTACTCCAACAACTTCAGCAGCCTGGACGCCCTGCCCGCCGGCGCTTCCGTGGCCATTCCGAACGACCCCACCAACGAGGCCCGCGCCCTGAAGCTGCTGGCGTCCAAGGGCCTCATCGAGGTCACCGAGAACCCGGTCACCCTCAAGGACGTCAAGGCCAACCCCAAGAACCTGAAGTTCACGGAGATCGAGAACGCCAGCCTGCCGCAGGCCCTCAATGACAAGGACGCCGCGATCGTGACCCTGGCCTTCGCCCTGCCCGCCGGCCTGAGCGCCGACAAGCAGATCCTCGTCGAAGGCAAAGACAGCGCCTACTACAACGTCCTCGCCGTCAAGGCCGAGATGAAGGACGACCCCCGAGTGCAGAAGCTCTACAAGATCCTCACGTCCCAGGGGATGAAGGACTTCATCCAGACGGAGTTCAAGGGCCTCGTCATCCCCGCGAGCTAAGACCGGACGGGAACAGAAGGAGGGGCAGGACGGTTTGTGAACCGTCCTGCCCCTCCTTTTGTTGTTCCAAATGTGCCGCGCGGGCAGAGGCCCGCACGGCGTCAGAAGAGCGTCGGCTGGGACGCCTGTGCTGCGGCCGCCTCGGCGGTGTGCCCGCCGGCCGGCTCGGGAATGCTGCCTTCCGGGTAGGCCGCCTCCTCGCCGCGGGGATCGTCGACATCACGGTGGCTGAACCCGTGAGAGCCGCCAAATCCATGCCGCGCTTTGAAGTACCGGACCTTCCCCGCAAGCCACGACCGGTATTCCTTGGAGGCGTAGGAACCAGTGCTGTACAGCCGCCGGTACCGTCCGACGAGTTCGGGGTGCGTGGCCGCAAGCCACTGCATGAACCATTCGCGCGTGCCGGGCTTGAGATAGAGCGCCCCTGCTGTCACTCCAGTGGCTCCGGCCTTGGCGAGGGAGGCAAACAGATCGTCGAGGGCCTCGTCGCTGTCCGAAAGCCAGGGCAGGATGGGCATGGCCATGACGCCGCAGGGCAGACCGGCGTCACGCAGCCGTGACACGAGCTTGAGCCGGGCCCGGGGACCGGGGGTGCCGGGTTCGATGGCCTCTGACAGCTGTTCGTCCGTCATGGCGAGCGAAATACCGAGCCCCACCGGCACCTGTGTGGCGGCGTGTTTCAGCAGCGGGATGTCGCGGGCCAGCAGCGTCCCCTTGGTCAGGATGGACAGGGGCGTGCCGGAGTCGGCCAGGGCGCCGATGATGCCGGGCATCAGCCGGTACCTGCCCTCGGCGCGCTGGTAGGGATCGGTGTTGGTGCCGAGCGCCACCTGCTGGCGTCCCCAGGACGGCTTGGCCAGTTCCTTGCGCAGCACTTCCGCGGCGTTGATCTTGACGACCACCTGGCTGTCGAAGTCGAGCCCGGCATCGAAGTCCAGATAAGTGTGGGTCTTGCGGGCAAAGCAATAAACGCACGCATGGCTGCAGCCCCGGTAAGGGTTCACGGTCCATTCAAAGGGCATCCTGGAACCGGACGGTACCTTGTTGAGCACCGATTTGGCGGTGACCTCATGGAAGGTGACGCCGGCAAACTCAGGGGTGGAGACGGAACGCACAAGCCCGGCCAGCGGCAACAGCGGCACTGCGGCTGGGGCGGCCGCGGGTGCGCCGTCTGTACTGCGCTCTCCGGGTGCCGGCTTAAGTGCTTGTGCGTCCCACCTCATGGCTCTATTCGAATGTACGTTCGAATAGAAGTCAAGGACCGGAGCCGCGTGTCCACGCAGTTGCTGTCATATGGGCGTTGCGGCATCAGCAGCCGTCACGGACGGTGACGTCGCCGACCAAGGCGAGTGACGCCGTCGCACGCCTTGCCCTGAGGGCCGGGACGGAGGCGGCGCCGCAAGTGCGGCCGGCGGCGAGTGACGCCGTCGTACGTGTAGCCGCCGGCTGCAAGCCCCGCGTGCCGTTCAAAGGGATTTCCCGACGCCGGGTCCCCGTGCCGCAGCAGGGACCAGCCGGCGGCCGCAAAGTAGAGCACCAGGAACGGCAGGCCGAGGCATGCGTATTGCGTGCTGTGCCGTTCCTCGTGCCCGAGCAGGAAGGGGTTCGCCAGTGCCGCCTCGGGGCCGGCGCGGTAGATGATCACGTTGCCCACCGCGAACGCCCCCGCTAGGGGTAGCTTCCGGTCATACCCCGTGGCGATGATGAGGCCGCGCGGTCCCTTGAGCGTCGTGGTCCCGGCCAGCCGTGCGAGCAGGAGTCCCAGTGGCGTGGAGGCGTTAAGCAGGTTCGCGAGTTGGCGCAGCCGCTGTGCCGGAGTCATGAAGCCATGCTAGCGTCGCAGCCCTCCCGGCCGGCACTGCGGGACGGCAGTTCGGGCAGCCGGGCCGGTTCAATTAGACTGGGAACAGTGCCTGCCGGCCAACCCCGGCGAGCCTGCCCTTGTCCTTGCGCGGCGTTCTTGAACGGCGCTGTGCGATGACGTGCCAGTGACGGACGCGCTGCCGGGAAACCGGTCCAGCAGCACCGGCCGCTGGCATCACCCGACTCGTAGCTAAGAACAGTAGATGACTGAAACTTTGCCGGGCGCTGCCGTCCCGAACCCCACGGATGAAGCCGCCATCACCGCCGCCGTCGATCAGGCAATCTCCGCCATCGCAGGTGCCTCCACGCTCGATGAGCTTAAGGCTGTGCGTTTGGCCCACACCGGTGAGAAATCGCCCCTGAGCCTGGCCAACCGCGAGATCGGAAGCCTGCCCAAGGACCAGAAGGCCGTCGCCGGGAAGCTCATGGGCTCCTCCCGCGGACGTGTTAACAAGGCGCTCGCCGACCGTACCGCGGAGCTTGAGGCCGAGAACGACGCGCGCATCCTTATAGAGGAAACCGTTGACGTGACAGCCGCCCCGCGCCGCCGCCGGGCTGGAGCGCGCCACCCGCTCTCTACGCTGCAGGACCGTGTGGCGGACATTTTCGTGGGCATGGGCTGGGAAATCGCAGAGGGCCCCGAGGTGGAATCCGAATGGTTCAACTTTGACGCCCTGAACTTCAAGCCGGACCACCCTGCCCGCGAAATGCAGGACACGTTCTTCGTGGAGCCGCCGGAAGCGCACCTCCTCATGCGCACCCACACCTCACCCGTGCAGGTCCGCTCCATGCTGGAGCGCGAGGTGCCCATCTACGTGCTGTGCCCCGGCAAGGTGTTCCGCACCGACGAGCTCGACGCCACGCACACCCCGGTCTTCCACCAGTTCGAGGGCCTGGCGATTGATAAGAACCTCAGCATGGCGGACCTGCGCGGCACGCTGGAGCACTTCGCCCGCCAGATGTTCGGCGACGAAGCCCAGATCCGGCTGCGCCCCAACTACTTCCCGTTCACCGAGCCGTCCGCGGAGCTCGACATCTTCCACCCGGGCGCCAAGGGCGGTCCGCGCTGGATCGAGTGGGGCGGCTGCGGCATGGTCAACCCCAACGTCCTCCGCGCCGCCGGCATCGACCCGGACGTCTATTCAGGTTTTGCCTTCGGCATGGGCATCGAGCGCACGCTCATGTTCCGCAACGAGGTCGGCGACATGCGCGACATGATCGAAGGCGATGTACGTTTCAGCGAGCACTTCGGGATGGAGATCTAACAGTGCGTATCCCACTTTCCTGGCTGCGTGAGTCCGCGCAGGTACCGGCCGGAGCAACGGCTGAAGACGTCATGGCGGACCTGGTCAAGGTCGGTTTTGAAGAAGAAGCGGTCCACCGCCCCACGGACGCCCTGCGCGGACCGGTCGTGGTGGGCCAGGTGCTGAGCCTGGTTAAGGAGCCGCAGTCCAACGGCAAGACCATCAACTGGTGCCAGGTGCGCGTTGTCCCCGAGGGGCAGGAGCAGACCCTCACCGGCAAGGGCATCGACCCGTCCGGCGTGCAGGGCATCGTCTGCGGCGCCCACAATTTCGTCGAGGGCGACAAGGTGGTTGTCACCCTGCCGGGTGCCGTGCTGCCCGGTGACTTCCACGTTTCGGCGCGGAAGACCTACGGCCACATGTCCGCCGGCATGATCGCCTCCGTCCGCGAACTGGGCATCGGCGAGGACCACGACGGCATCCTGGTGCTCTCAAGGATCGGGCTCGACCCGGAAATCGGCACCGATGCCATGGAACTCCTGGGCCTCTATGACGAAGCAGCCGAAATCAACGTCACCCCGGACCGCGGCTACGCTTTCTCGATCCGCGGCGTCGCCCGGGAATACGCCCACGCGACGGGTACGGTCTTCACCGACCCCGCCTCCAAGGTGAACGCCCCGGCTTCCCTGACCGGCGGTTACGGCGTGAAGATCAACGACGACGCTCCCATCTACGGCAACCCGGGCTGCGACCGCTTCGTTGCCCGCACCGTGCGCGGCGTCGACGCCACCCGGCCCACGCCGCCATGGATGTCCTCCAGGCTTCGGTTGGCCGGGATCCGCTCGATCTCCCTGCCCGTGGACATCTCCAACTACGTGATGCTTGAGCTTGGCCAACCCCTGCATTTCTATGACCAGGACAAGCTGTCAGGCGACATCGTGGTCCGGCGTGCCGTGGTGGGGGAGAAGCTCACCACCCTCGACGGCAAGGAACGCGCGCTTGACCCCGAGGATCTGCTGATCACGGACGATTCTGGCCCCATCGGTGTTGCCGGCGTCATGGGCGGCGCGTCCACCGAGGTCTCCGACGCCACCTCCACAGTGCTGATTGAGGCGGCCCATTTCGAGGAAGTCTCGATTTCCCGCTCGCGCCGGCGCCACAAGCTGCCGTCCGAAGCGTCGAAGCGGTTTGAGCGCGGCGTCGACTGGCAGGTGGCGAACATTGCGGCCCAACGCGCCGTCGACCTGCTCGTGGAGCTTGCCGGAGGCACGGCTGACGAGACGGGCACCGACGTCGGTACTGCGCCGGACGCCGTCTCCATCGCCCTGCCCGCGGATTTCGCAGCCCAGCGGATCGGCATCGACTTCACAGAAGAACAGATTGTCACCTCCCTCGAGGACCTCGGCGCCGTGGTGGAAAAGTCCGACGGCGGCTGGACAGTTTCGGCGCCCAGCTGGCGGCAGGACCTTGAAACCAAGGAAGACCTGTCCGAGGAGATCGCCCGACTGGTGGGATACGACCAGATTCCGGCGACCCTGCCGGTCGCTCCTCCGGGGCGGGGCCTGACGCGCGTGCAGCAGCAGCGGCGCCGGCTGATCCAGTCGCTCGCCGACGCCGGGCTCACCGAGGTGCTGGCCTACCCGTTCGTCTCGAAGGCTGCCAACGACACGTTTGGTGTGGCGGAGGCCGGGGCTGCCCGGACCGCCGTCAAGCTGGCCAACCCGATCAGCGAGGAGCACGGCTACCTGCGGACGTCGGTGCTGCCGGGCCTGATCGAGGTGGCCAAGCGCAACCATTCGCGCGGCTTCCGCGACCTGGCGCTGTTCGAGGCCGGACTCGTCTTCCTGCCCGGCGAGTCGGTGGGAACTGCTTCCATTCCGCCGCTGGGCGTCAAGCCTGCCGATGAGGTGCTGGACGCCCTGTACGACGGCGTTCCCGCCCAGCCGCTGCACGTCGCCGCCGTCCTGACCGGCCACGACTCCCCGGCCGCCGCAGGCCACACGCCGAGGCTGTGGGACTGGGCCGACGCGCTGGACATCGCCCGCCTCATCGGCGACGTGCTCGGCGTCGAGGTCGTGGTGGCGCAGGGCCAGCACCAGGCCTTCCACCCCGGCCGGGCCGCTCAGCTGTCGCTGCGCACCGGCGAGGTGGTGGGCTACGCCGGCGAGCTGCACCCCAAGCTCCTGGCTGCGTCGGACATGCCGGCCCGTTCCGTTGCGCTCGAGATCAACGCTGACGCCCTGTTCGAGGCCGCCGCCGACGTGATCGTGGCACGCCACATCTCCACCTTCCCGGTGGCGACGCAGGACGTTGCTCTCGTGGTGCCGCAGGAAGTCCCTGCCGACGCCGTACTGGCCGCCCTCCGCGAAGGCGCCGGCGAGCTGCTCGAGAACGTCGCCCTGTTCGACGTGTACGCCGGCAAGGGCATCGAGGACGGCAAGAAGTCGCTCGCCTTCGGGCTCCGCTTCCGCGCCAACGACCGGACCCTGACCGCCGACGAGGCATCTGCGGCCCGTGAAAGTGCGGTGGCTGTGGCTGCCGAGCGTTTCGGGGCTGTTCAGCGCTGATCTGTGTTTGGTGACGGCGGGTTCCTGAGCCTGGCTAAGAAATCCCCGCAGCCTTCCGGCTGCGGGGATTTCTTGTCCCTGCGGGTTTTCCTATCAGCTACAGGTTTCCCTATTTACAGGGGGCGCGGGTTTACAGGGGGTGCGGCGGGTGCGATGCTGAACGCGCCACAGCCGTTGGGCCGTGTTCGAACTGGGGGAACGAAATGCAATGGAGCATGCCGGAACTTGGAAGTGAGCGGTTTCCTGGCCGCCTAGTGCGCGTTGTTAAGGGGCTGCGCCACCTGACTCCTGTGGCTGCGGCCGTCGCTTTGCCGCTCACGCTGGGATTGGGCTCCTGCGCTTCGCCGAACGTCTGCCCGGCGATTGCCTGGAGCAATTCGCTCACCGTGTCGCTGGACGGCGCCGTTGAGAGCGTGGGAGTGGTGGAATTCTGTGTGGAGAATACCTGCTCAGTGCCGGCACCACGTCCGGCACCCAGCGCTTCCCGGATTCCGGGCGCCACCCCTGACGCAGATGCTGTCCCGTCACGTTCTCCGCAGGTGGCCACGCCGTCGACTTCTGCCAGGACGCCCAGTCCTTTCATTGCCTCGAAGGCGGATGACCGGACCTGGCGGTTCCAGCTGATGATGCGGACCCCGGAACGGGCTGTCATTCGCGCCCGTTCAGCAGAGGGGCAGGTGCTGGTGGAGCGGGAAGTCCCCTTGCAATGGACACGCGTAGGGGGAAGCGGGCAGTGCGGGGGACCTTCGACAGCAGCCCCTGTCACCCTGACTGTCTAGGTTTGGCTGTCCAGGGAAAAGTCAGTGTTGTGGGCTGGCTGGGCGTCGCAGGGGCACAGCGGCCAGGGACCTCCCGTTCGCCTGGCGGGGCGCGTATAGTCCGCCGTATGAGAATCCTGCGGCCACGACTGCTAGTTATTGGATTCGCTTTGGCTTTGGCTATGCTGACGACGGCCAGTGGGTGTTTGTCTTCGCCGCTGCGCATTGTCACATCCGATAGACCCGAGCGGAGCGGCATGGAAGCGCTTCTCCGTGGCACGTTGGCAGTTGATGACGACGGCTGCGTCCATGCAAAGACGGCCGGAGACCCAGTGACTCTCGTATGGCCAAAGGGGTACACCGTCGAGGGCGATGCGTGGTCCTTCCAAGTCCTTGACGCCAGCAAGAACGTCGTAGCGCGCTCAGGACTGCCCCTTGCCATCGGTGGAGGCGGTGCCGATTCGTTCAACGACGCCTGGGCCGAACGGGGCTGCGCCAAGGGCAGACTGTGGATGGTCGGAAACATCGGCACCGACTAGGGAGTTCCCAACACTTCGTGTTCAGACGCGGGACAATGAGCCATGAGGACGCCCTTCGCGCACCGAGCGCTTCTGCTCCTGCCGCCCGGCGGCGACGCGCGGGCGCCGGGCGCCGCCATCACCCTGGAGTCGTGCGGCAGTTGGGAGCACGATCCGCCCTGCCCGCTGGCAGCCCACTACACCTCCGCACAGCGGGACGACTCTCAGGGCGACGGCGACCGCCTCGTGGTCCGTGTCATCTTCAGCTGCGAGCCGGCCAATGAGGCCGAGGTGCGCCAGCGCATCGAGCACGCACTCCGCCCAGGTGCCCTCACCGGCCCCGACGGCGCCACAACCCGTTGGGTGTTCAGCGGTAGCACGGCTGAGGTCCCGACACCCCGGGACGTAGAGCACGCGCGGCGTCTGGTGACATGAAAGCCATTGTTGTCGGGGCGGGGATAGCGGGGCTTGTCGCCGCCCGCCAACTCGGTCTGGCTGGCTGGGACGTGGAGGTCCTCGAGAAGTCGTCCGCACCCCGGCCCGACGGCTACATGATGGACTTCTTCGGTCCGGGGATTGATTCATCAGAGAGGATCGGCCTTTACCCGCGGCTGGCGGCCGTCGCCTACCGTGTCGAAGCGGCCGATTATGTGGATGCGGCGGGGCGCCGCACGTCCAGCCTCGACTACGGCCAGTTGGCCAGACTTGCCGGCGGGAAGGTGCTGAGCCTCCTGCGCCCGGACCTGGAGCGGGCGGCCCTGGCAGCACTCGGGGACGTCCCCGCCGGCCGGATCCACGTCCGCTACGGCGCCCGGGTCGCCCGGGCCTGGACGGACGACGGCGGGGCGAGTGCCGCCGTCGACGGCTCGCCGGGGAAGGTGCTCACCGCAGATGTTCTCATCGGGGCTGACGGAGTCCATTCCGAAGTGCGTGCCCACATCTTCGGACCCGAACAGGAGTACCTGCGTCCCCTGGGCATGCGCGCGGCTGCGTTCATCGTTAGGGATCCCAGGCTCAATGCCCGCTACAGGAACCGTTTCGTGCTTACCGATTCCGTCGACCGGATGGCCGGACTCTACAGCCTCCGCACCGACGAGGTGGCCGCGTTCCTCGTGTATCGCGATGCGGCCGCGGGCAGGAACTCCGGAGCGCAAAGCGTCCGGGAACGGTTGCGCCGGGAGTTCGCCGGACTCGGTGGTGCTGTCGACCGGCTCCTTGAACTGTGTCCCGAGCAACCGTATGACGACGTCGTCGCGCAGATCGTCATGCCGGACTGGCAGAAGGGTAGGTGCGTTCTCGTGGGGGATGCCTGCGGGGCAGTCTCCCTCCTGGCAGGCCAGGGTGCCTCGCTCGCCGTGGCAGGGGCCGCCTTGCTGGGGGACACGCTCGGTCCGGTGGCCTCGCCGAATGGGATCGGTGTTGCTCTCGGGCAGTTCGAACGTTGCTGGCGACCGGTGGTGGAGGTGGCGCAGCGCGCGGGAAGGCGAGCGGCGTCGTCGTTCCTCCCCGCTAGCCACGCTCAGCGGCTCCTGCGCAGGTGGATCATACGGGCAACGCACGTACCGGGGATCAATCGGATAGTGGCCCGCCAGGTCCTGCGCAGAATCGGATAGCGGTGCAGCGTCAGGAGTCCGCGGTTCCCGCTTTCTTGCGCGCCCGTTCGAGGGCCCGGTAGACGGTGGAACGGCCAACCGAGAACAGCTCGGCGATCTCAGACATCGTGTGTTCGCCACCGGCATGCAGCTGAACCAGATGAGCTTCCTGCCTGGGCGAGAGTTTGGGCTGCTTCCCGCGTAGCCGGCCCTTTGCCTTGGCGATCTTCATGCCTTCGCGGGTCCGGGCCCGTATGAGATCGCCTTCAAACTCAGCAATCATCGCAAGGACGTTGAACAGCAACTTCCCCATCGGGTCGGTGGGATCATGTATCGAGCCGCCGATGTTGAGTTTGACCCCGCGTTCGGCGAGCTCATTGGCAATCTGATGCGCGTCCAGCACGGACCGGGCAAGTCGGTCGAGTTTGGTCACGGCAAAGGTGTCGCCGGCGCGGCAGGCTGCCAACGCCTCACGAAGGCCAGGGCGGTTCCTATCGCTGCCGGTTAGGCCGTGATCGACATAGATTCGATCAGGGTGGATGCCTATTGCTAACAGGGCGTCCCGCTGAGCTGTGAGGTCCTGTTCGTCGGTGGAGACTCTCGCGTAACCGATCGTGAGTTCAGCCATGCACAGCAGTGTGCCATATCAGGCGCCTTCACCGAACAGTTCATAGAACCGGGCTTACGGGAAAGTCGAAAAGCTTTAGCGACAAAAGCGCAGGTCAGGACCCAGCGTTTCCGGGGGAGTACCGGCTTACGGGACGATTCGCGGACGGACCCTCTCCGGACGATTTTGTCTCGTGAAGTAACGGGAAATCTGGCTCGTGAACTCGCAAAAGCGGTTCAGCCGTCTCCCGTTCTCCTGGGCTTAAGCTGCAGCAGTACCCGGCACGTGACCGGTAGTGCGCCGAAGCCTGAAGTGAGACAGTGAAGCATGGCGGCCGCGAACGACAACTCAACCTCCCGTTACGATCGGCACAATAGAACCTGGGATGAGTTGCCGCCTAAACGCAGACGCTTCTACTTCTGGCTGTTTCTGTTGCTCTTTCTTCTCGGTCCGTTAGGTCGCATACCCCTTGAGATGGTTGGCACATCTTCTTTCTTGGCCGCCATGATCATCCTCGGTCTGACCGCCGCCATCTTGATTCCCCTGGGTTGGTACGCCTGGAAGGAATTGCAAGAGCGGCGCGCCAGTGGTGAGGAACTTCCTCCAGGGCCAGTAAAAGGGAAGACGGTCGCGGCTTGGGTGGTAGCCACAACTCTCTTCTGGGGTGCGGTGGCCTTCGTTGCCGCTGACTCAAGGGTCCCGTTCATTCCACTCATTCCCATGTTGTGCACTTTTGTAGCAGGGAAAAGATTCATGCAATGGCGGCGCCAAAGGATCAGTCCTGCAGCAGTAAAGGGATCGAGATGAGGTTCTTTCGGAGGACGTTGGCTGAACATCGGAGACTGCCCCGACTTGTGCGTATTTTTCGCGTCTGGCAAGGGGCCAGCGTTGCGGTCATCATTCTCTTGCTTCTTGTTGGGCTTATCTTTCGGTTGCCGGTGCCTCCGATGGATCTATTGATGGCCGCGCCCCTCATCGTCCTATCGGTATCCGTGGTCGGCGTAGGGCTATTGACCTGGAGGAACTATGAACGAACGGCCGAGATCTGGGCCGAAAACGTGCGGGGCAGAGGTCTTGAGTCGGCTGGTGTGGGGTGGCTAATGGATACGGGAACTGCACGTGCCATAGGTGCAGGAAAGGCAATATTTATGACACTATTCGCAGCGACGGCGCTGATTCAGACCATCTGGCGGTAGAAATAGCGGTGCGCCAGCCAAGTCGGCGCAGGACAATAGTCCGACAGGGGGTTCGCTGAAGGCCCGAAGGCCATCACCGGCTGACGGGAGGCAATGCGGGTTGGCCCTCTTTGGGACGGTTGTTGTTCTGGTGGCCTTGCGTGAGACCAGCCTGATCCTGCATTGTGAGCGAAAACAGCTCGTGGATAAGAGCCCTCCGGCAAGGGAGCAGAACCACTTTGGGAGAGTGATTTTCGCATGGCGTGGCTTCTCATAGTCCTCTGCACAGTCTTTTTGTTCGCAGGTCTGGCCGCATTCTTCGTGCCAGTAGTGCGGTCTCGACAGCTGTCGGCCCAAGTAGTTACTAACAAGAACTGGGCATTGTTCTGGATTTTCCTGTGCGCATCCGCTGCTACCGGCTTCATCTACAGCCAAGTGGACTAAAGGGGACAGCCAAAGAGTGCAGCTACGGACGAGAATAAAATTACCTTCAATGGTCCGCGAGGGAACTTGGACTAGACTGGGCCGCCCTGCCGTGAGGGGTTCCTCACACGGATGGTGAATCGCTTCCCGGCCGGCAGCTATCCGTCGTTGCATCTGATAAATAACTGAACGACGTTCTGCAAGACTGTCACCCATGATGCAGACCGTAAACACGAGCTCCCACAACGGGATTACCTCATTCTGGCTGGACCGGGAAGGTCTCTGCACGGGCACCTTGATATTCGGCGTCGGAATGCGCGATGAACCACCAACGCTCGCCGGAATCACTCATCTTGTTGAGCACGTGCTTTTGCGCATGGCGCAGCCCGCAACGGTGGTGCACGGCGGTACCGTGACCACTGACTCACTCCAGTTCTACGCCCTGGGCAGGCCAGAGGATGTCGCCGGTTTCCTCAATGCGATCGCGGCCGCCGTATCAACTTTCGAAGCCGTAACAGATGAAGTTATCGCGCTTGAAAAGTCCGTCCTCGAGGCGGAGGACCCGCACGAGTTCAGTACTGTCTCCGCCGGCCTGTTGACCTACCGGTACGGGCCGAGCGGCGTGGGCGCCGCGCAATTCGGGGCACCTGCTACCGCCGGTCTAACCAAGGCTGAAACCACCAAATGGGCCTGGGGCTGGCTCACCGCCGCCAATGCGGCCCTCACCTTCACGGGTCCCTTGCCCTCCACGTTGGACATCCGTCTGCCATCGGGGAAGGCCGTCATTCATCATCAGGATCCACCGCTCGTCACGGCTCCGACACTGATCAGGTCCCGGAAACAGGGCGTCGCGCTGTCTCTTCTGGTGCCATCACACGATGCCGATCTCCTCTGTGAAGCACTGCGGTACGAACTACTGACTCGGCTTCGGCACGCAGCCGGAATCATCTATTCCGTAGAAAACTTCACAACCGCGATCGATACCGACCAGAGCCAACTCGATCTCATTCTTGATCCGGTCCGGCAGAACAGCATCCCGGCTCTCAGGGAAGGCGTAAACACCCTGCGCGGCATCGTAGATGCAGGGTTCAGCGAGGATGCCGTCCAGTCAGCACGGCACGCCCGGATCGCCGAATTGGGATGGGACGATTACGTTCCCCAGGACTACCTGGATCAACTGGCAATCGACACCCTGCTCGGACGGTGCAGGCGGGACCGGCAGGAACTCCTTGACCGGGCGACAGCCATCAGCTCCGCCGAACTCACAAAGATCCTCAGAACCAGTATCGGTTCGCTGATCGTCGCATTCGATAACTCGGTGAAGCTTTCCAAAAAAGAGGCCGAAAGCCTAGGGCTCGCGATAGATCGCTATGAAATCTGGCAGCGGAACAACACGCCGAAAAATCATCAACCGGCAGCAGAAGGCGACGCTGAGCACCCAACGTGGCGGAACAAATCTACCCACGCCACCTTGACACTTACCCCAACACACCTGGTGACTCACGCCTCCGGCAAATCGAAGTCGATCTTCTTGGCCGACGTCGCCGTCGTCGGTGACCGCAGCTGCGGCTGCATCTCACTGATGGACCAACGAGGCAGAAGCTGCGACCTCAACATGGATGAGTGGAAAGCCGGCAAAAAGCTCAGGAGGCAACTACTCGAAGCATTCCCGCCCGAGATCATCCGGTCCTTTCCCGAAGAATAGAAGCCCGGAAGTCCGCCCTGTCAATTGAGTCGAAAACCGGCCCGTAAAGCGTTCCTCACAGGGGCCGCTGAGCAGCCGCACCAGCTTCAACTAGGTAGGTTCTGTGGGCCTTGATCGGTAAATTCCCGTGGTTCCTCAGGAACGCAAGAGCGATACTTTAGGCATGAGGAGAGGCGGAATTGCCAAGAGCGCGTTAATCGGCAGCCTTGCCGTAGTGCTTGCTGGCTGCACCGCCACCGCTCAACCAGGCGACGGTCCTACCGTCAGTGACGCGGCGTCGAAGTCCTCCGTTCCCGGGGAACTCATTGGCCAGGGAACGGTGCTTCAACAGCGACCCGCAGAGCCCGAATTCTGCTTAGGCTACATAGCGGCGTCTGACCCGCCCCTGTGCAGCGGTCCAGTCATCCAGGGCTGGAACTGGAACACGGTCAGCGGATCGAAAACCGTAGGAACGGTCACGCATGGCGATTACCTGCTGCAGGGGACGTGGGACGGCAAAACCTTCACCTTGGGGCGAACACCTCCACGGCCTCTCGGACTCAATGAGTACGTCCCCCGAGGACCAGGCGACCCACGCCGGGATGCCGAGCATCGAGGCGCTGGCACACCGGATCAGTTGAGGAAGATCCGAAATGAACTGTTGAACTCCGGGGAACCAACAATGCTCTCTGTGCTAGTCGAAAACGGCTATGTCTTTTTGACCGTCATCTACGACGACGGGAGCATCCAGAAAAAGATGGACCGGCGCTATGGCGCGAAAATTGTTGCAGTTGAATCCGCGCTTTGGCCCGCCACCTGATACGTCCCTTCGCCGGTACCCTCCGGTCGGACTGTCCCGCAGCGGATTCCCAGAAGGAAGCGCCGGCGTTGACACCGGTCCTTCAGAGGTACGTTCGGACAGTTTTGATAAGGAGTTTCCGTCAGACGTAACGAAAAAGCAGGTAGGTTATGTCCATCTCCGCCCTGCCCATGATGTGGGTATGCACCAAGAGAACATGACCGTCTGGAGGCACTTCCTCCCACGCTGCTGATGCCTCACTCTGCTCGCCTGCCGCTAGGCGCGGCAACTCCAAATCGACGTGTAGAAAGCCTGCAACATCCCGTGCGGTGAGCGACAAGTGGGCCCCGAACGTCCTCCGCTGGCCAATGGGAGCCGAGGGAACGCCCAGCAAGTTTTCTGCCCCGGCTGAAACTGTTACGAGGCTTAAACTCTCAAGCTGCACCGTTCCTGAGCCCAACAAGTCCGCATCAGTCGATAACGTGATCCCGCCAGGAGCTGCAGGGACAAGAGAGATCCCAGTCAGCCATGAAGCCTTCTCGGCGGCTGTAGATGCTACGACAGCATGAATGCTTTGCGCACTGCTGGATCCAATGAGTATTCGCACCGCTAGCTCCTAGCGCCTAGGGATTGTAGTCTAACGGTGGTTCCGCGGGGCGGAATTTCCGTAGCGGGGCGCCAACAGACTCGGATGGTGTTCGTGCGGCGAAATTGCCCGTAGGGGGTTCGGCTGATGACCCAACTGACTCGACACCTTAGGTGGCTTAGCCCCGCTGACCGGACTCCGTCCGGTCTACCAGCAGGTCGATAAACAAGCCCAGATCACTGCCGCTTTGCCCGTAGTCGAAAAGCGTCGTAGAGACTCGGGGCCGGCAAATTGCCGTGACTTCGGTGCCGTCGGCCGTCTCGGTGAACGTAACCTGGATGACCTCACCCCAGGTCCAGAGATTGCCGCGGACAAAAACGTCTATGCGGCCCGGAGCCTCTTCAATTCTCGAAAACCTTCTCTCGCTTTGCACGATGGAGTGAATTTTTTCGCGCAGCATTTCTGATGAAATCCCCAATGTAAGAGACTTTGATGCCCTTACGCCTTCAACGTGGATTCCTTCGTTTTGAGCGGCTGCCCGCCCGCGCTGAGTGCGGAGCAGAGCCATCGGAATAAGCACAATGAGGATCAAAAGGCACACTCCGAGAGTTGCCAGGATTGGAAATGCCCAATCCGGAATGAACGACTCCTGCCCCAATGCTGGCCCCTTCGCGAGATTCTCATGCTACTCCGAGCGGCGGTCGTTCGGCGTTCAGCCCAACGCTCTCACGCCAGGTCGTGAAACGTTCCGTTCACGGTTCCTCCCATGAAGTGGGCATAAATTGCTGGCCCAGTAAGAGGTGCTGCCATAGTCTGGCCCTGATGCTGGGCCTGCGGCCCCGTGTTTTTCCGTAGCGTTCCCGGCAGGGACCCGAAGTCAGGTGGGGCAGTGAATAGTGCAGAGACCGAAGGGGTGGACTTTCGGTCGTCCGTGGAGCTGATCCTGGCGGGCGACCCGGATGGTCTGTTCAATGCAGCGAATGATTTACGGCTGATCTCGCAGTCGGAAGCCATTGAAGTCCTGTACCGTCTGGCCATTGAGCAGGGAGTGAATGAAGCGTACCTGAACTATGGGGTGTTCCTTCGTGACATCAACAGACCCAAGGAGGCCCTGGTTCAGTTCGAGAAGGCACATGCCGTAGGGGATCCGAAGGCGGCATTCGCTTTGGGAGAAACGAACTGGGAGATGGAAAGGCATGCTGAAGCTATTAAGTGGCTGCGCCTCGCCGGCAGTAACGCCGCCATTCCGCTTCGACTTGCCAGATCGTACAGAGCACTAGGTGATGAAGAATCAGCTGTGAAGGTTCTAAGGGAAGGTAGCGAAACCAGCGCCGAGGCGGCAGTGGAATACATCGACACCACTGACGACCTGGATCCTGAAAGCGCAATCAACCTACTTGAAAAGCATCTTCAAAACGGCGAAGTCGACGTCCTGATTCCGCTGGCCGACCTCTACTCAAAAGCGGGCAATCCGGACAAAGAGATTGAACTCCTTCGACGCAGCGTGGCGGAAGGCGAACCAAATGCACTGCATAACCTGGGGCTGGCTCTCTGGCAGTCCGGGCAGACTCGAGAAGGCAGGGCCCTCCTGAAGAAGGCAGCACAGCAGGGCGACAAACTGTCGCCGAAGGTCTTGCATAATCTTCGCGGCAAACAACGGCACATACGGCTGAAATAGGTCCGGGCCACAGACTTAGTTCATCCCTTGCCTCCCAACCGCCCGGTTGACGTTAACTGGGGGCATACTTTTGCTATGAGGGCAGGGCTTATTGGTACCGGAGTCGTTGCCGCGTTTACGGCAGTACTCGCAGCCTGTACGGTGCCCGGGCCGCCTGCCGATGAACCATCCGGCAAGCCAACGGAGCAACCGCCCCTAACAGCGCGCTCCGACGAGCTCGTCGGCGCAGGCCTCGTACGTCAGGAAAATAACGAGCTGCCCGAACTGTGTATGGGCATAGGCAACGACTCCTACCCGCCAGGTTGCATTGGACCCCCCCCATTCACGGGTGGGACTGGTCGCTAGCGGATGGTGAGGAAAAAGCGGCCAACGTGACGTGGGGAAACTATGTGGTGTATGGAACCTGGAACGGGACCAGCCTGACCGTTACGAGGCAGCCCCCACGGCACATCGCTCATGACGAACCGTGGGGCAAACCGGATCCTCGACTGGATCCTCACAACCCTGGCCGCGGGAACAAGGAGCGCTTGCAGCAAATTGAACGTCAGCTATGGAAATCGAACCAGCGTGAATGGACGGATACGTTCATTGAAAACGGGTACGTTCTCCTCAACGTTTCCTATGACGACGGGTCGCTCCAAAAGGCAATGAGTTCACGTTTCGGGCCAGGGCTCGTGGCGGTTCGGTCCCGGCTCACTCCCGCTGACTGAAATGTTCGTAGCCGATCTCCTGCGGAGTCGGTTACCGGGACTCGCAGCTGGAGTGAGCCGTTCCATTGGCAGAGCATCTCGACCATGAGCAGCCAATGTGCCGTTCAGCGTTCATCAAAGGAGCGCGTCTGAGCGCTTGAAGCTGTCTTAGGTCCTCGAAAGTTCAAAGTGGCTGCTGCACGTCGTAAACGCTGTCCCACATGGTCGAATCGCAGTCAGGAGGAACCGTCACCTGACCGAAACCGCCGCCCAGGCCAATCTCCGTGCCGAAAGCAAAGCGCTTACCAGACAATCCCACGACGGCTTCGCCGTCTTCGGACAGGGTTGTCCCGGCCGGCCAGCGTAAAAGTATCGGCTTGGACTTCTTCCCGTCCGGAACTCCCAGACCAACGCAGCCGTCCGACTGCGTGATAAGGACTCCCGAGTGCTGGGCCAGCATGGCGTCATCTCCATTGCGCCAATCGGTGACGATGAGGTGGGCAGCCGTGGGTGAACTGGAGGCGGGTGCGGTATTAGCGGCGGGCTCCAGGGAACAAGCGCCAAGATTCACGCCCATAAACACCACCCCAATGCCTGTGACAAAGCCAGCCGGTGAGCATTTCCTCGACACCAGACACAACCTCCTAGCCGGGAATGAGGCCGGAAACTAGACCGTTCCAGAAAGATCCGGTGACTAAGAATGCAGGAGGAAATCACAGCAAGCAATAGCGGCGTCGGTCTAACCCTGGGGCCCGATCTAGTTCCGAGCGCGACTGGTCATCCCGTTTCTGATGGCCAGAAGAGACCTAGTGTCTTGTGGGTCTCGGTCATCGCTGTAGCCAAGGGCGTCACGAAAGAAGCTACCCGCTCAAGAACGTGAGCGACTTCCCCCTTGTCCGGTTCAGCCGCCGCCGCCTTTTCCTCAACTCTCGTGGCTAGGCTCCTGGCAAAGGCCCTGTCGTCGTCGGACTCGAGTGCCGCAGCATCTTTCCTGAGCGCCGCAGCAAGTGCCGCCAGGTTTTCTGTTTCATTTGAACCGTTGAGCCAGCGGACGGACACTGTGGATCCGCCGCTGATGCCTGAACCTATGTTGTCCCTACCGGCACGTGTTTTGTGCCTGCTCTTATCAACATGCCGGCTGTGGTCTACCTGATTACCGTTGCCGAAGGTATTACCGTCCCCGAATACGTTGATCACCTTGCGCATCTCCAAGAGTTCACGGGCCGAATAATGTTGTCTCTTCAGTACTTCCCAATCCATGTCACTGAGAAAAACTACTTCAGGAGCCACGGGTGTCAACCAAGCAAAAAACCTGTCGCCTTGCCCATTGATCCAACGTTGGAAGTCATCGGCTAAGCCTTGCCCCTCCGACGCTGGCTTAGCCTTTTCAACGGCATGAAGGATGCCCTCTTCCAGAAGAGGCTTCACAACCTCATATCTGGCGGTTCGAGGAATCCGTCTACCCTTCCAGAAGACCTTTAGGGGTACGGGTTGCCGACGGTTTTTACTCTTGGACGACACATGTTCCACTAGCTCTTCACGGAGGCGGTCCATGTCCAAATCACTAAACCTCCTTCGCGCGCGGGCGAACCCTACCCACCGAAAAAGCAACGCAAGGACTAGGAAAGCGACAAATACTGCTGCCAGCCACATGGCAGTAGTGATTAGCGCATCGGGCAGGCGCTCCATAATGCTCCTTCCCCTCCGATGGAGTCTTGAAGTTACACCCGGGGAATCCGCGCTGACAAGGAAGGTGACGGGTGAATACGGCCGGTGATGCCGAGGAAAGCCCGGCCATGTACACGTGCCCTAGGGACGGCGCCGAGAGAAGGTTTTCAGCCCCCCCGGGCCGTAGACCCGGAAGCGCAGGAAGGCTGCGAGGGAGTCTCGCAACCCTAGGGATACGAGATAAGGGGCTAGGCCGCGCCTCGGTCCATGGTGGTTCTACGCGCCATATATCGATCACAGAACGCCGCCAAATAGCGCCGAAAGTCACACATTTTTCGGAGGCGTGCCGGCGGCAGGTCAGAAACGGTCGTTTGTGACTTGCAGCGGAACAGCTCTCAGAGTGCTGAACACAGTCGGCGGGCCTGACCCTCGGGGCCGTGCCTTGGCGGGATCCTACGCTTGGTCCAACTCCGCATCGTCTGGGGAGCTTTCGAACTGACTCACCTAGACTCAGGGGATGCCTAAAAAGGAAAAGCGGGAGGGGGATGAGAGCGTCCCCCCGGCAGAGGGGACTGGCATCTTCTCGCGGTTCACGCGGCTTAGCGGATTCACTAAAGGCGTGATCACGTGGCTCGGCGCGGTGGCCTCACTTGTCGCTGCCCTGGTCGGGGCAACGTACCTGATAGCCCCTGACCTGAAACCGCGAGACAAGCTTGGAGCTACGGTGGATCGGATCGGCATTGAGCAAAGCGTCGATTACCGCGCCTACGAGGACAAGATGAATCGAGGAGAGCCTTCCTCTCCTAGAGATGAGCCTTCTCCCCGCGGTGTCGAGGTGTTGGTCAGAGCCTCACTCTTCGGATTTACCGACCGCAAATACTCCGTCAGAATCAATTTGCTCGAAGCAGAGTCGCTCAAAGCGATAGATGTGACTGACGAACCTTTCCACTCGACCTGCGAAGTTTTGAGTCCGAAAGCGAACGAAGATGGTGTCACATGGCGCTGTTGGGCGACTTCGCCTCCAGCCGCCACCCGCTTTATTGTGCGAGCTGAGATCTACGACGACGGGCAATACGGCAAGCTGGACGCGGCCCACGACGATGTTCTCTTAGACTTCTTGGATTCAGCGGCGCTGACCGCCCTAGCAACGAGCTGACACCCCCCTCTTACATCCCCGCCGTCATCGGACTGCCCCGTTCCCGGAATAGGGCCCGGTACAGCCGTACAATCGGCAGCCTCGAAAAGTGTCCTAACAAGGGAGGAGCTGTCTTCTTCGCCGACACAGATGGGCAGGGCCTGTCGCAGGTCGGTCAAAACTGGGTCCTATTGGAGCGTGTCGACCTCGACGCGATTCCACCGCTCCGTACCCACAAGGCAGGATGGTTGGATGAGCTGCGTATTTTGTTCCTTGCTGCTAGATGCCACGTCTGCTGATTGGGTCGCGAAAGAGGAGCATGCCGCTGCGTTCCTACCCCTGCCGTCAAGCTCATTGGCGCCGGGACACACTCTGGTAATCCCAACGGCGCATGCATCGGGCGTCCATGAAGCTGGTTCTTCTTCGCTAATGGCCACAATGGCGCTTATTCAGAAGGTCAGTCTGGCCCTGCGCGCCACGTTGGGTGCCCCAGGTGTGAACCTACTCAGCGCCAGTGGTCCAGGATCAGAGCAATCCGTACCCCATCTTCACTTCCATGTCGTTCCTCGATGGGAAGATGACGGGTTCACCACATGGCCGAGTCAGCGCTCCTTAAAGAAGGTTTCAGCAAGTCCTGCGCGTTTACTCGCCGACGCTATCCGTGAGTTTGATGCTGGTGCAGTAAGCGGAACTCGCGGCTGAGGCGGATTCTGGGCAGAAACTTCCGTAGAGGGTTCCCAAAAGATTCTTCGGCCATGTGTAACCTTTCCGGCTGTCACGGACAATACAGGGCATGGGGAACGTTCAGTCGGATGATGCGGGGCTATGGAACCGCAGCCGCAATGGCGAGGGTGAAGCTTTCAGGGTGCTGTACTCCCGGCACCGCGACAGGATCTTCCGCCACGCATATCGGCTCTGCGGAGACAGGCATGACGCTGAGGACATCATGGCCACAGCCTTCCTTGAACTGTGGAGGCGCCGGGCGAAGGTGCGGATCGTCGAAGGATCAATTCTTCCCTGGCTGCTGGTCACAACCACGAACGCTGCACGCAACCGCCGGCGCTCAGCGCTCCGCTACCGCCGGCTCCTGGCCTCCCTTCCTAGAGCGGACGAAACAGACCGCACTGCCCAGGACCCGACGGGCGCGGCACAGGAGGTTCTCGACCAGAATGTCGCCCGTGCCCTTGACGCACTGAGCGCTGAGGACGTGCACCTGGTGAGCCTGGTCGTCTTCGAGGAATACACCATCGCCGCCGCAGCAGCGGTCCTCAACCTCACCCCTGGAGCGGCGAAAACAAGAATGCACCGTGCACGTCAGCGCATGAAGAACGCCCTCACGGGTGAGCAGCCCGCCTCTACCTCCACAACTCCAGTTCTGGAAGGAGAACTCTCATGAACGAGCTGCGCGTCGATGACCGCTTCAGCAATGCACTCGAGGCCGAACTTGTCTCCCGAGTCCAAAAATCCGTCCCCGCCCGGACCCGCAGGCAGACACGGCTATGGCTAAGCGGCGGCGTCCTGGCCAGTGCCGGCCTCCTCGGTGGCATCGGAGCGGCAACTGCGGGCCTCTTCACACTCCCCGGAGGCGAGAACACCACCCCGCTGGCTTCCCCCTCAACGACAGTCCAGACGGGAACCGCCACCATTGAACTGGGCGAACCACCTGAAGGAACCACCGGGATCGCCATGGAACTTACCTGCCTTACCGCCGGCCGCTTTGAGTGGCCCGACGGAGTTGCCAGCACCTGCTCCGCCGCAGACGCGGCAAACCCCACCGCAGGCTGGTCCGGCTACACCATCGGCCTCGCCCCAGGCCAGCACAGCGTGACCATCAAGACGGAGCCCGAAAGCCGCTGGAAGCTCACAGCCAAATACGTCAAACATGAACGAACAGAGTGGGGCATCAACGCCGATGGCGAGACCTACGGCGTCGAAAGCCCCGAAAAAGGGACTCCCGACCTGATCGCCGTCACCGCATCGAACGGCGTATCCGGCTACGCCTACGCCAAAGACCTCTACGGTGGACCCACGCCCACCAGCCCCGAAGACGCCTCAAAGAACTTCAGCACCCCACGCCCGCCGCGCGAGATCCCTGTGTACCTCAGCGACGGCCAAACCAAAGTCGGGATCTTCCAAGCACCAGGCTCCGGCGGCGGAATTCCTGCCTCCCACTCGACGTCCCCATAGGGGTTCCTCAATCCGCGATCCAACGACGATGCTCCTATAGGCGTCAAATTGGGCGACACGGCTTTCAATGACGCAGGAGAAGGTTCAGGCCAGCGAACAGAAGCCCGGCTCCAAGGAGCCCAAACATCACTCCTATCGCCAGCCAGGTGCCCTGTGTCACCGCTTCAGCTGCTTCGCGGCCTCGTCGGCCGGCGAACATGTTCATCCATTCCCGATGCCCCTTCGAGACGGCAGTCCGAAATACGGCTATCGCCAAGCCGATGAGCAGGAATAGCCCCCCGAATAGTGTGAAAGCGGCTCCCTGTAAAACCACGACGGTCCCCCTGCTCATCTGCTGACTATCTCCCCGCTCTTAGGAACAGAGGCCAGATGAATGTACCCCCTCGTCTCAGCAGAAGGAACAGTGGCTATGCCAAGGCACGGCTGGGTGCCGTAAAGGGCTCCTTCGGCCATCCTCAACTGGACGCAATGCCCAATGACTTCCGTCGTGCAAGAATCGCCGCATGGATGAGGATGAGCGGCAGACCAGGCAAGAATTGATGATCCTCGATGCCCTAATACAGGCGATGGATCGGCGTGACGAGGTCTTCCAGATGATTGAGGATTCAGAGGACGGGGACGAAGCAGTCCGTCGGGTGGGTCAGCTGTTGGGTGTGGGAGAGTTGGGCAGCCGGGCAGTCCTCGACCTGCAGGCTAGAAGATTCACCCGCGAACAGCGTCGGGGCATCGCTTCCCGTGCAGAAGAACTTAGATCAAAGTTGCCTGATGGCCGCTGAGGACTTCGTGTTCTCCGTCGATTACTGGTTATGCAATTGGGACGCACAGCCTGGCTGGAAACTTCAGCGGGTAACGAAAGAAAGCGAATCTTTGCCGTTCGCCCACGTCAGGGTGTTGTTGCTGTAGCCCAGCTCCACACTTCCCCCGAGGAGCTTAAGGACCCAGTCCTGTCTCTCCCCAAGGTTTTCTATGCAGCCTGAGGCACCGATCGCCCTCTGCCCCGTCAGTCGCATGGTGTTGTCATTGATCGTCACAACGGCATCGAGGGGACCGCACGGCATCACTACTGTCAGGTAGGTCTCCCCATCTCGTTTAGAGAGTTGCGCCGTTACCTCCCCTGCCCTTACCCAGGAGATTGGTGCGCCGCCATCAGACCCGGCCGTGCTGGTGTATTTCCCGCAAGGGGCCTCAGGCACGAATTGGGCACATTCGCTCGATGACGTCGGTGATGTCTGGCTTGGGTTTGGCGACCCCATGCTGGAACCGCACGAGGTAACCGTCATTCCCATGAAAAGAACAACAGTGATGCAAGCAAGTATCTTTAGATTCTTCATAGCCCCCGCCTAGGCCGAGATTTCTCGAAGCGTATAACGCCACAGCCGTTTTGTCAGAAGAAGGACAACCTTCAGACACAAGGGCAAAACCATGTCAGTGCGTTCAATATGGACCGTTAACCCACATATCGGGCCACAGCGCTCAACCGGTGTCCGTCCCGGGTTCCCGAAGGAAAATGGACGAGACCTAGCGACTTGTGCCGTGAGGGGTTCCTCGGGGACCTGCTGACGGGCCTTGCGGCCCTAACCAGCACACCCACGACCGGAAAATAGAAATGTTGATCGGATCGAGACGAGCAGTTCAGGCCAAACCCCTATTTATGTCCCCGGATTGCCGGGACAATCGGGGCATGGGACGCTTGCGCGAGATCCATCGGTTTGCGGCAGTTTATGCCGTTGTCTTCGCCTTAACTGCTTGCGGAAATCCTGGTAGCGGAATGCAGCTGGAAACACCAGACGATGCATTGCCGTTGCCTTCTAGTGAGCCTTCGCCTGGCGTTACTGTTGCGGATCCAGCCGCCCCGTTAACATGCAGTGAAACTGCTCGCTACCCTGTCGGCCCGGCAGAATCGACAGGTCTCCCCGCCGATTCTGCGACTGCCTCCAGTTGTGGCAACAGCTCAATCTTGCTGACCGAAGAACAGATGCGAAATGCTTCGCCCGAGCCGATGCCCGTCCAGATAGATCCGGGCTCCGAAAGCAGCTCTGCGGATTCGCAGGCTACGGTACCCCATGAAGGGGAGCACCGCGGCTGGACCCCCGAACGTATGAAAAGTGCTTCTCCAGCCCCAATGCCCGTGGTTCCTTAGCTCGGTCATGGCCACGCCGCGCACAGTCCGTAGGTAGAGAAACCTGTCCCGCTACAGGTTCCCCCAAACGGTCGATAGCTACACTGGCGAAAGGTCGGGACTCCATCCTTTCCGTACGAAGCATCTGCTTGGCGTGGTTGTCAGCTCGCCCTCGGCCTGGCCTGACCGATAACTTTTCCGCGCCGTGTTGGTCTGTACAACGAATACCGACTCACGGGAGACTGGCGCCATGCGCAAACTGACCTTCGGCATGAACGTGAGCCTGGACGGCTACATCGCCGCGCCCGGCGACGACCTCGGCTGGAGCGTACCGAGCGACGAGCTGTTCCAATGGTGGTCCGACCGGGTGGGGGCAACGGGCCTGGCGCTGTACGGGCGCAAACTGTGGGAGACGATGAGCTCCCACTGGCCGACCGCCGACCAGCAGCCTGGCGCCACACCGGCGCAGATCGAGTTTGCCCGCCGCTGGCGGGACATGCCGAAGGTGGTGTTCTCCTCGACGACCAGCACGGTCGACTGGAACACCCGCCTGGTCACCGGCGACGCGGTCACCGAGATCACCCGGATCAAGGCCGAAGACGGCGGCCCCATGGACATCGGCGGTGCCACCCTCGCCGCGGCGGCCATTCGGGCCGGGCTGATCGACGAGTACGCGATCGTCACCCATCCGGTCCTGGTGGGCGGCGGCACGCCGTTTTTCACAGCCCTGGACAACTGGGTGAACCTGAGCCTAGTGGAGACCCGGACGTTTCCCGACAGCGTGCTCCTTACCAGGTACGAGACCAAGCGCTGAGTGCCCGACGTCGAATCAGCGCGGGCTTCGGGCCACCCTAGGATCTCGTGGCGCTGTATTTCCAAGACAATCGTGACGTTCCTGCCGGATCCTGCCCCAACAGCGTCTCTCTAACGCGCAGACCATCTCCTTAATCGGAAAGATTCTTGAAGTAGCGAGCTACTGGCCATCGTTCGAAGCCAAGTGCCTCATATACGCGCCGGGCAGGTTCATGGCCGGGATCATCACCGGTCTCTACAAGCACCATGCTCATGCCAGCTTCCCGGCCTACATCGAAAGAATAATCAATGAGGGCCCGGCCAATCCCCTTACGCTGGTGGGCAGGATCCACGGCTAGAACATATACCTCGCTCATGCTGTCCTCCGGGTGCAGCCGAGTACATACCCAGCCCACTAGCTGATTACTCTCAAGAGCCATCGCTACATTTTCCGGCTCATTATCAAGGACAGCCGCCATGTCGCGGTACTGGCGTTCCTCCCATCCCAATGGATAGAAGGCCTCGTAAACGAAGCCGGGCACCGAGTCGCGGACCAAGGGAAACACCGGTTCCCAGGCTCTCAGCGAAAGCGCGAGTACCTTTTCCCGGTAATCCGGCGTGTAGCCGACGATTCGCACCATCCACTGATGCTAGCTCTGAAACCGGTGCTGTGACTCGCGCGGTAATGCGCTGAGAATGATAATTCCACCTCAGGGACGCAGATTATCCGCGGCACTAACCATTGGCTGTAATGAGACTGACCGGCAGGTAGTCTTCTGGACTCACCGGTTGGACTGCGAGTCCGTCGATGACGTATACGGGTTCCTTGCCAACAACCCGCCGCCATTGTTACTACCGGGCTCCCGTACTGCAATTCACCTGTGGCCGACCGGTGGCAGGAACGTCGGCCGTACACTTCACCCATCCGCTGCCGAATCCAGCGTTGCCGTCTTTTGTCCACGCCAGGCGGGTAGGCTGAGGATCTCTCTAATCCATGCGGGATGGGCGGCTTCGACGGCGGGCCCGTCTGTGCAGACGTCCACGCGGACGTTGTCAACGAGAACTGGAGGTTGGACCATGTCGCATGTGCGACGCTTCGACCACGCCGGCATCACCGTTGCTGACCTTGACAGAGCAACGGCGTTCTTCGTCGGTCTGGGTCTCGAGGTCGAGGGCCGGATGTTCATGGAGGGCGAATTCGTGGACACCGTCATCGGCATCCCCGATTCCCGCAGCGAGATCGTCATGCTGCGGCCGCCTGACGGAGGTGCCGGCGTGGAGCTGTCGAGCTTCGTTCGACCGGACCACGAGCCCGGGTCTCCTGCCGCAATGTCTACCGAGCTAGGCCTGCGCAACGTGGCGTTCGAGGTGGACGACCTCCAAGCAGCCGTCGAATGGCTGGCCCAGGAAGGCTACGGCCTGATCGGCGGCGTGGGTCAATACGAGCACATCTGGCGCATGGCCTACGTGCGCGGACCGGAAGGGATCATCGTGGCCCTGGCCGAGCGGATCGGTTAACACCGGCGAGTTGTACCGATTGCTGGTGCAGGTGCAACCCGTCCGGGTTACGGCCGCCACACGTCACCAACCGCCGCGTGTGGGCGTATGGCCCTTCCGGGCATAGTCGGGCAGCGCCATTTCGGCAAGCAGGCTCAGGAGGAAGCACCAGGCGAGCACACCCTGCAAGGATTCCGGTTCGCCGAGACTGCGGAGAGTGGCGACCCAAAGAGAGCCGTGCACTCCGCGGCACGTGCTCGATACGCGGCCCGGACATGCTCATCAGTCATGCCTACGAGAGTAGTAGGCCCCTAGGTTTGCCCGGGATGCCAGCGGCTGGAACGCACCATGCGAATCTCTCGCACGTTATCCTCGGTCTGGCTGACCCCATCCGGCACGAACCCATGCTTGCGATAGAAGGCCTGTGCCCGCGGGTTGGGGTCCGCGACCCACAGCGCTGCCGTTTCGCCAGGGTCGACAACAGCGTCCAAGAGAGCTTCTCCCACACCAAAGCCATGATTCAGTGCGAGAACGTACAGCACGTAAAGATGCACTGACCAAGGCTTGTCCTGCACCGGTCCGGCCATTGCAACACCAATAAGCGACCCCTGGCGCTCTGCAACGGCCACGCGATAGGCGAAGAATCGTTCTTCTGTCAGTACGGTGGTCCAAAACGACTCCCGGGCCGGGAGCAAATCCGGACTGTCGAGGAGTTCGTCTGACATGAGTCCGCGATAGGTCTCTTGCCAGGACGCGACGTGCATGGATGCCATGGCCTGAGCATCTTCAGCCCTGGCGGCGCGAACAAGGAAGCCTTCTGTCATAAGCCTGAGCATAAGGGGGCTGTTCAGGCACGGGCCAGCGTGCGGTGCCCGGCAAGCCCGGCACCGCACCAAAAGCGAGCCCGTTACGGAACCAGCAGCACCTTGCCCGTGGTGCGCCGGCCTTCAAGGTCCTCGTGGGCCTGGCGGGCATCGGCCAGGGGATAGGTGGCGCCGATCCGGACCTTGAGGTTGCCGTTGGCGGCGGCAGCGAAGATCTCCCCGGACCGCCAGTGGCGTTCCTGTTCGTTGAGCAGGAAGTGTGCAAGGGACGGCCGGGTCAGCGTCAGGGATCCGCCGGCATTCAGTCGCTGGGGGTCAACGGGCGGGACGGCACCGGACGCCGCCCCGAACAGCACCAGCGATCCGCGCGTGCGCAGGCAGGACATCGACCCGTCGAACGTGTTCCGGCCGACGCCGTCGTACACCACGTCAACGCCCCTGCCGCCGGTCAGCTCGCGGACGTGGTGGGGGAACCCTTCATACCGCAGCACGTGGTCGGCGCCGGCTTCCCGGGCCAGTTCCTCCTTGGCGTCGGAGGAAACGGTGGTGAGGACCCTTGCGCCGCGCTCCTTGAGCAGCTGGGTCAGCAGCAGGCCAACACCGCCGGCGCCGGCATGCGTCAGCACCGTGTGGCCCGGCTCCACCCTGAAGGACGAGTTGATGAGGTAATGCGCCGTCATGCCCTGCAGGGGGAGTGCCGCCGCCGTCTGGTCGTCAACTCCGTCCGGCACCGGGAGAGCCTTCGCCGCATCCAGCACCGTGTAGCCGGCGTAGCATTTGGAACCCTCGGCCGTAGCTACCCGGCTGCCCACCGAGAAAGTCTCGACGCCTTCGCCGACTTCCTCAACTGTGCCGGCTACCTCCGAGCCCGGGGTGAAAGGGAAGGGCACCTGGTACATGCCGCCGCGCTGGTACGTGTCGATGAAGTTCACGCCGGCTGCTGCCACCTTGATGAGCAGCTGGCCGGGGCCGGGAACGGGACGGTCGGTCTCCGCGAAGTCCAGGACCTCGGGACCGCCCGGCTGCTGGGCGACGATGGCATGCGTCATGGAAGCTCTCCTTTCCCGGGCCGGGACTTCCGACCGTCGGATTCTCAAACCATCCTATGGAGAGCCGTGCACGAGGCGAAGTCAGGCACACCTCATCAGGGGCGCGGAGCCGGGCTCGGAGACATTTCAGCGGCCTGGCGCAGCGCCTCGATCATGCTCCTCACATCCACGATGCCCTTGCCGGCGATGTCGAAGGCCGTACCGTGGTCCACCGACGTCCGGATGACGGGCAGCCCCACCGTGATGTTGACGCCTGCTTCTATGCCGAGGACCTTGATGGGGCCGTGCCCCTGGTCGTGGTACATCGCCACGATCAGGTCATAGTCCCCGCGGCCGGCCAGGAAGAACGCCGTGTCGGCAGGCAGCGGGCCGCGGGCGTCGACGCCGTCCGCCTGGAGCTTCTCGATGGCCGGGGTGATCTTTTCCGCTTCCTCGCCGTAGCCGAAGAGGCCGTTCTCGCCCGCGTGCGGGTTGATGGCGCAGACGCCGATCTTCGGGTTCTCGATCCCGGCCCGCTGCATTGCGCCGTGGCCGCGGCGAACGGTCCGCTCCACCAGGCCCGGTTCGATCTTGTTGATCGCGTCTATGAGTCCGATGTGCGTGGTCACGTGAATAACCTTCACCTTGGGCGTGGAGAGCATCATCGACACTTCCTCGACGCCCATGAAGCGCGCCAGCAGTTCAGTGTGCCCCGGGTAGATGTGCCCGGCCCTGTGCAGTGCCGCCTTGTTCAGGGGAGCCGTGCAGATGCCCTGGACCTGGCCGCTCATGCCCAGCTCGCACGCGATCCGGATGTAGTGGTACGCCGCGTTGCCTGCTTCGGCCGACTCCCGGCCCCAGGGCAGGTCTTCCGGGAGCAGCTTCGGGTCGATCACGTTGATCCGGCCGGCCTCGAAAACAGCTTCGTCCACCGTCTCCACCTCCACGATGTCGGCGTCCACGCCCAGCGCCTTGGCGCCCAGCTGCAGACGGTGGACGTCGCCGATGACCACCGGCCGGCAGTCGCGGTAGGCGTTTTCGGCCAGGAGAGCCCCCACGGTCACCTCGGGGCCGACGCCGGCGCCGTCGCCCATGGTCACGGCGATGAAAGGCCGGGTGTCCTGCTTGGTTGCGTTCACTGCGGATGTCATTGATGCTCCAGGTTCATGGGAAAAGGGGTGAAGGTCGTTGGCTGACCGAAGGTCTCTGATTGCTGAGTAAAGCTGGACGAGCGCGGCGTCGTCGCCGAAGCTGCCGGGCTTGGTGCCCACCAGCCGCCCGTCGTCGGAAAGGCTGACCACAGCGCCGTGCTGCACGGACGCCAGCGGCGTCAGCCAACGGACGCCGAGGGCATCGAGCACCTCGCGGGCCGTCTCACCGCCGGTAAGAATGAGATCCGCGCTGGCTCCGGCGCCTGCTGTCAGCTGCGCGAGGTTCCGCACAATCCTGCCGGATTCGTGCGGATTCACGACGTCGGCCCTGACCGTCAAGGCCACCGGCCCGCCTGCCGCGATGAGCTGCTGCGCCTCTGCGAGCCGGGGGAGGGCAGCCTCCGGGCGCTGCAGTTCGTCCGGGCCGATCCGCAGGGCTGTGAAGCCGCTTGCTTCCAGGTTCCGCAACTGCGCTGCTGCCGTATCGGAAGCGGAGCCGACGGCGGCAAGCACCGGCCGGGCGCTGTCCGGCATGGGCAGGGCGTGCGACGGCGGGAGATGGGTCTGCGCGTTTCGCGCAGGATCGGTTCGGGAAGGATCGCCCGCTCCAGCCGGTCCGCTGCCCAGTTTCGCGGCCAGCAGGGCAGCGATGCCGCCGGTCCCGGCCAGCACGACCCGCCGCCCGGCGGCCGTGAACCCGAGGTCCAGCAGTGCGTCGACGACGGCCTCGAGATCTGCAGCTGTCTCGCCGTCGACGATCACCGTGGCGGGGATGTCGGCGGAGGGGCCGCCCGCAAGGGCATCTGCCAGGAAGGCGGCCAGGCCGCCCGACCTCACCGTCGTCAGCCCGGCAAGCTGCACGGAGGAGCCGGAGCCCAAAAGCTGCCCAACCTCGGAGGGCGGCGGCGCCGACTCCGCCCGCCAGAGCCCGGTGCGGTCCAGCCGCACGCCGTCCGCAAACGCAATGCCGCCCACCACCGTGCGGTTCAGCTGGGGAAGTGCGCCCGCCACCACAACGTGGAGCCCCAGCGCAGTCAGTGCCGCAAGTTCCGGGCCAACGTTGCCGCGCCACAGGGAATCAAGCTTCTTGAACAGGACGCGTGCACCGTCGGCAGCAGAACCGCCGAAGACTGTGCTGCACCGGGCGGCTGCCGCCTCCGGAGCCATGGACCGCGTGTGGGTGTCGAACACCAAAACAGCGGGGTTGCCGTCTACAGCGGCTGCGGCTTCAAGGTCAGCCCCGGCTTCCGTCGCGGACAGGAGGAGGCGCGTGTCCAGCCCGTGGGATGCAAAGCACTGTCCCACTTCGGCTGCGCCGGAAAAGTCGTCGGTCTGGATGAGGACTGCAGTCACGTCGTCCTCCCTTCTTTTGAGATCAGGTCCTGCGCGGATCAACACTGCTGTAATCCACCGTTGCTGTGGACTTCCTTGGGCCTTCGGGAGGAGCACCGAGGCGCCGTCGGTAGCACCATCATGTCACGGTTGCGCGAAATGCGCTAGGACGGTTGCGCATTTCGCGCAGAGGTGGCAGAGTGATCCATGTAACACGGCGCTGGCCATCCGGCCGCCAGCCGACCCATTCAACCGAGAGGTCAACGATGACCGTTCTTCCTCAAGGAAGTGAGATCTCACGGCGCCGCCTTCTGCAGTTTGGCGCAGCCGCCGGATTTCTCCTGGGCACAGGCTCCCTGGCCGGGTGTGCCGGCCCCACCGGCCTGCCGGGACCCAGTACTTTGACGCTGGCCCTCAACAGGTCCCTCGTGAGCCTGGACAACAAACTCAACCAGTTCGACGCCGCCGTCACTGTCCAGCGCGCCGTGCGCCAGGGACTGACGGCCATCGGCCCCGAAACCAAGCCGGTCCTGGTTCTGGCAGACCGCTTCGAGATGACCTCGCCCACCCAGTGGACCGTCCGGCTCCGCGAGGGCGTCCGCTACTCCGACGGCAGCCCGGTGACCATCAACGACGTGGCCACCGCGCTGAAGATGTACCAGCAGGTGCAGGGCTCCTTCGTGGCCGGGTTCTTCCCGGAATTCCCGACTGTCGTGCCGGTTGATGACCGGACCTTCCGGATGGAGTCCAAGAACCCCATCCCCATCCTCGACTCCCTGATGAGCATGATCCTGATCAGCCCGGCGGCCAAGAACAAGCCGGAGGAACTACAGGAAGGCGTCGGCTCAGGCCCCTACGTCGTCACGAAGTTCAACCGCGGCGCCGGTACCTACAGCCTCCAGCGCAACGAGAACTACTGGGGCCCCGCACCCGCCGTGGACAACGTCGAAGTCCGCTTCCTGCCGGAGGAATCCAGCCGCGTCATCGCCCTGCGCAGCGGCGAGGTGGATGTCATCGACTCCATCACGCCCGACTCGCGCGAACAGCTCGCCGGACTTCCCGGCGTCGTGCTTAAAGAGGCATCCAGCCTGCGGCTGAACCAGATCTTCTACAACTTCCGCAAGCCGGCCTCACACCCGCTGGCAGACGTGAGGGTCCGCGAGGCGCTTAGCTGGGCCATCGACGGCGAGGCACTGGTCAAGGACGTGCTTGTGGATTCCGTCAGCGAGGCCGAGGGCGTGGTGCCGTCCAGCCTCACCGGCTACTCCAAGACAGGCACCTACACCTACGATCCGGAGAAGGCCAAGGCCACCCTGAAGAGCCTCGGCGTCACCGACCTGACCCTGAAGATTATCTGGGAAACCGGCGAGTTCGCCTCCGACACCTCCGTGATGGAGGCCCTCGTGGAGATGTTCGGCAACGTGGGCGTGAAGACCCAGCTCCAGCAGTTCGAACCCGGCGGCAACATCCTGGCCTGGCGCCAGGGCAAGCAGGGCGACTGGGACCTGCTGGGCAACGGGTTCAGCAGCCCCACCGGCCTGGCCATCACCATGATGCAGGGCATGTACGCCGGCACCGCGGCTAAGGAAACGACCCGCGACACCTACCAGGGCTACGTGGTCCCGGACGTGGAAGCCAAGATCCGTGCCGCCTCCTCGGAGGTGGATCCCGTCCGCCGGCAGCAGCTGCTCGCCACCGCGCAAAAGGCCATCTGGGACACCTGGCCCTGTGCCTGGGCGTTCGTGCCGAAGTCGGTCCTGGCGCACCGGGAGCGGGTCGCCGCCGTGAACCTGGCGCCCACCAACTCCTACCCCCTTGTTGATGTCCGGCTGGAGGCCTGAGTCATGACGAACTACATCCTCAAGCGGCTCGGGCAGGGCCTGCTGACCGTTTTCCTCACGGTCTCCACGGTCTTCATCCTGATCCGCATGGCCCCCGGTGACCCGGCCGTTTCTTACGCCGGCCCGCTGGCCACCACCGAACAGCTGGCCAAGGTCCGTGAGCAGTTCGGACTGGACCGTCCGGTGCTGGAGCAGTACTGGATCTTCCTGCAGCAGCTCTTCACCGGCAACCTTGGCACCTCCTACTCCTTCCAGGCCCCGGCCATGCAGGTGGTGTCCGAACGCATGCCGTACACGCTGACGCTCGCCACCGCGTCCATCCTGCTCACCGCCGTCGTCGCCATCCCGCTGGGCGTGTGGATGGCCCGCCGGCCGGACACCAACCGGGAACTCGGCGTCAACGTCCTCACCATCGCCGGGCAGTCCATGCCGGACTTCTGGACGGGCATCATGCTCCTCACCGGGTTCGCCGTCCTGATCCCGCTGTTCCCGGCCTCGGGCTTCGCCACCTGGGGAGGGCTCGTGCTTCCCACTGTCACCATCGCCATCCTGCAGATCGCACTGATCTCCCGGATGGTGCGGCGGGAGATGACCGCCAACTTCGCCGCCCCGTACCTGACCGTCGCACGGTCCAGGGGGATCGGCAGCTCCGCACTGACGTGGCGCTACGCCATGGGCAACTCCGCCATCCCGGTCTTTACCGCCCTCGGCACGCGGTTCGCGGCCATGCTCAACGGCGTCGTGGTGGTGGAAGTCGTATTCGCCTGGCCCGGCGTCGGATCCCTCATCGTCCGGGCCCTCGAAACCCGCGACTACCCCCTCATCCAGGCGACCGTCCTGCTGACGGCGCTGCTGGCCGTAGCCGTCCAGCTCGTCATCGACCTCGCCTACCCGCTCCTTGATCCCCGCGTTCGTCTTGGAAAGGCGGCAACAGCATGAGCCTCAGCGACACGGCGACACCTTCCGCAGGAGGACTGCCAGGCGCACAACCGTCCCGCACGCCCTCACCCAGTGCCGTCACCAAGGATCTGATCGCCAAGGCAGGTGCCACCCGCCGCCGCAACGCCGCGAAGTGGAAGCTGCGCATCGGTGCCGTCTGCACGCTGATCGTCATCATTCCCATCCTGTTCGCCCAGGTGCTGCCGCTGCCGGACGCCAACCACCAGGACCTCTCGGCACGCCGGCTCGCTCCGCTGGTGGACGGCCACCTGTTCGGCACCGACCAGCTGGGCCGTGACCTGCTCTCCCGCGTCTTGCACGGCGGCCAGGTCTCCCTGACCATCGGCATCCTGGCCGTTGTGGTCTCCGGCGCCATCGGCATCCTCCTCGGTGCCGCCGCCGGTTACTTCGGCGGCTGGGTGGACACCGTGGTCTCCCGCCTCCTCGAGGCGCAGATGTCCCTGCCGCTCCTGATGATGCTGCTCCTCGTGGTGGCGCTCTTCGGCCCGTCCATCCCGGTGATCACGTTCGTGATCGCCATAGCCCAATGGCCGGAAGTGGCAAGGCTGACCAGATCCATGGTGCTGGTGGAGCGCGAAAAACCTTACGTCGCCGCGGCCCGCATCCTTGGCCTCCACCGCATCCAGATCCTTATCCAGCACATCATCCCGAACGTCATCAAGCAGGCGACGCTGGTGGTCCTGCTGCTCCTGGCCCAGGCCGTGCTGCTCGAAAGCGCGCTCAGCTTCCTCGGCGCCGGACCCCAGCGCCCGTTCGCCACCTGGGGCCGCATCATCTCGGACGGCCAGGACTACATCACCACCTCCTGGTGGATGGTCACCCTGCCCGGCCTGGTGATCGTGCTGATGGTGGTGGGCGTCAACCTGCTGGGCGACGGCCTCCGTGACCGCCCCCGCCGCAAGAACAAGGATGCCTGACATGAACGCACAGCCCGAAACGCAGGGCCGCACCGAGCCGGCCCTGCTGGAGGTCCGCGACTTCCAGGTGGAACTGATCACCGACGCCGGCATCATCCGGGCCGTGGACTCGGTGAACTTCAGCATCCACCGCGGCGAGACCGTCACCATCATCGGCGAGTCCGGTTCCGGAAAATCGACGACGGCGATGGGCATCCTCCGCCTCCTGCCGGACGACCTGGCGGTGCTTTCCGGCACCGTACTCATCGACGGTGTGGACGTCGTGGCCGAGCCCAAGGCGATCGGCAAGGTCCGGGGCCGCACGGTGGCGCTGATCCCGCAGGATCCCATGACCGCGCTGAGTCCCGTCCACTCGATCGGTAGCCAGCTGTCCGAAGCCATCCGCATTGCCGGAGCCGCCTCCAAGGACAAGGACGCCGTCCGCGCCCGGGCCATCCGGCTGCTGGAACAGGTGCACATCCCCACCCCGGAAGCGCAGCTGAAGAAGTACCCGCACCAGTTGTCCGGCGGCATGCTGCAGCGCGTGCTGATCGCGATCTCCCTGGCCAGTGAGCCGCAGCTCCTCGTGGCCGACGAGCCCACCTCGGCACTGGACGTCACCGTGCAGGCCGGCATCCTGGACCTCCTGCTGGAACTGCAGGAGCAGCGCGGCATCGGCATCCTGATGATCACCCACGACCTCGGCGTCGCCCGGCTGATCTCGGACCGCATCAACGTGATGAAGGACGGCTCCTTTGTCGAGTCCGGCGACGTGCAGCAGATCGTGGACCACCCGTCCACCGAGTACACCCGCAGCCTGCTGGCGGCCGTTCCGGTCCTGGGGCCGTGGGACGAGACCCCGGCCGGCACCGGTGACACCACCGGCCCTACGTCCCCGACGGATAACACCGCCCTCACCAGCACAGGAGCCCAGCATGACTAAGCCGTTCCTCTCCGTCGAAAACCTCGTGGTGGACTACCACGTGCCCGGCGGTACGTTCCGTGCCGTGGACGACGTCTCCTTTGCCGTCGACAAAGGCAAGACAATCGCCGTCGTCGGTGAATCCGGCTGCGGAAAGTCCACGGTTGCCAAGGCGCTGATGCGGCTCGTCACGCCGGCCGGCGGACGGATCGTGCTGGACGGCACGGACCTGGCTGCACTCAGCGAAGCCAAGCTGCGGCCGCTGCGCTCAAAGTTCCAGATGGTCTTCCAGGACCCCTACGGTTCGCTGGACCCGCACCTCACCGCCCAGGAGATCGTGGCCGAACCGCTGAAACTGCAGGGCGTCCGGTCCAAGGCCGAGCGGCACAAGGAAGCCGCCAAGCTGATCGACCAGGTGGGCCTGCCGGCCAAATCCCTGGATCGCCATCCTTCGGAGTTCTCCGGCGGCCAGCGGCAGCGCATCGGCATTGCCCGGGCGCTCGCCTCCAAGCCGGAACTGCTGGTCTGCGACGAGGCCACGAGCGCGCTCGACGTGTCCGTCCAGGCCCAGGTGCTGCGGCTGCTGAAGTCCATCCAGGAGGAGACCGGCATCACCTACGTCTTCATCTCGCACAACCTTGGCGTGGTGCAGGAGATCAGCGATAGCGTCATGGTCATGCAGCGCGGCAAGTTGGTGGAGTCCGGCAGCACTGCGTCCGTGCTGACCGCACCCAAGGAGGACTACACCCGCAAACTGCGCCGCGCCGCCCTGGACCCGTCCACCATGCGGGGCCTCAAGCCGCGGCACGTCGTCCGCTCGCTGGCGCTGAAGGGCGCCTGAGCCGGAGGCCGCCCCGGTATCCAAACTGACCGATACTGCAACCACGGAGAATCAACGCATGAGCAAGCAGCCAGAAGGCACCCCGGTGGACGGCTTGAAGCTACCCATCTCCAGGCTCGTCCTGGGCACCATGACGTTCGGCGACACGGCCGACGAAGCCACCGCCGGACGCATGATCGATGAAGCACTGAACGCCGGCATCACCACCATCGACACCGCCAACGCCTACGTGGGCGGGGTGACGGAGGAAATGTTGTCCCGCCTGCTGAAGGACCGGCGCGACGAGGTGATCCTCGCCTCCAAGGCAGGCATGCCGCACGCGGACCACGGGCAGCACTCGCCGCTGTCGCCGCAGGGCCTGCGGAACAGCATCGAAGGAAGTCTGCGCCGGCTCGGCGTGGACAGCATCGACCTGTTCTACCTGCACCAGCCGGACCGCGCCACACCGCTGCAGGACACCCTGCGCACCGTGGCCGAGCTCGCAGCCGAAGGCAAGATCGGGGCCCTGGGCGTCTCCAACTTCGCAGCCTGGCAGATTGCCGACGTCATCCATGTGGCCCGTGAAGTGGGTGCGCCCCGGCCCGTGGTCGCCCAGCAGCTCTACAACCTCGTGGCCCGGCGTGTGGAGGAGGAATACCTCGAATTCGCCGCCACCCACAATGTCCACACCATGGTCTACAACCCGCTGGGCGGCGGCCTGCTGACAGGCCGGCACAGCTTCGAGTCCAGGCCGGCCGAGGGGCGTTTCGGTGACTCCAAGCTCGCCGCCATGTACACCCAGCGCTACTGGGACAAGCAGCTGTTTGAAGCTGTCACGGCACTGACAGGAATTGCCGAGAATGCCGGCATCAGCCTCGTAGAGCTGTCGCTGCGCTGGCTCGCCTACCGCGAGGGCGTCGGCTCCATGTTGCTCGGCGGGTCCAAGGTGGAGCAGCTGCAGGCGAACATCGCCGCCGTCGCCAAGGGCGCGCTGCCCCGGGACGTGACCGAAGCCTGCGATGCTGTCGGCGCCGGGCTCCGCGGTCCCATGCCCGCCTACAACCGCTGACCAAGACCCCACCCGAAACTGAAGGTAGAAGATCAAGATGACATCGGAACTGGCCACTGAATTCGCCCGCAAAATCCGCGCCCGCGAACAGGCCGTCGGCTACTGGGCGGTGCTTGACGCCCCGGTGGCCACGGAGCGCATCGGCCGGCTCGGCTACGACTACGTTGCCCTCGACGCCCAGCACGGGCTGCTCGGCTACTCGGGCGTCCTGAACGGGCTGATGGCCATCGACGCCGGGCACACCGCCGTCGGGATGGTGCGTGTGGAGGACAACAACCTCACCGCCATTGGCAAGGCCCTGGACGCGGGTGCCGTCGGTGTCATTGTGCCCCTGGTCAACACCGCCGCGGACGCCGCCGCCGCAGTGGCGGCGGCAAAGTACCCGCCCATGGGAGGACGCTCCTACGGGCCCATGCGTTCCGCCTTGCGCATCGGGCCCGTCCCGGCCCAGGCCAACGCCGCCACACTGGTGTTCGCCATGATCGAGACGCCGGACGGACTGGCCAACGTCAAGGAGATCTGCGCGACGCCCGGCCTCGACGGCATCTACGTCGGCCCCTCCGACCTGGCCATCGCCGTCGGCGGCGCCTTCCCGGGCGACCCGGCCATCGAGGCCGAGTTCAACGCCGCGCTGGAAACGGTTGCGGACGCGGCCGCCGCTGCCGGCATCGCCGCAGGCATCCACACGGCCTCCGGTGAGATCGCCGCCCAGCGCCTCCGCCAGGGCTACACGTTCACCACGGTCGCCTCCGACCTGACCCACCTCGAGCTCGCCGCCAAAGCACACCTGGCAGCCGCCAAGTCGGAGGGCTGAGGCATGCAGACAACCAACGCCGACTACAGCACCATCACGCCGGACGGCATCCTGAAGCACGCTGACGGCGCCGACTTTGCCTACCTTCCGGCGCCCACCGTCCAGAGCCACGCCGCCAACCTCCTGACCCTGCCGGACGGCCGGCTCGGCTGCGTATGGTTCGGCGGGACCCAGGAGGGCGTCCCGGACATCTCCATCTGGTTCTCCACCCTGGAGCCGGGCAGCAGCCAGTGGTCGGCCGCGCAGCAGCTCTCCAACGACTCCACCCGCTCCGAGCAGAACCCCATCCTGTTCACGGCGCCCGGCCTTGCCGGAGAGAGCAGCTCACTCTGGCTCCTCTACACCGCGCAGAAGGCAGGGAACCAGGACACCGCTGAGGTCCGCCGTCGGATTTCCACGGACAGCGGCCGGACGTGGGGGCCGGTGGAGACGCTGTTCCCGGCCAACGAGACCGGCGGTGTGTTCGTCCGCCAGCTGCCGGTGGTCCTGCCGTCCGGCCGCCTGATTATCCCGATCTTCCGCTGCATCACCACGCCTGGCGAAAGATGGGTGGGCAACAGCGACGACAGCGCAGTGATGATTTCCGACGACGCCGGCGCCACATGGCGCGAGCAGGTCCTGCCCGGAAGCCTGGGCTGCGTCCACATGAACATCCAGCCTGTCGCCGACGGCTCACTGCTGGCCCTCTTCCGCAGCCGTTGGGCGGACTCCATCTACGAGTCCCGCTCCACCGACGACGGCACCACCTGGAGCGAACCCGTCCCCACCGAGCTGCCCAACAACAACTCCTCCATTCAGTTCACGGCGCTCGCCGACGGCCGCCTGGCGCTGGTCTACAACCACAGCCGCGCCGGGGCGAACACCGAGCGGCGCCTTTCGCTCTATGACGAGATTGACGACGACGGCCTCGCCGCCGAACAGGGCCAGCTCACCGAGCCGGTTCCGGCTCCGGGTGTTGGAGCTCCGGGTGCTGAAAAGGACGACGGCGAGCGGCGCGCCTTCTGGGGGACGCCACGCTCGCCCATGACCCTGGCCATCTCGGAGGACTCCGGCCGCACCTGGCCCATCCGCCGGAACCTCGACGTCGGGGACGGTTACTGCCTGTCCAACAACTCCCGCGAAGGCCTGAACCGCGAGTACTCGTACCCCTCCATTCACCAGAGCCCGGATGGCGCGCTCAACATCGCCTACACCTACTTCCGGCAGGCGATCAAGTACGTGCGGGTTGCGCCGCAGTGGGCATATAACGGAAGCACCACGCCCGGCGGCGAAGGGGAGCGTGCTGCCAATGGCAGCTGAGCGCCACGCGGTCGTCACGGGCTGCAGTTCCGGCATCGGGCAGGCCATCGCAACCAAACTGCTGCTGGAGGGCTGGAACGTCACGGGACTCAGCCGCCGGGAGGCGGACCTGGGCCCCGGCTTTGACTGGCTGCCCGCGGACCTCTCCAATCCCGGCTCGCTGGCCGCTGTGGTGGCCGACGTGCGTCCTGCCCAGGCACTGGTGCATGCGGCGGGATTCCAGCGCACCGCCGTCCTGGGGGAACTGGACGCTGATGCCCTCGCTGGCATGTTCGCAGTGCACGTGGCCGCCGCCGAGGCCCTTGCAAACGCCGTGGTGCCGCGCATGCCGGACGGCGGACGCGTCCTGCTGATCGGCAGCAGGACCTCCACGGGGTTCCCGGGCAAGAGCCAGTACGCGGCCACCAAGGCTGCGCTGCTCGGCATGGGCCGGTCCTGGGCGCAGGAGCTCGCACCCCGGGCCATCACGGTCAACGTCCTGTCACCGGGCCCGACGGACACCCCTATGCTGGCCGACCCCGGCCGGTCGGCCACTCCGCCGGTGATGCCGCCGCTTGGCGCACTGGTGGACCCGGAGGACGTCGCCGCGCTGGCCGGATTCCTGCTGGGCCCGCACGGGAAGTCCATCACCGGCCAGAACTACGTCGTGTGCGGCGGGGCCTCGCTGTGACCAGACGCCTCCCTGCGACCGGCAGGCGGGATTTGGCCATAGCATGAGGACGGCGTCACCGCCCGGAAGAAGGAGCAGCATGACAACAGCCAAGGCACGACGGGAAGAGATCTATCACCTCGCCGTCACCACCGGGCTGGCATCTGTGGAGGAACTGTCGCGGCATTTCAACGTGACCGCCTCGACCATCCGCCGGGACCTGGCGCACCTGAACGGTGAAGGAAAGCTGGCCCGGACATACGGGGGTGCGGTTGCCCTCGGCGCCCATCCGGAACCGTCCCTGCGCCAGCGCACCGGTGAGGCTTTCGAGCAGAAGCATGCGATTGCCGCTTGGGCGGCAGCAGAAATCCAGGAGGGCGAGAACATCCTGCTCGACGGCGGTTCCACAGTGGGTGCCCTGGCCCACGCCCTGAGGGACCGGGAGAACCTGACGGTCGCCACGCCGGGCATCAACACACTCCAGGAACTGGCGGACTCGCCGGGGGTCCAGGTGGACTGCCTGGGCGGCAGGCTCCGCGGCGTGAGCCAGACGTTCGTCGGGCCGCTCGCCGAAGCCGCGCTGGAGCGCATGACCTTCGACCGGGTCTTCCTGAGCGCCGACGCCGTGACCGCCGAAGACGGCCTGTGCGAGGTGGACCACGCCCAGACCAGGCTCAAGGAGCTCATGGCACGGCGGGGAACGACCGTGTACGTCCTGGCGGACTCCACCAAGCTCGGCAAACGGCCGTTCCATGCGTGGGCGCGGATCCCGCTGCCCTGGATCCTCGTCACCGATACAGTTGCCGACGTTGGGCAGGTGCAGCTGTTCCGGGACACTGGGGTCACCGTTCACCTCGTTGACCCCGGGGGAGCAGGCACCCGATCCCGCGAAGAAGTTGCCCATGAAGAAGCTGCCCACGAAGAAGTTGCCGGCGGCGCCAGCAGCAAGGTCCCGGCGTCGTGATCCCTCCTGAAGTCATCACGCCTGAGGTGATGATCGACGTCGACATTCTCGACCGGAACATCGCCCGCATGGCCGCGGCAACGCAGGCCCGCGGACTCCGGCTGCGCCCGCACGCCAAGACGCACAAGGTGCTGGAGATCGCGGAGCGGCAGCTCGCGGCCGGCGCTGTCGGACTGACGGTGGCGACCATCGGTGAAGCAGAGGTCTTCGCCAAGGCCGGCGTTCGGGACATCTTCATCGCTTACCCACTGTGGGTGACTGCACCACAAGCTGCGAGGCTGCGGGCGCTCGCCGAGGCAAACAGCATCACCGTGGGCGTGGATTCTGCGGAAAGCGCGTCCTTTATGGGGAGGAACCTGGGAGCCGGTGCCGGCAGGATTGCCGTACTTGTGGAGCTCGACAGCGGACACCACCGCAGCGGAGTCCGCCCCGAAGACGCAGCCGCTGTGGCGCGGGCTGCTGCAGATGCAGGACTGGACGTGGCCGGTGTCTTCACGTTCCCGGGCCACAGCTACGCACCGGGAATGCCAATGGCGGCCGTCCGGCAGGAAGATGAAGCCTTGCGCCGCGGGGCCGACGAACTGGCAGCTGCGGGCTTTACAGTGCGGACCATCAGCGGCGGGTCCACGCCCACCGCCTCACTTGATCCCACCGACTCACTCGACCCCGCCTACTCACGTGACCGGGCCACGGCCGGAACTGAGCTGCGCCCCGGAGTCTACGTGTTCGGTGACGCCCAGCAGTTCGAGCTCGGGCGGTGCGAACCCGCGGACATCGCGCTGACCGTTGCCAGCACGGTGGTCAGCCACCACCGCACCGCGGCGGGTGAACCGGGGCGCTTCATCATCGATGCCGGCAGCAAGGTCCTGGGCAGCGACCGTCCGGCCTGGGCCAGCGGTTACGGCCGTCTCCTGGACCATCCGGACGCCAGGATCACCGCCCTGTCCGAACACCACGCCACGGTTGAATGGCCGCAGGGACTCGCCCTGCCGGACCGTGGAGAGCTGCTCCGGGTGGTACCCAACCACGTGTGCCTGACGATGAACCTGGTGGACGAGGTGTCCCTCGTTCGTGAGGGAGCGCTCGCCGGCCGCTGGGCAGTAGCGGCGCGGGGTAGGAACAGCTGACGCACCAGCCTTCGCCTTGGGCACGGGCACGGGCACTCGTGCGGGCAGGTGACAGCCATGCATAAATATCGGGACCTATGCATACTCTTGCTGTATAGTCGGAACCATGACTATTTCTGTTGCCGTCTCAGGTGCCAGCGGCTACGCCGGCGGCGAGGTGCTGCGCATTCTGTCCGGCCACCCCGGTGTCACCATCGGCGCCATCACCGCACACAGCAACGCCGGTTCAAGACTAGGCGAACTGCAGCCGCATCTCCATGGCCTGTCCAGCCGCATTCTTGAGGACACCACCGTGGAGAACCTGGCCGGGCACGACGTCGTGTTCCTCGCCCTTCCCCACGGTGCCTCCGCGGAAATCGCCGCCAAGCTGTCCGGGGACACCGTGGTGATCGACGCCGGCGCTGACCACCGCCTCGAGGACCCGGCGGCGTGGGAAAAGTTTTACGGCTCCGCGCATGCCGGCACCTGGCCCTACGGCCTGCCGGAACTGCCCGGACAGCGGGAGAAGCTCAAAGGCGCCAAGCGGATCGCCGTACCCGGCTGCTACCCGACGTCGGCCCTGCTGGCGCTGACGCCGGGCTTCTCCGCCGGGCTGCTCCAGGGCGAGGACGTGGTCATCGTCGCCGCCTCCGGCACTTCGGGAGCCGGTAAGGCAGCGAAGATCAACCTGATCGGTTCCGAGGTCATGGGCTCCATGAGCCCCTACGGGGTCGGGGGCGGACACCGCCACACGCCGGAAATCGAGCAGGGCCTGTCCAACGCCGGGGGAGAGGCGGTGACCGTGTCCTTCACGCCCACGCTGGCACCGATGAGCCGCGGCATCCTCACCACCGCCACGGCCCGGGTCAAGCCCGGCGTGTCCGCTGAGGAGCTGCGCGCCGCCTGGATCGAGGCCTACGACGACGAACCGTTCGTCCACCTGCTGCCGGAAGGCCAGTGGCCCTCCACCAAGTCCGTCCAGGGTTCCAACCACGCCGCCATGCAGCTGGCCCTGGACTCGCACACCGGCCGCGTCATCGTCACGTGCGCCATCGACAACCTGACCAAGGGGACCGCAGGCGGAGCCGTGCAGTCCATGAACATCGCCCTCGGCCTTGCGGAAACCGCAGGCCTCAATCTGCAGGGAGTAGCCCCGTGACCGTTACCGCACCCCAGGGCTTCCGGGCCGCCGGCGTGAAAGCCGGCCTGAAGGCGTCCGGCAACCCCGACCTCGCCCTCGTGGTCAACGACGGTCCCTCCAAGGCTGCCGCAGCCGTCTTCACCTCGAACCGCGTAGCTGCCGCCCCTGTCCACTGGTCGCGCCAGGTGGTCTCCGACGGCAGGGTGGACGCGGTCATCCTGAACTCCGGCGGAGCCAACGCCTGCACCGGTCCGCAGGGTTTCCAGAACACCCACGCGACGGCGGAGAAGACGGCCAGGGTCCTGGGCATCTCCGCCACCGACGTCTTCGTCTGCTCGACCGGCCTGATCGGCGAGCAGCTCCCCATGGACAAGCTCCTTCCGGCGGTCGACGCTGCGGCCGCTGCGCTCGACGCTGACGGCGGAGCGGCCGCTGCTGCCGCCATCATGACAACGGATACGGTGCCGAAGCAGGCGGTCTTCAAGGGCGTTGACGCTGAGGGCCAGGAATTCACCATCGGCGGCATTGCCAAGGGGGCGGGCATGCTCGCTCCCGGGCTGGCCACCATGCTGGTGGTCCTCACCACTGATGCAAACGTTCTGCCGGAAATGCTCGACTTCGTCCTCCGCGAGGCTACGCGCGTCACCTTTGACCGTGCCGACTCGGACGGTTGCATGTCCACCAACGACACCGTGGTGCTGCTGGCCTCCGGCGCATCCGGCGCCGTTCCCTCCGCCGAGGCCTTCGGCAAGGGACTCACCCAGGTGTGCGCGGAACTGGCCCGCAAGCTTATCGGTGACGCCGAGGGCGCGAGCCATGACATCGCCATCCGGACCTTCAACGCCGCCAGTGAACGCGACGCCGAAACCGTGAGCCGCGCCGTGGCCCGCTCCAACCTCTTCAAGGCTGCCATCTTCGGCAAGGACCCGAATTGGGGACGCGTCCTGTCCGCCGTCGGAACCACCGACGCCGCCTTCGAACCGGACCAGCTGAACGTTTCCATGAACGGCGTTCGGATCTGCCGCAACGGCGGCATCGGCGAGGACCGCAAGCTTGTGGACCTCGAGCCGCGCGAGGTGATCGTTGAGATCGATCTGCAGGCCGGCAGCTCGGAAGCCACCATCTGGACGAACGACCTGACCCACGACTACGTCCACGAAAACAGCGCGTACTCAAGCTAAATCCACCAGCATCCCTGGAGAAACGGCAGCATGAACACCCAGACCCGCGAGACAACATCCATGCGTGACGCGCAAGGCAAAGCCGGCACCCTGATCGAGGCATTGCCCTGGATCCAGCGCTTTGCCGGCACCACGATGGTGATCAAGTACGGCGGCAACGCCATGGTCAACGACGAACTGCGCCGCGCCTTTGCCGAAGACGTCGTGTTCCTGCACCACGTGGGCATCCACCCCGTGGTGGTCCACGGCGGCGGTCCGCAGATCAACGCCATGCTGAGCCGGCTGGGCATCGAATCCGAGTTCAAGGGCGGCCTGCGCGTCACCACCCCCGAAGCCATGGATGTGGTCCGCATGGTCCTCACCGGCCAGGTGGGCCGCGAACTGGTCGGCCTCATCAACTCCCACGGCCCCTACGCCGTGGGAATGTCCGGTGAAGACGGCGGCCTGCTGCGCGCCGTTCGCACCGGAACCGTGGTGAACGGCGAAGAGGTGGACCTCGGCCTCGTCGGCGAAGTGGTGGGCGTCAACCCCGAAGGTATCGTCGACATTCTCGCGGCCGGCCGGATCCCGGTGATCTCCACCGTGGCGCCGGAAATCTCCGGCGACGGCAGCACCACGGGACAGGTCCTGAACGTCAACGCCGATACCGCCGCGGCCGCCTTGGCCGAAGCGCTCGGCGCCTCCAAACTGGTCATCCTGACTGACGTCGAAGGCCTGTTCGCGAACTGGCCGGACCGCTCGTCACTGATTTCATCGCTGACCGCTTCGGAGCTCCGCGACCTGCTGCCCTCCCTCGAGTCCGGCATGATTCCCAAGATGGAGGCTTGCCTGAAGGCCGTCGACGGCGGCGTGGAACGCGCGCACATCGTGGACGGGCGCCTCGCGCACTCCATGCTCCTTGAAACATTTACGACGGCGGGCATCGGCACCCAGGTGATCCCCGCTGAGGAAGTGGACGCATGAGCAACCTTGAACAATCCGCAGTGGTCGAGCAGTCCCCGGTCACCGAGCTCGTTGAAACCAGCGGGCACGCGGGCTCGGAGTGGCTCGCACGCTATTCTTCATCCCTCATGGGTGTCTTCGGCACACCCCAGCGCGTCCTGGTCCGCGGAGCGGGCTGCCTGGTCTGGGACGCCGACGGCAAGGAGTACCTGGACCTGCTCGGCGGCATCGCCGTTAACGCCCTGGGACACGCCCACCCGTTCGTGACCTCGGTGATCTCCAGCCAGCTGGCCACCCTTGGACACGTCTCCAACTTCTTCACCAGCCCCACCCAGATCGCCCTGGCTGAGAAGCTGCTGGCGCTGAGCAATGCCCCGTCCGGGTCCAAGGTGTTCTTCACCAACTCCGGAACCGAAGCCAACGAGGCCGCCTTCAAGCTGGCCCGCCGGAACTCGGACGGGCCCGGCGGGACCCGCACCAAAATCATCGCCCTGGAAGGTGCGTTCCACGGCCGGACCATGGGTGCCCTGGCGCTGACGGCGAAGGAAGCCTACCGCGCACCGTTCGAGCCCATGCCCGGCGGTGTGGAGCACATCCCGTTCGGCGACATTGAGGCGCTCCGTAACGCCGTGGACGAGACCGTGGCGGCGGTCTTTCTCGAACCCATCCAGGGTGAAGCCGGCGTCCGTCCGCTTCCGGCCGAATATCTGCGGGCCGCCCGCGAAGCCACCTCGGCCGCCGGTGCGCTGCTGATCCTGGACGAGGTCCAGACCGGCATCGGACGCACCGGCAAATGGCTGGCCAGCGAGGACGCAGGCATCGTGCCCGATGCCATCACCCTGGCCAAGGGACTCGGCGGCGGATTCCCCATCGGCGCGCTCCTGACCTTCGGCCAGGAAACGTCATCGCTCCTGTCCGCCGGGCAGCACGGCACCACGTTCGGCGGAAACCCCGTGGCCACCGCCGCGGCCCTGGCCACCCTGCACGCCATCGAAAACCAGCAGGTCCTGGACAATGTGCGGAAGGTGGGGGACCACCTCCGCTCAGCCCTGGCCGCCGTCGTCGGCGTCACCGAAGTCCGCGGGGAAGGACTGCTGATCGGCTTCGACCTGGACGCCGACGTCGCACCCGCGGCCGTCAATGCCGGCCTCGAAGTCGGGTTCATCATCAACAGCCCCGGCCCGCGCACCATCAGGCTCGCCCCGCCCCTCATCCTCACCGAGGAGCAGGCGGACCGGTTCCTGGCCGCCCTCCCGGCCATCCTGCAAACTGCAAAGGACGCACAGTGACTGCACCAGCCACCACCCGCCACTTCCTCAAGGACACCGACCTCAGCCCCGCTGAGCAGGCTGAGGTCCTGGAGCTCGCGGTCCGCATGAAGGCCGCGCCCTACAGCGTGCAGCCCTTCGCCGCGGAAGGCAGCGGGCGCAAGACGGTGGCCGTGATCTTCGACAAGACCTCCACCCGCACCCGGGTGTCCTTCGCTGCGGGCGTGGCCGACATGGGCGGCAACGCCCTCATCATCAATCCCGGCGAGGCGCAGATCGGCCACAAGGAGTCCGTGGAAGACACCGCAAAGGTGCTCGAGCGGATGGTCTCCACCATCGTGTGGCGCACCGGAGCCCACGCGGGGCTGGTTGCCATGGCGGCAAACTCCAGGGTTCCGGTCATCAACGCCCTGTGCGACGACTACCACCCCTGCCAGCTCCTCGCGGACCTGCTGACGGTCAAGGAACACAAGGGCAGGCTGAAGGGCCTCACCATGGCCTACCTCGGTGACTCCGCCAACAACATGGCCAACTCCTACCTGCTGGCCGGCGTCACCGCAGGAATGCACGTGCGGATCGCCGGACCTGACGGATACCTGCCGGCTGAAGCCATTGTTGCCGCAGCGGAAGAACGCGCCGCCGAGACGGGCGGCTCCGTCCTCATCACCACCGACGCCGCCGAAGCCCTCAAGGGCGCGGACGTCGTGGCTACGGACACGTGGGTTTCAATGGGCCAGGAAGCCGAAAAGGAAGCCCGGCTTCAGCTGTTCCGTGAGTACTCCGTGGATGACGCCGCCATGGCACTGGCGGCGGATGACGCCGTCGTGCTTCACTGCCTCCCGGCGTACCGGGGCTACGAAATCTCGGCAGGCGTCATCGACGGACCGCAGTCCATCGTGTGGGATGAGGCGGAAAACCGGCTGCACGCGCAAAAGGCGCTGATGGCATGGCTCATGCACCGTTCGGGACTGGCCGTCGTGGACGGGCTGCCGCCGGTGGCGGGGCAGGCCTAGTTGTCCGTCCAACCCCCGGCTCCGGGCGCGAGCCCGGCCACCAAGACAGCCCGGCAGGCGCGGATCACCGCGATCCTGACGGGCGAGTCCGTGCGGTCCCAGGCAGAGCTTGCAGCTCTGCTGGCGGACGACGGCGTGCAGGTCACCCAGGCGACGCTGTCCCGGGACCTCGTGGAGCTCGGCGCCGTCCGGGTCCGCGGGAAGGAAGGCGTGCTGGTCTACGCTGTTCCCGGCGAAGGCGGGGAGCGGGCGGCGAAAAGCGGCGTCAGCCAGGAAATCCTTGATGCGCGGCTCGCCAGGCTGTGCGGGGAACTGCTGGTCACCGCCGAAGCCTCGGCCAACATCGCGGTGCTCCGTACCCCTCCCGGGGCCGCCAACTTCCTGGCCCTGGCGATCGACCACTCCGTCATGCCCTCGATCCTCGGCACGATCGCAGGGGATGACACCGTCCTGCTTGTGGCCCGTGACCCGCAGGGCGGACCGGACCTCGCCGCGCGGTTTCTGCAGCTCGCAGAGGAAGCCGGCCAGTAAACCGGACCCCAGGCACCACCCCAGATTGGGCCCGGCACGCCAATGTGACAGGCTCTTCATCAGACGAAAAACAAGTTCAACCAAACAACTAAGGAGCATTTGACGTGACTGAGCGTATTGTTCTGGCCTACTCCGGTGGCCTCGATACTTCCGTAGCCATCGGCTGGATCGGTGAAGCCACCGGTGCCGAGGTCATCGCCGTCGCGGTGGACGTCGGACAGGGCGGCGAATCACTGGAGACCATCCGCCAGCGCGCACTGGGCTGCGGCGCCGTCGAGGCCTACGTGGCTGACGCGAGCGACGAGTTCGCCAACGAGTACTGCATGCCCACGCTGAAGGCCAACGCCCTCTACCAGGGCCACTACCCGCTGGTTTCCGCCATTTCCCGTCCGGTCATCGTTAAGCACCTGGTCAAGGCCGCCCGTGAGTTCGGCGCCAGCACCGTGGCCCACGGCTGCACCGGCAAGGGCAACGACCAGGTCCGCTTCGAAGTCGGCATCCAGACCCTCGGCCCGGACCTGAAGTGCATCGCACCGGTCCGCGACCTCGCCCTGACCCGCGACAAGGCCATTGCCTTCGCCGAGGAAAAGGGACTGCCCATCGAGACGACCAAGAAGAACCCGTACTCGATCGACCAGAACGTCTGGGGACGCGCCGTCGAAACCGGCTACCTCGAAGACATCTGGAACGCCCCCACGAAGGACATCTACGACTACACCGCCGCCCCGGAATTCCCGCCGGCCCCGGATGAAGTCACCATCACCTTCGAAGCCGGCGTTCCGGTAGCGATCGACGGCGTGAAGGTCACCCCGCTGCAGGCCATCAAGGAACTCAACCGCCGCGCCGGCGCCCAGGGCGTGGGCCGGATCGACGTGGTCGAGGACCGCCTGGTCGGCATCAAGTCCCGGGAAATCTACGAAGCACCGGGCGCCATGGCGCTGATCACCGCGCACAAGCACCTCGAGGACATCACGATCGAGCGCGAACAGGCCCGCTTCAAGGCCACCGTTGGCCAGCGCTGGGCCGAACTGGCATACGACGGCCAGTGGTTCTCCCCGCTCAAGCGCTCCCTGGATGCCTTCATCGAGGACACCCAGCGCTACGTCTCCGGCGACATCCGCATGGTGCTGCACGGCGGCCAGGCGATCGTTAACGGCCGCCGTTCGGACACCTCGCTGTACGACTTCGACCTCGCCACCTACGACACCGGTGACACCTTCGACCAGTCCATGGCCCGCGGATTCATCGAGCTGTGGGGCATGTCCGCCAAGGTTGCCTCCGGCCGCGACATCCGCGTCGCAGGAAAGTAATGGCTTCGGCAACCAACGAGGGTGCGCTCTGGGGCGGCCGGTTCGCCGGCGGCCCCGCGGACGCACTGGCGGCGCTGAGCAAGTCCACACACTTCGACTGGCGCCTGGCGCGCTACGACATCGCCGGCTCCATGGCACATGCCCGTGTGCTGCACAAGGCACAGCTGCTGGACGACGCCGAGCTGGAAGGCATGCTGGCTGCCCTGAAGCAGCTGGACGCTGACGTGGCCTCCGGCGCCTACCTGCCTGCGGAGTCCGACGAGGACGTTCACGGATCGCTGGAACGCGGACTGATCGAGCGTGCGGGCACGCAGCTGGGCGGCAAGCTCCGTGCCGGCCGCTCGCGCAACGACCAGGTGGCCACCCTCGGCCGCATGTTCCTGCGGGACCATGCCCGGATCATCGCCCGCGGTGTGCTTGCCACGATCGACGCACTGGTGGACCAGGCGAAGGCGCACCAGGGCGTGGCCATGCCCGGCCGCACCCACCTGCAGCACGCCCAGCCCGTCCTGCTCAGCCACCACCTCCTGGCCCACGCCTGGGCCCTGCTGCGTGATGTGCAGCGGCTCCTGGACTGGGACAAGCGCGCCGGTGTTTCACCCTACGGTTCCGGCGCCCTCGCCGGCTCCTCACTGGGGCTGGACCCGGAGGCCGTCGCCGCGGACCTGGGCTTCTTCTCCGCATCCCACAACTCGATCGACGGCACCGCCTCCCGCGACGTCTTCGCCGAATTCGCCTGGGTCGCGGCCATGATCGGCGTTGACCTCTCGCGGGTCTCCGAGGAAGTCATCCTGTGGGCCACGAAGGAGTTTTCCTTCGTCACGCTGCACGACTCCTACTCCACCGGATCGTCCATCATGCCTCAGAAGAAGAATCCGGACGTGGCTGAACTTGCGCGCGGCAAGGCCGGACGACTGATCGGCAACCTGACCGGTCTGCTTGCCACCCTGAAGGGCCTGCCGCTCGCGTACAACCGCGACCTGCAGGAGGACAAGGAGCCGGTGTTCGACGCCGCCGACACGCTGGAGCTGCTGCTCCCTGCCGTGTCCGGCATGATCGCAACACTGAAGTTCAACGCCGACAGGATGGAATCCCTGGCTCCGCAGGGTTTCGCGCTGGCCACGGATATCGCCGAATGGCTTGTCCGCCAGGGCGTTCCGTTCCGTGAGGCGCACGAGCTCTCCGGCGCCGCGGTGAAGCAGGCCGAAAGCCGCGACGTCGAACTCTGGGACCTGACGGACGAGGAGTACGCCTCAATTTCAGAGCACCTGACTCCCGAGGTCCGCACGGTCCTGAGCACCGAGGGTTCCCTCAACAGCCGCAACTCGCAGGGCGGCACCGCACCGGCCGCCGTCGAACGCCAGCTGGCCGCCCTGGAAGGCGAGCTTGCCGGCGTGCGGGAGTACGCAGGCTAGCAATCGATCCGAGATGTGCCCCGCCGGCGAGGGACCCGGCCTGAGCTCGCGAAGGCCGGGAGCCGGTGGGGAGCACGTCGCGGCAATGTTTTTCGAAACTACTGCCCTGACGTGCCATCTCGTGCGCGTTAGCGGTGATTAGCCCTCCGCTACGATGGCGGCATGACTGCAATCACACCTGACGCAATCACACCCGACACTGTGCGCGCTGAGCTCCACAAAGCGGCCGACGTCGTGTCCTCCCTGGCAGCGAAGCTCACCGACGCGGACGTCCCGGCACCCTCCGCGCTGCCGGGCTGGAGCCGGGGCCACGTCCTGGCGCACATCACCGGCATCTGCAACGCCATGGCGCGGCAGGTCGAATTCGCGGCGCGCGGCGAAACGGTCGAACTGTACGACGGCGGCTATGACGGCCGCACGAAGGCGATCGAAATGAGCGCCGGACACGCCCTGGAGCAGCACCGCGCGGACCTGGATGCAGCGCTGGAACGGGCGCTGCGCGCCTTCGATTCAATCGACGCTTCATCGGGAGCAGGAAGCTGGCAGGCACCGATCTCCTACCGCGGGGGAGTGGTGCTCGACGGCGGCCTCGCACTCTGGCGCGAGCTCGTGATCCATGCCTCGGATCTCGGCACAGGACGCGGTCCGGAGACCTGGAGCAGGCACTTCTGCGAGCACCTCTTCAGCTTCCTGTCAGCACGTGTACCTGAAGACCAGAAACTCGTGCTGCAGCCTTTGGGCATGCCTCCTGTGACGATCGGCACCGGCGGGCGCTCCATCGTGGTCAGTGGAATGGTCACGGACATCGCCGCGTGGCTCGCCGGGCGGGAACCTACGCTGGGCAGCCTGCGCGCGTCGGCCGCCGCCGACAGCGTGGACCTGCCGGAATTGCTGCCATGGCCTTCCGGAGTGCCCACGCCTTAGGTCGTGTTTCCCTATTGGCGACATACTTAGTGGCGGCGAGGTGAGGGTGCTCCCCCAGAGACGCTTTAATGTCGGTGCCTGCTGGCATGCTGTGGGTATGGATGACGCGGCGGTTGGGGAGACGTTGGAGGGCATAGAGTCCTCCGTTGCTGCGCTGGCTGTTGCTCTCCGCCCTGCTGGTTTTGTCGCCAGTGCCGACGGCGGGGCCGGCGACGGCAACGCGGCCGCGGCGGGCGCTGTCCCCCTGATCAGCGCTGACTCTCCTTCACATCACGATCCTTTGCGGGATCAGGCGGACGCGTTTTTGGATGGCCTGGCCGGGGTGGCCGGGTTGGAAGCCCGGCTGGCGGCGTTGAAGGTTCAGCTCATCGCCGCGTACGCCGCCGCTGCCGAGGCCCTGGCGGCGCAGGCTCGTTCCCCGCAGGAGCGCACCGCCCGGGAGATGGCCGTGACCGCCGAGGTCGCCGGCGTGCTGACGGTGAGTGAACGCACCGCCAATGCCCTGCTGTCCGACGCCCGCACCCTGACCACCGGGCGGCCGCTGGCGCTGGCCGCGCTGGGATCCGGGACTATTTCCTGGATGCACGTACGGATCCTGTGCGATGAAGCAGCCAACCTGGAACCGGCTGCCGCCGCGGCCCTGGAAGCCCACTTCCTGGATCCGGACGCACCCGGCGCCGCCCGCGGCTGCCCGGCCGGGGACCTGGTGCCGGGCAGGTTCCGCGCCAAGGTACGCGCCTGGCGGGAACGGCACCACCCGGTCAGCATCGAAACCCGCCACCGCAGAAGCGCCGCGGACCGCCGGGTGGAGTACACCCCGGACCGGGACGGGATGGCCTGGTTCTCGGCGTACCTGCCCGCGGACACCGCGGCCGCCATCTGGAACCGGGTTACCGACGCGGCCCGGGCCCTGCAGGGTCCGGGCGAATCGAGGACGTTGACGCAGCTGCGCGCGGACGTCACCGAAGGCTGGCTGCTGCGCGGTGTCGCCGACGGAACCCCGTCCCCTACGGCGCAGGTGCTGGTCACCGTCCCGGTGTTCTCGCTGATCGGCGCCGGGGAGGAACCGGCCACCCTCGACGGGTACGGCCCCATCCCGGCATCAATGGCACGAAAGCTCGTCGCAGACGGGGCGACCTCCTTCCTGCGGGTGCTGGTCGATCCGCGCGACGGCGCGCCGCTGGAGATCGGCCGCACCAGCTACCGGCTGACCACCCCGATGCGCCAATGGCTCCGGCTCCGCGACGCGCGCTGCACGTTCCCCGCCTGCAACAACCCGTCCCTCGACAACGAAGCAGACCACCTCCTCGCCTGGTCCGACGGCGGGAACACCGGCATCCTTAATCTCGGCCAGGCATGCCCCCGGCATCACCGCCTCAAACACAGCAGTCGCTGGAGGCCGGTCGGCGCAAACCATGACAGGCCACCCGGGTGGATCTCACCGACCGGCCGCTACTACCCCAGCGAACAACAGGACTGGGAACCACCCCACTGGCCAGAAAATCTCGAGCCAGACAACCTCGAGGAACCGGAGAGCCCCGACTGGCCGGACAGGATCAAGGAACCGGACAGTCCAGGCTGGCCGGATAGCCTCGGGGGCCTCGATCCGCCGCCGCCACCAGATCCACTGACGGTGGATGCCTTGCCATTAGATCCGCTGCCAGTGGATCCCTTCCCCGACTGGGCCCAATTCATCGCCGCATGAGGAATCTCCCGCATTGGCCCAGCCACAGGATGACTGGATAGAGGACGATTCCGGTGAGCAACCACGGGGCTGAGGAAGCGCACGTCGTTCAAACGGCTGCCAGCCCCTGCTTTTCACGGGCGAGCAGGCTTTCCTTGACCTTCAGGCCCCACCGGAATCCGCCCAGGGTGCCGTCTGTGCGGACCACGCGGTGGCAGGGTACGAACAGTGCTGCGGCGTTCAGTGCGCATGCGCTGGCCGCCGCCCGCACAGCCTTTGAGTTTCCCGACAGCGCCGCATACTCCGTGTAGGTCACAGGCGCTCCCGGGCTGACGGTCCGCAGCACGTCCCAGGCATGGGCCCGGAAGGGGCCCGACCTCTGGAGCACCGGAACATTCATGGCAGGCGCAGGATCTCCGGCATAGAAGGCTTCCACCGCTGAGGAGATGGCGCCGAGGTACTCAACGCTCTCATAGGCGGCGGGCAGCAGTGCCGGGTGGATCTGTCCGGTGAGTTCCTGCACTTCCGCGGTCCAGCCGGAAGCCAGTACCACGCCGTCCCGGGCGATGATCGTGAACGGTCCGTCCGGAGTGGCCATGGTCAGCAACTGCGCAGTGCCGGCCGTTTCCGTAAGCCCCACTGCCATTCCTTTTCCTTTGAAGTCCTGGCTTGTCATCTTGTACTGGCTTGTCATGTCATTGCCTTTGCCGCAGTTGTTGTCGTGGTGGTCTTCGGAGTGCGGGCGGATTTCGGGACAGCCGCTGCGCGCCAGAGGTGCATGGTGGCGTATGAGCGCCACGGGCTGACGTCGGTGAAATCAGGAGAGCCGCTGAACCCGGAAGACAGGCCATGGGCAGCCCCGGCACCAGAGCCGGCAGCAACCCCTGGGGAGAGGTTGCGGATGCCGTTGCGGACTGCGGCGTCGTTGCCCAGGAAAACATCCGGAGCGCCTATGACCCGCATGGCCACGTATCCCACGGTCCAGGGTCCGATGCCGGCCAGCGGAAGCAGCTTGGAATGAAGGCCGGGCAGGTCATCACCGTATCCCAGTTCCAGGTCGCCGGCGGCCAGAGCTGCGGCTGCAGCCAGCAGCGAATCCGTTCTGCGCTGTGGCCCCCGCAGGAATTCCCTGCCGTTGACCGCAATCTGCTCCGGTCTGGGAAACAGCCTGTCCAGCCCTTCCCCGGGGACCGCGCTGGGGCTGCCCGCCGCCGCCAGCTGGGTGAGCGCCGTCCGGGCAGCGGCCACAGTTATCTGCTGCCCCACCATGGCCCGGATCAGGAGTTCGTGCGGGTCCAGTGCGCCCGGCATGCGGATCCCGGGAGCCTCGGCTACAGATGCCGAAAGACGGGGATCGGCGGCCAGCGCCTCGTCGATGGCGACAGGGTCGGCGTCGAGGTCGAAAAGCCGGCGGACCCTGCTCAGCAGGGCCGGCAGATCCCTCAGATCCACCGCGCCGATGGTGAGGACCAGGGACCGCCCCCGGCTGCCGCCGTCGTACGCCGCCGTGTTGCGATCCCCGGTTTTGTATTCCGCAGCGTTGGTTCCGGCACCGCTGTTGTCCGGGCCGGTGTATTCCACCGTGAATCGCGCGTCGCCGTGCGGCAGCCGGAGGGTCCTGGCGTAGGACGTGGCTGTTCCGGCCTCGATTCCCGGGATGGCGCGGACCGCGAGGAAGCTGAAGATGCCGGGATCGAACGGCTCACGATAGGGGAGATTCAACGTAAGCGCCGTGGAGGCTGCCGGCGCCGGATGACGGTGCGCCGTGGCACGCAGGGCCGTGGGTGTCATGGCGAACACCTCGCCCACGGTTTCGTTGAACTGGCGCACACTGCTGAACCCGGCGGCAAACGCGACGTCTGCAAGCTTCATCGACGTGGACACGAGCAGTGTCCGTGCTGTCTGGGCCCTGCTCGCCCGGGCGAGGGAGAGCGGGCCGGCGCCGAGTTCGTGGGTGAGGATCCTGTTTAGCTGCCGGGACGAATATCCCAGCCGTGCGGCCAGGCCCTCGACGCCGTCGCGGTTGATTACGCCGTCGTTGATGAGGCGCATGGCCCGTCCCGCAATGTCCGAACGCAGGTTCCAGGCCGGGGTGCCGGGCACCGCTTCCGGGAGGCAGCGCTTGCAGGCACGGTAGCCGGCGTCATGGGCGGCAGCCGACGTCTCGTAGAACGTGACGTTTTCCGCCTTCGGCGTCCTCGCCGGGCAGGAAGGCCTGCAGTAGATGCCCGTGCTCCGCACCGCCGTGTAGAACTGCCCATCGAAACGGGTGTCCCGCGCATCGATTGCACGGTAGCGCTGCCAGAAGTCCATGAATCCATCCTGCCAGCCTGCAGGAGGGGCGGCTAGCGGAAATCGGACATGGCCGTGAGTCGGCATATGGGTAAAGTCGGAGCATGCATAACGAGCTCCAGCGGAATGAGGTGCGGGAATTCCTGACCGGGGACGCACGGAAAGTGGCACCCCTGCTCCTCGGGTCCGTCCTTACCCATCACAGCCCGGAGGGGTGCGTGTCCGTGCGGATCACCGAACTGGAGGCCTACATGGGGCCGGGGGACTCCCTGCACCCTGACCCCGGTTCCCACACCTTCCGCGGACCCACCCGCCGCAACGCGCCGATGTTCGGCCCCGCCGGCCACCTCTACGTCTACTTCACGTACGGGATGCACTACTGCGCCAACCTCGTCTGCGGACCGGACGGTCACGCCTCCGCCGTGCTGCTGCGGGCGGGGGAAGTGGTGGACGGGCTGCCGTTGGCAGCGGCGAGGCGGCCGACGTCGAGATCGCCGAAGGATCTTGCCAGCGGGCCCGCCCGCCTGGCCACGGCACTGGGACTGACGACGGCGGACAGCGGCCGCGATGCGCTCGTTCACCCCTTCGGCCTGGAGCTGGCGACTGTCCCGGCTGGGGACGTCAGCTCCGGACCACGCGTAGGTGTCGCGGGGGACGGGGGATCCCACGACTACCCGTGGCGCTTCTGGCTCACAGGCGACCCAACAGTCTCCCGGTACAAGGCAGCCAAGGTGCGCGCCGCCCGCACCTGACCCCTCCAGTTCGTCCTACTCGCCGGCCCACCGGTGCGCGCGGGGGGAGTGGCACGCTGCCAGCCCCGCAAATACCGGCAAGCCAAGGGCGCGTTCGTAAAAATGGTTGTAGAATGGACGGTCTGTCTTTTGCGATAGGGGAACGTTAATGCTCGACGCCGAATTGGCCCACGAACGGGACTATGTTGCCGGCCTGTATGCACGGCTTGATGAGCTGCGCGCGGAAAAGCGCGCCCAGCTGGCGCAGGTGCGCCGCGCCGGAGCAGTTGGCACCATGCAGAACGTCTCCGAACGCGACGCCTTCGCCGCACTGTACGAGGACCGCCTGGCGCAGCTGGACGCCGTCGACGACCGCCTGGTGTTCGGCCGGCTGGACCTGGACTCCGGTGAAGCGCAGTACATCGGGCGCATCGGCCTGACCACCGATGACCTGCAGCGCCTTATGGTGGACTGGCGCGCTCCGGAGGCCGGCCACTTCTACCAGGCCACGGCATTTGACCGCCAGGGTGTACGCAGGCGCAGGCACCTGATCCTGCAGGGCCGCGAGGTCAAGGCGATTGAAGACGACGTCCTCGACCCCGACATGCTCGCAGACAGCGACTCCCTGCAGGGGGAGGGCGCCCTGCTCGCTGCCCTGAATTCCAAGCGGACCGGACGGATGTCCGACATTGTGGGCACCATCCAGTCCGAGCAGGACCGCATCATCCGGTCCTCCATCTCCGGCGCGCTCGTGGTTCAGGGCGGCCCGGGAACCGGCAAGACCGCCGTGGCGCTGCACCGTGCCGCGTACCTCCTCTATACGCACCGGGACAGGCTCAAGACCGCCGGCGTGCTGCTCGTGGGACCGTCGTCGTCCTTCATGAAGTACATCGAGCGCGTCCTGCCGTCGCTCGGCGAAACGGGCGTGGTCATGGCGAGCCTTGGCCGGCTCATGCCCGGCATCAACGCCGTGCCTGAGCAGGAAGCGGAAGTGGCGGCCATCAAGGGGCGGCTGGACATGGCTGACGTCATCGCCAATGCCGTCGCCAACCGGCAGCGTCTCCCCGCAGAGAACCGCATCCTCGAAGTCGACGGCCGCAAGCTGACCCTCACGCCGCGGCAGGTCCGCCGTGCCCGTGACCGCGCACGCTCCACCGGCAAGCCGCACAATGAGGCCCGGCTCACGTTCGTGAAGATCCTCCTTCGCGAGCTGACCGAGCAGTTGACGGAGCTGGTGGAAGCCGGCAACATCGGCAACAACGCCGACCGATCATATCTGGCCGAGGACGTCCGCTCTGCCCGGGACGTCCGCATCGCGCTCAACCTCTGTTGGATGCCGATGACGCCGGAAAAGCTCGTCGGTGAACTGCTGAGCAAGCCCGCCATCCTGGAGGCCTGCACGCCGCACCTGACTCCCAGGGAGCGCGAACTCCTGCTCCGCGCCCCCGACGCACCCTGGACCGAGTCCGATGTGCCCCTCCTCGACGAGGCAGCTGAACTCCTTGGGGAGCTCGACCCCGCAGCTGGCCGGGGGCTCGCACAGCAGGAGCACGACCGTGCCCGCGATCTCGCGAACGCCCGCCAGACGCTCGTCAACATGGAGGCGGCCGGGGTCGATGCCCTCATGTCCGCAGAGGAGCTCGTGGAGCAGAACCAGGAGCGCGAGGCACGACTGACCGCCGCCGAGCGCGCCACCAGCGACCGCACCTGGGCCTTCGGACACATCGTGGTGGATGAGGCGCAGGAACTCTCGCCCATGCAGTGGCGCCTCCTTGTCCGGCGCTGCCCCCTGAAGTCCTTCACCATCGTGGGGGACATTGCGCAGACCAGCTCGGTGGCTGGAGCCAAGTCGTGGCAAGGCGCCCTGGCGCCGATGTTCGGCAGGCGCTGGCAGCTCGAGGAACTCACCGTCAACTACCGGACGCCGTCGCAGATCGCTGAAGCCGCTGCGCGGATGGCCAACGCTGCCGGCCTCGTGGTGTCCGCGCCCAAGGCAGTCCGCGAGGGCAGTTGGGCGCCCATCATCGACCGGGTCGCGCCCGGCGAGATTGTGAACCGCCTGGTTGAGGTGCTTCCAGGGGAGCTGGAGGCGATCGACGGCGGCCTGCTCGCCGTGATTGCCGACGACCGCCTCCTGCCGGAGGCCACCTCTGCCCTGCGCGCCGTCTACGGGCGCCGCATCGGCACCGGTGCCGGCAGCTATGAACAGGATGTCGTGGTGATCAGCCCCAGGGAAGCCAAGGGGCTGGAGTTCGACGCAGTGGTGGTCCTTGAGCCGTCCGCCATGCTCAACCATGAGCACGGCCGGGTGGGAGACCTCTACGTCGCCATGACCAGGCCCACGCAGCGGCTGCGCCTTATCGCAGCAGCGGAAGTCCCCGCAGGCATCGAACGCTAAGCGGTCCGCGGGCATCAGCCCGCGCGGCGCGGTCCGGGGTGCCTGGCGTTCGGGGTGTCCGGCACAGAGCGCTCCGGACCCCCGATCCTGCTACCTTAGAAAGCGTGTCACACGAAAACGACCTCGAATCCCAGCAGAACGACCCCAGCTTCGCCAACATCTGGCAGGAGCTCAAATGGCGCGGCCTTGTCCACGTTTCCACCGACGAGGTGGAACTGGAGAAACTGCTCGCCGGAGACCCGGTCACGTACTATTGCGGATTCGACCCGACCGCTCCCAGCCTGCATTTGGGCAACCTGGTCCAGCTCCTCCTCATGAGGCGCCTGCAGCTGGCCGGGCACAAGCCGTTGGGCCTCGTGGGCGGATCCACCGGGCTGATCGGTGATCCGCGGCCGACGGCGGAACGCACCCTGAACACGAAGGACACCGTCACCGAGTGGGTCGGCTACCTGCAGGCGCAGGTCCGCAGGTTCCTCAGTTTCGAAGGTGCGAATGCCGCGCGCATGGTGAACAACCTCGACTGGACCGCGCCGCTTTCGGCCATCGACTTCCTGCGTGAGGTGGGCAAGCACTTCCGCGTCGGCACGATGATGCGCAAGGACGCCGTCGCGTCCCGCCTCAACTCCGAGGAGGGCATCAGCTACACCGAGTTCAGCTACCAGATCCTGCAGGGCATGGACTACCTGGAGCTGTACCGCGAGTACGGCTGCGTGCTGCAGACCGGCGGCTCCGACCAGTGGGGCAACCTGACCAGCGGCACGGAACTCATCCGGAAGGTGGAGGGCAAGAGCGTCCACGCCCTGGGGACTCCGCTCATCACCAACGCGGACGGCTCAAAGTTCGGCAAGAGTGAAGGCAACGCCATCTGGTTGGATCCGGCGATGTGCAGCCCGTACGCGTTCTACCAGTTCTGGCTGAACACGGCGGACGCGGATGTCGTACCCCGGCTGAAGGTCTTCACCTTCCTGAACCGTTCCGAGATCGAGGCGCTGGCCGAATCGATTGCTGAACGTCCGTTCGCACGCGAGGGGCAGCGGAAGCTGGCCTACGAAGTGACCTCACTGGTTCACGGCGTCGATGCAACCGAGAAGGTCATCGCGGCATCCGCTGCCGTCTTCGGTAACGGCGACCTCTCCCTGCTTGACGAACAGACCCTCGCTGCCGCCACCTCGGAGCTGCCCTCAGCTTCCGTGGACGGTGCCGGCTTGGGCATCATCGACCTGCTCGTGGCCTCGGGGCTGTCCGAGAGCAAGTCGGCAGCGCGCCGGGTTGTCGGCGAAGGCGGCGCCTACGTGAACAACGCGAAAGTCTCTGATCCAGATGCGGTGATCCCCGTATCGCAGCTGCTGCACGGAAAATACCTGCTGCTGCGCCGCGGGAAAAAGAACCTCGCCACGGTCCAGGTATCGGGCGTTTAGCACCTCAGTTACTACCCTCTGCACGCTTCCCCGGGGCCGATTTGCGCGGCCCTGGGGGAGCGTGTATTGTTTTTTGAGTCGCCGCCGCTGAGCGGTGAACAACCCCCTTCAACTGAGAAGCAATTCTTCATATGCGAAGCATGAAATGAGGAAAAGCTTCCTATTGTTATGGGCGGATTCGGCTCACTGGGTGAATAACGGGAAAACAACCCGGATTTGCAAAGTGAAAATGAATGAAATAAGCTGTAAACATCGCAGCGAAGAAATGCGAAGCGAATATAGATTACAAATTGAATTGTAAGTCTGCTTCGAGAAGTATTCGAATGTGTCTGTTGTTTGAGAACTCAATAGTGTGCCAAGTTTGTTGATACCAATTTTTTATTAAATTGGTTGAATTGCCGGGCTGCGCCTGCCCCTGTGGGTGTGGTCTGGTGTTTTGGCTGGTTTCAAATTTTGTGCAGCCTGGTT
>NZ_JBIVOQ010000003.1:339366-515379 GCF_044754225.1 Arthrobacter sp. NPDC093125 | reverse complement strand
ATCCACTGGTACAACAACGAAAGAATCTCGACGAAGCTCAAGGGCCTGAGCCCGATACAATACCGAAGCCAGGCCCTCGCGGCTTAGGCCCTTACCAACCCGGTCCAACTATCGGGGACCAGTTCATCCTGCCGCGCTTTTCCAGACGCTCCCTCTCCCGGTGAGGGAGCGTTTGTGATTAACCTGCGAAAACTGAGGAAGCGTTTGTGATTTAGCGGCGGGAGGTGAGGGAGCGTCTGGGGTGGGCTAGAGGAGGCGGCGTTCCGCGGCCCACTTGGTCAGTTCGTGCCGGCTGGACAGCTGCAGCTTGCGCAGCACGGCCGAGACGTGTGTTTCGACGGTCTTGATGGAAATGAACAGCTCCTTGGCCACTTCCTTGTAGCTGTAGCCGCGGGCGATCAGGCGCATGACCTCGAGTTCCCGGGCGGAGAGCTTGTCCAGTTCGTCGTCGGCAATATCGGCCGGGGCGGTGCCGAAGGCGTCCAGCACGAAGCCGGCGAGCCGCGGCGAGAAGACGGCGTCGCCGCCGGCAACCCGGAAGACGGCGTCGGTGATCTCGGGACCGGAAATCGTCTTGGTCACATAGCCGCGGGCGCCGGCCCGGATCACGGCAACCACGTCCTCGGCCGCATCGGACACGCTGAGCGCCAGGAATCTGGTACTCCCCAGCAGCGCTGCCGATCCTGCGATGACTTCCCGCCCGCCGCCGCCCAGGCCGCCGGGAAGGTGAACGTCCAGGAGCACAACGTCCGGACGGGTGCGGGCAATGACCTCGACGGCCTGCTCAACAGTGCCGGCCTCCCCCACAACGCTCACCCGCGGATCCAGGTCGGCCTTCAGGCCGGAGCGGAAAATGGCGTGGTCGTCCACGATCACCACCCTGACTGTTTCCCGCTGGTTCCCTGCGCCTGTTCCGTTCCCTGCCGCCGTGCTCATGGCTTTCCTTCCGCGTTGTCGGTGGCGGCGGCGGTGGGCAGCTTGAGCCGCACCTCGGTGCCGTCCGGAGTGCTGGTTATATCCGCTGTTCCGCCGTGCCGCCTCATGCGGCCGATGATCGATTCCCGGATCCCCAGCCTGTCTCCGGGGACGGCCTCGAGGTCGAATCCGGAACCGCGGTCCTTGATGAATACCTCCACGCCGCTGTCCGCCGCTTCGACGTACACGGAGACGGGCCCGCCGCCGTGCCGTGAAGCGTTCAGCATGGCTTCGCGGCTGGCCTGGACCAGTGCCTCGTGGCGGTCGGTCATGGCTGTATCTCCCACGCTGACCACGTCCACCGCGTTGCCGAGACCGTCCTCGACATCGGCGGCCGCCGCCTTGATCCGGTCAGACAACTGGCCGGCGTCCTTGGCCGGGTCTTTGAAAAGCCAGCCGCGCAGTTCCCGTTCCTGCGCCCGTGCCAGCCGGACGACGTCCTGTTCGTTGCCTGCGCGGCGCTGGATCAGGGCAAGGGTCTGCAGCACCGAGTCGTGCAGGTGGGCGGCGATCTCGGCGCGCTCTGTTTCCCGTACTCTTCCGGCGCGTTCGGTTTCCAGGTCCCGCCAGAATTTCAGGCCCCACGGCAGCAACACCAGGGCCACGCCCCCGAGGACCGCCACGGACGCCAGGAGGGCAAGCCAGGTCTGCTCCCAGGAACCGGAGCCGGACACCATGACGAGCACTCCGGCCACCACCAGCGCCAGGCCCGCGGCCAGCCGCGCCCAGCCGCCCGCCTGGTCCGCTTTGGTCTTGTCCACGAGGCCGGCGCGGCGTGTTTCATCCAGCTGCATCCAGGCGATCGCGGCGCCGCCGAGGATGGCGGCGACCGGTATCAGGGTCCCCAGCGGGACCTCGGCCCCGAGCAGTCTCGCAATCAGGATCCCGGCCACGAGCAGCAGGCCCGAACCGAGCAGGATTTCCTTGCCGTAGCGCACAGTCCGCCCGCGGAACCAGGGACCGCCCGTTGCGCCCGCCGCACCTGGAGGGCCTGCGGCAGCCGGAGCTCCCGCGGCAGCGGGAGCGCCTGTGCCGGGTACAGCGCCCGGCGCGGCCGGCCGGAAGGAGGTCCCGGCGTCGTACACTGCCGACGAAAAGAAGTCCGACGGCGGGTGCCCGACGGCGGGCGGCGGCACCGCGGCGTGGCTCACGGGAGCGTTGGGCGCCGGGCTGCTCACGGCGGGGGCGATGGGCGACGCTGGCCGTTTGGCGTTCCGGCGGGCCGCTTCGTCGGCGGTGGGAACCATGATCCAGAGCCAGGCGTAAAACACAAGGCCCGCTCCACCGGCGAGCGCCGCCACGGTCATCCCTATCCTCACCATACGGACCGGCCAGCCAAGATGGGCCGCAAGCCCGGCGCAGACGCCGGCGACTATGCGGTCGCTGGTGCGGACCAGCGGCGGGCGGACGGGAACGGTGGTCATGCATCAATCCAAGCACGGATCAGGGTTGCGGGGACCGCTTTGGGACCCGGACCAGGGACAGGTCAGGGGCGGCTCAGGGTGTTCCCCAATAGAGGCCGAACCCGGGCAGCGGCAGTATCGAAGTATGAACTCGCACAACCCCAACCCCGACGACGGACAGCAGTCCGCCACCCCCTCTGATGAGCAGCCCGGCCCCCGCGACCAGCACCGTCCCGGCGACCCGGCCGACGCCGGCCCGCCCGCGGAAACTCCGCGCGAAAGCGCTGAGCCGCAGACCGAGCCTCTGCTCCCTCCGCCGCTTTACGGACCCCATGATCTGCCAGGCGCACACAGCGCTCCGGCCGGCGCCGGTGGTCCCGCAGTAGCCGGCGGACCCGCTGCCGCTGGAGCCCAGCCAGCCCAGCAGCTTGATTTCTTCGGCTGGATCCGCAGCCACGGCGTATACCGCGGACGTGACCGCTGGATTGGCGGCGTCTCCAGCGGCATCGCCCAGCGTATGGGCATCGATCCCCTGATTGTCCGCGGCATCTTCATAGTGCTGACCCTGTTCGCCGGCATCGGGGTGCTGCTGTACGGCCTCGGCTGGGCGCTGCTTCCGGAGCCCGACGGCCGGATTCACACCCAGGAAGCAGGCGCAGGGCGTTGGACCACCGGCATGACAGGCGCCCTGGTCACCACGATCCTCGGCCTCACGGGCATGGGCGGCGGCTTCTGGGGCTGGGGCCGCGACGGCTTCGGCTTCTTCTGGGCCCTGTTCTGGATCGGCGGCCTCATCTACCTTGTGTACTACCTGACCCAGCGCAACAGGAACAGCGGCCGGGCAACCACCCACAATGCAGCGTCCGCGGAATGGACCGCCGGATGGCCCGCCACAACGACTGCCGCCGCCAGTGCAACGACAGGACCCAACCCGCCGTACGCGTCGTACGCACCGGGCACTCCGTACGCGCCGGGAACCCCTTACGGGGGCGACGGTCCTGCTTCCGGAGGCGGGTTCGGCAGCGTTCCGCCCCGCGGTCCGGCACCGGTGCCCACACCGGGTCCGGCGCCGAAGCAGAAGCCGGGCGGACCGGGGACCCCGGCGGTGGCCATCACAGCGGGCCTCGCCCTGCTCGTCGGCGGCTCGCTGAAAGCCCTCGACGCCGGCAACGTGATTGATCTGGGCACATCCGCCAATGCCATCGTGTGGGCCAGCGGCGCGGCTGTGCTGGGCCTGGGAATCCTGCTGGCGGGCCTCCGCGGCAGAAGCTCGGGCATCCTCGGCTTTTTCGCAGTCGTTGCGCTGATCGTCGGAGGCGTCTTCAACGCAGTCCCGAACGGTGACCGCTTCCGCTTCCACAATGCCGACTGGTCTCCCGCCAGCATCGAGCAAGCCCGCGACGGCTTCCAGATCACGGGCGGACGCGGAACTGTTGACCTCACCGGACTGAACCTGGCAGCGCCGCTGCCCTCCGACGTCGTCGTTCCCATGGACGTAACGGCCAGCAACGTCACCGTCCTGCTGCCGCGGGCCGTGCCGGTCGACGTCCGCGCGGACATGACGCTGGGAAACCTCAACGAGGGCACCGACCACCGCGGCGGCATCACGTCCAGGCAGAGCAGCTACAACACCGACCGTCCGGGCGCCCGGCTGATCCTGCAGATCGACGGAACCGTCAGCAACATCACCATCCAGGAAGGAAACTGACATGAGCAGCTTCGACCCCGCACCGGAGTCCTCCCGGTCGGAAACCCCTGCGGCTCCCGAACCGCACCGGACCGAGCCGCACCGGACGGAGCAGCACGGCCCGCTGACCTCGCCGGCGGATTCGACGGCCCGGGTCGGCACGATCGTCTGGGGCCTCGTGGTCCTGGCCCTGGCCATCCTGATCATCATCTCCCAGCTGGGGCTCGTGGTGCTGAACGGGACGTACGTGCTGATCGGACTCATGATCGGCGCCGGCGCCGCACTGGTGATCGGCGGGCTGCTTTCGGCCCGCCGGCGTGACAACGGCACAACAAACGGGAAGGCTTGAGATATGGAAAAGTTCTACAGCATTGTCAGGGGCCTCGGCCTGAGGCGCGGTCCGCAGCGCTGGCTCGGCGGAGTCTGCGGCGGGATCGCCGAGAAGTTCAACGTGGACGTGGCTTACGTCCGGATCGGTTTCCTCCTCTTCTGCCTCCTGCCCGGCCCGGCCGTGGTGTTCTATCTGGCCGCGTGGCTGGTCCTGCCGAACCAGAACGGCGCCATCGCCCTGGAGTCGTTCCTCGAAAAGCGCGCCAACCGCTTGTGACGGACGACGGCGGGCTGCCGCAACCCTCACTGGACCAGCCGCCGTCGTCCTCGGTCGCCGGGCGCCCCTGCTCTTGCGAGCAGGGGCGCTCCTGCTTAAGCCGCGGCCGTTGCCCTTTGCTGCGCTTCGGGCGCCTCGGCATTGGTTCCGATGTAACCGTTTGTGTCCTCGGCCACACTCCGCACTAGACTCTAGGTGAGCTCAGCGTGGCGCTCTGCCCGTACACCTTCGAATCAGGATTTGAGCCGAAATAATGAAAATTGGAATCCTCACCAGCGGCGGCGACTGCCCCGGACTAAACGCCGTCATCCGCGGCGCGGTCCTCAAAGGCATTGCCATCCACGGCCACGAATTCGTGGGGTTCCTCGACGGATGGCGCGGCGTGGTTGAAGGGGACATCATTCCCATCCCCCGCACTCTCGTCCGAGGCATCGCAAAACAGGGCGGCACCATCCTTGGCACGTCCCGCACCAACCCCTTCGAGAACGGCGGAGGGCCGGAGGTCATCAAGGCACACATGGACCGGCTGGGCATCGACGCCATCATCGCCATCGGCGGCGAAGGAACCCTCGCGGCCGCCAAACGCCTGACCGACGCCGGCCTGAAGATCGTCGGCGTTCCCAAGACCGTGGACAACGACCTCGACGCAACGGACTACACGTTCGGTTTCGACACCGCCGTGCAGATCGCCACCGAAGCCATCGACCGGCTCCGGACCACCGGCGAGTCACACCACCGCTGCATGATCGCCGAGGTCATGGGCCGCCACGTTGGCTGGATCGCCCTGCACGCCGGCATGGCCTCGGGCGCCCACGCCATCCTGATTCCGGAGCAGAAGGTCAGCATCGAGCAGATCACCAAATGGGTGACCGAGGCCCACGACCGTGGCCGTGCCCCGCTGGTGGTTGTTGCTGAAGGCTTCGTGCCGGAACACATGGAGTCCCCGCACTCCGAGCGCGGCCTGGACACCTTTGGCCGGCCCCGCCTCGGCGGCATCGCAGACCAGCTCGCTCCGGAAATCGAAGCCCGCACCGGCATCGAGACCCGCTCCACCATCCTCGGCCACATCCAGCGCGGCGGCGTCCCCTCGGCCTTCGACCGTGTGCTGGCTACCCGTCTGGGCATGGCCGCCGTCGACTCCGTGGTCGAGGGCCGCTGGGGCACCATGGTTTCGCTCAGCGGCACGGACATCGACCACGTCGGCTTCGAAGCAGCCCTGGGCAAGCTCAAGACTGTCCCGCAGCACCGGTACGACGAAGCAGCCGTCCTCTTCGGCTAAACCCGCACCGCCTGCCGCACCCTCCGCTCCGCCCCTCCCGTCCACTCCCGAGCGCGAACGGGCAGATAATGCCCTCCTCGTTGGCTTCTTGAGGGCGTTATCTGTCCGTTCGCGCTGGTCGGAGGGGCTTTAGTGTCCGTTCGCGCTTGGCTTGGGGCCTTAAGTGTCCGTTCGCGCTGGTCCGGAGGCGCTTAAGTGTCCGTTCGCGCTCTGGGGTTCGTGGGGATGCCCGGATCGGTAGGCTGGAGGCATGAGCCTTGAGTCCCATTCCGCCGCCGTCATCCAGCTGGCTTGGGCGCGCCACCTGGGACTCGACGACGGTGCCTTCGCCAGCGCTCTGGAATCCGGCGAGCGAATCACCAGGGCGGACGAATCGGCCCGCTCGCTGGAGTTCGTCCGCCTGTTCGGCAGCTCAGCCCTCGTAGGCCCACAATGGGCATTGGACGCCGCCGCGGGGATCTCCGATGAGGAGATGGCCCAGCACGTGACGCTGCTGACCATCACCCGGAGCCATGGCGGGCACGGACAGGGCTCCGCCGCGCTGTTCTTCGCCGACGACCTTCCCCTGCTGCGGTCCTCCGAGGAAGTCACCGTCTCGCACGGCAACCCCGAGGCCATAGAACTTGAGGGGCTCTGCCCGCCGGATGACGTCAACGAGGTGGGTCTTTCCCACCTTGAGAACCGGTACACGATCATGCTCGACGAGAACGGCCGCAAGGTGCCTGTGGCCTGCGGCGCGTATACCGAATGGGAAGGCATCCTGGCCCACATGGGCGTGCTCGTGGCACCCCAGTGGCGGCGCCGCGGCGTGGGATCCCTGGCGGCGTCGATCGCGGCCCATGAGGCCCTGGCGTCGGGGCTGACGCTGCAGTGGCGCACCGACGTCAGCAACAAGGGCTCGCTGGCCACTGCCCGCAGCCTGGGCTTTTCCACCGGCGGCATCCAGACCAGCGTGCTCCTCGGCTGAAACCCGGGCCTGAGCTGACGCACGGCCTGGACCAGGCAAGGGCCTGTACCAAAGGCGCCCCGGCTACGGCGCCTTCGCCGCGCTGTCCTCCGCCTGCGCCGGCTGGACCGTGCCCCAGCCCTGCACCGGTTTCGGCCGGGCAAAGAAAAGCGCCACAGCGGCGCCGAACAGGATCACGGCCGCGGGCAGCAGGATGGACTGGCCCATCGCCGTCGAGAATCCGGCGTGAAGCGCCTCGGGAAGCTGGCCGCCGAAGCTCAGGCCCTCTTCGCCCGTCACGGCGGGCTCCCCCGGCCCGCCGGGCTGTCCCGATCCACCGGCAGCCGGAAGTTCCGCGGCGAGCCTGGCCTGCATCAGGACGGCGATGGCGGCGCTGCCCATGACGGCGCCGATCTGGCGGGTGGTATTGTACACCCCGGCCCCGGCTCCTGCCTGCCGCGGCGGGAGGTTCCGGGTGGCCGTGGAGCTGAGGGGCGCCCAGATGCCGGCGTTCGCGAAGCCCAGCACAGCGCTCGGCAGCAGGAACAGCCACACCGGGGTGTCAGGGTGCATGAGGGCCGAATTCCAGAACAGCGCCACGGCCATGAGCAGCAGCCCCGCGGCCGTGATGTACCTCGGGTGCACCCTGTCAACGAACCTGCCGACCACCGGTGCCAGGCCGCCGGAAATCAGCGCCATGGGCACCATCATGAGGGCGGACTGCGTGGGGGTCATGCCGCGCACCATCTGGTAATAGAAGATCAGCGGCAGGCCGAAGGCCGTTACGGTGAACCCCACGGTGGTGATCCCGACGTTGGCCAGCGAAAAGTTCCGGTCCTTGAACAGGCCCAGCGGAAGCAGCGGCTCGCCCTTGTTGACGGCCTGCCAGCCGACGAACAGCGCCAGCACCACGGTTCCGCTGATGATCAGGCCCCACACCGTGACGGGACCGGAGATCGTCCCCCAGTTGTACGTCTCGCCTTCCTGGAGGCCGAACACGAGCAGGAAGAGCCCGACGGCGCTCAGCACCACGCCGGGGATGTCGAACTTGTGCTGGTGGGTAGTCAGGGACGGCACCAGACGCCAGGCGAGGATGAAGCCGACGATCCCGATGGGGACATTGATGAAGAAGATCCATTCCCAGCCCAGCCCGTCCACCAGCACACCGCCAAGGATGGGCCCCACGAGCGTGGCCATGCCAGCCGTGGCACCCCACAGGCCCATCGCGGCGCCCCGCCGGTCGGGCGGAAAAATACGGGTGATCACGGCCATGGTCTGGGGTGTCATCAGCGCCGCACCGAGGCCCTGCAGCACGCGCGCGGCGATCAGCAGTTCGATGGTGCCGGATAGCCCGCACCAGAGGGAGGCCAGGGTGAAGACCAGGAGTCCCGACAGGTAGAGGCGCTTCGGCCCGAACCTGTCACCGAGCCGGCCGGTGATGAGAAGCGGCACCGCGTAGGCCAGGAGGTAGGCGCTCGTCACCCAGATGACTGCGTTGATGTCCGTGTCCAGCCCCGCCATGATGCTCGGGTTGGCCACCGACACGATGGTGGTGTCGATCAGGATCATGAAGAAGCCGATGACGAGGGACCACAGCGCCGGCCAGGGCCTGCTTACGTTTTCCAAAGGATCCGTCGGGCTGCCGGCCTACGCCAGCAGCTCCTGGATGTCCTTGCGCGCGAACATGTCCGCGGCCGCACGGGCCGAAGGAGTCCCGGCGTCGGGATCGGCGCCGGCGTCCAGCAGCACGCGGGCCACGTCCGTGTAGCCCTTGAACACCGCGCCCGCCAGGGGTGTCTGTCCGCGCCCGTTCGCCTGGTTCGCGTCGCCGCCGTGGTACAGGATCAGCTGAACGGTTTCCGCGTGGCCGTGGTAGGCGGCGAGCATGAGCAGCGAGTCCCCGGCTGAGTTGGTCAGGCCTGCGGGGGCACCGGCATTGAGGTAACTGCGGAGCAGTTCGGTTTCGCCGCTGCGGGCGGCGTCGAAGAGCCGGTGCGCCAGTTCGAGGGTCTCCTCGTCCATCTGGGCGGCGCCGCCCGCGGCGGCTCCGGGTTCGGGCTGGTCTGTCATTTGTGGGTCCCCCTCAGGAATCCGGTCTGCCGGCCAACAACCTGCCCGGCATCGGGAGCCACGATCACTTCCTGCGCGGCTGTGTACGGTTCTTCCCCGTCCATGACAGTCAGTATTTCATCCGCCGCGACGGAACGCTTGATGACAGCCAGCGCCACGGGACCCATCTCGTAGTGCTGCGCCACGGATGTGACGGTTCCCACCTTGCGCTCCCCCGCCATCACCGGGCTTCCGGCCTGTGGCATGGTGTGCTGGGAGCCGTCCAGCTGCAGGAACACAAGCCGGCGCGGAGGGTGGCCGAGGTTGTGCACGCGCGCGATGGTTTCCTGTCCCTTGTAGCAGCCCTTGGCCAGGTGGACGGCGGTCCGGAGCAGGTCCAGCTCGTGCGGAATGGTCTTGTCGTCCGTTTCGGCGCCGAGCCGGGGACGCCAGGCGGCGACGCGCAGCGCTTCGGACGCCGATACCCCGGCAAGCGGCCGGTCCCCCACCGTTGCTTCCAGCTCCGCCGCGGGGACGAGGTATTCGAACCACGGACGCTCCGCGCCCGGGTGGGCATCCTCGGCCACCAGGGAGTACGCGTACCCGCCGGCAGCGACGTGGGGCCACGGGTCCTGCCACACCTTCAGCCCGGACCATTCGGGCACGGCCCTGGTCGACCCGAGCACGGCCCAGTCGTCCGAGGCGTCGGCGATTTCAACGCGCAGCATGAACTTCATCTTGTTCAGCCATTCGGCCAGCGGAGCGGCTTCAGCCGCTTCGACGATCAGCCAGGTGGTCCCGCCGTCGTCAATCACCCGCGCGTCGAACTCGATACGGCCCTGCACGCTCAGGAGCAGCAGCTCGCTGGACTCGCCGGGCTGCAGGTTGGTGACCTGCTGGGAGGACAGCGTGTTCAGCCAGCTCAGCCGGTCCGGCCCGGTGACTGTCACCACGCCGCGGTGGGACAGGTCGACGACGGCGGTACCGGCCGCGAGGGCGCGCTGCTCCCGCAGCGGCTCGCCGTAGTGGGACGCGACGCCGGCATCGGCACCGCCCGCTTCGACGGCGCCAGGGCGCGACAACAGAGGGCTTTTGATAGTCATATGAAGGGAACGTCCTTGCTCTGGCGGGTATTCCGGCGGTTCAGATCGGGCTACGAACAGCCCGGCCCCGGCCACCCCTGTCAGCGGTACTCGGGGTTTTCGAAACTGGACGGGCTTTCAGAGCCGTACGGGCTTTCAAAGCCGTACGGGTTCTCAAAGCCGTACTTGGATCCGGCCTTCCATTCTTCCGGAAGGTTCCCGTACGCGGGAATTCCGCCGGCATCCTTGAGAGTTCTGGCAAGATGCAGGAGATTCCAGGTCATAAACGTGGTGTTCCTGTTGGTGAAATCACTCTCCGGGCCGCCGGATCCTTCGTCGAGATAGCTCGGGCCCGGTCCGACGGGGCCGATCCAGCCGGCGTCGGCCTGGGGAGGAATGGTGAAGCCAATATGCTGCAGGCTGTAGAGGACGTTCATCGAGCAGTGTTTGATGCCGTCCTCGTTGCCGGTGATCAAGCAGCCGCCCACCTTGGGGTAGAAGGCCCACTGGCCCTTGCTGTTGAGCTGGCCGGAGTGCGCGTAGAGGCGTTCGATGAGCTTCTTTGTCTGGGAGGAGTTGTCGCCGAGCCAGATCGGCCCTGCGACCACCACGATGTCCGCCTCCTGCACGGCAGGATACAGCTGCGGCCATTCATCGGTCTCGCAGCCGTACTCGCGCATGTCGGGGTACACGCCGCTGGCGATGTCGTGGTCCACGGTCCGGATCACCCGCGTGGAGACACCCTGCTTTTCCATGATCCGGCGACTGAGACGGATCAGCCCCTCGGTGTTGCTGACCTGTGGCGAGCGTTTGAGGGTGCCGTTGAAGAACAGCGCCTTGAGGTCGCTGTAGTCCGCCGGCGGCTTGGCTTCATCCATGCGGCGCTCCAAGGTTGCGTTGGGCTGAGGAAACGGGACCTCAGCCCAACCTAAACCATGGGGAGCTGCGGGGACAGAGCGCGGACGCCCTGATAGGGCCGCGCTGCCGGGAAAATGCCTGGCAGGGAAAACGCTGGTAGGGAACGCGCGGGGTGGAAACGAGCTGCTAAGAGACGCGTTTCAGGAACGCCGAGGCGTGGGCCTCCAAGCCGTTGCCCGGCTCGGACGAGCTGGCCGGAGACGCACCGCCGGTGGCCACGTCCCAGCGCCACAGCAGGTTTCCGTCCACCAGTCCGAAGATCCTGGTGGCGGCGCTGTAGTCCTTCGAGTGGCTGCCCCGCATCACCATGTCGGTGCTCAGCTGGATCTGCGGGCCCTTGATTTGGCCGTAGTACAGCTCCGAAATCCCGCCGGGATGGGAGATGGACACGGAGATATCGAACCCTCCGTCCTTGTTCCGCAGTGCCTCCACCTCGTCGGCGCTCTTGAGCGCCGGCACGATGTCGGCCGGAATCAGGCCAGGGCCGCCGTCGGCATCCAGCTGTTTGCGTTCCAGCGCCCAAAAACCGGTCTCGACCGTGAGTGGCCGGAGTTTGTTGCCTTCTTCGTCAGTGAGCCAGCTTTCCGCGCGGTACTGCAGGTACGGCAACCCGTTGTGGGTGAACGATACGTGCTGGAGGAAATGCTCGGAACCTTCATCTCCGGCCCCAAGCCGTCCATGGCCCTCCCACTCACCAATGAGCCAGGACAGCGGGACCAGTTCGGGAGTCAGGTCTGTGGGTATCTCAATAGGCACAGCTGTTACCTCTTGAAGCAGCTAACAGGGAGCGGTTCTACTTCTGTCCCTTGAACAGGCGGTATACGACGTAGCCGGCAAACCAGGCCATGGAAAGGCTGGCAATGCCAAGCAGGACAAGGAAGAAAATTTCATATGCAAGTACGGACATGGTGCCATCCTAACGCGTTAGTAGATGAGTAGTTTGTCTATGAAGTAGGCGAGCGAACCGACCGCGGCGACGGGTGCCAGCCCCATCCCCAGGGCGCCCGGAAAGTTCAGCGCGGTACCGCGCAGAGTCACAAGCCGGCGGAAGCTGACGAGGACAGCCCCGACCACCACCCCGAAAATGGCTGCCGGCAGAACGGCGATGTCCGAGAACACCAGTCCCGCGAGCGGCCCGGCCAATCCCGCCAGGGCGATTCCCAGCGGAGCCACGATGCTGTCAGGCCAGCGGATGAGGCCGGCGAGCAGGGCGACGGCGGCACTCACCCCGGCGACCAGCATCATTTCCTTGACGCCGGTGAACCGGGCGCCGGCAATCCAGCCTGCCCCCAAGCAGGACAGCAGGACACCCACGCAGCAGCCCAGGGTGGATTCCAGGCGCTGGGCCTGCCCCGTTCCGCGCACCAGCTGGACAACGAACACGGAGATGACACCCAGGGCGACGAAACCGGGCGTCCAGTCAAGGTAGCCGGGCGCGGGAACGCTGGCCGCAGCCACGGCCGAGCCGGCACCGCAGAGTCCGATCACCGCGGCGAGCGTCTTCTTGGCGGGTATCCCCAGATAGTGCGGCCAGCCCACGCCAACGGCCAGGGCGATCACCACCGCGACGGCGAGGAGAACGTCGGGCGTCCGGTAGATGCTGGCAATGATGACAGCCAGGCCGGCCAGGCCGATCACCTCGATGCTCCAGGACTTCACAGCGGTCCCGGAGGGCGCCGCTGCGCTCACCTCTGGCGCGGCCATGGCGTACTCCTCTTTGACTCTGCACTCAACTTCGCTGCATCCTCATCTGGCTGTGCTCCCCCGGGCTGTGCCGCTGACCGGCTGCGCCGTTGACGGGCCGGGCTGGCGCCCTGACGTTTCAATCCTGCCCTATGTGACTGCCATATGTCGCAAATGAGGCGCGTTGCCGGGGCGCATCAGTGTCTGGAACAGGGCCGTTAGGTATACTCAAGCTCAGCTACGCTTCCCGCGAGGGGAATGGAGACACTGGTCCGCCAGGGTGTCCGGACCACCTGCGGCCAGCACAGTACCGGCCGGTGAAAGCCCGGTTCAGTCGCCCAATGATGCGCGGACGGCCCCTTGGAGGAACAATGTCGCACATCCTGTTACTGACCAACAGCACCGGATCATCGGTGGACATTCTGCCTGCCTTGGAGCTACTGAACCACCGCGTTCATATCCTCCCGGCCGAGCCCACTGCCCTGCTGGAAACAGACCCTTGCGACATCGTGCTCCTCGATGCGCGCAAAGACCTGGTTGGGGCCCGGTCCCTTACCCAGCTCCTGAAGGCCACAGGCCTCAGTGCACCACTGGTCCTGATCCTTACTGAAGGCGGCATGGCCGCAGTATCGTCTGCCTGGGCGGTCGACGACATCGTGCTCGATTCCGCCGGCCCGGCCGAGGTGGAGGCCCGGATCCGCCTGTCGGTGGCGCGTGCTGTACCGGAGCAGGAGGATACTCCGTCCGAGATCCGGGCTGCCGGCGTCGTGATCGACGAAGCAAGCTACACCGCACGCGTCAACGGCGCGGCACTCAACCTGACCTTCAAGGAATTCGAACTCCTGAAGTACCTGGCGCAGCACCCCGGCCGCGTATTCACCCGCCAGCAGCTGCTCACCGAGGTGTGGGGCTACGACTACTACGGCGGCACCCGCACCGTGGACGTCCACGTCCGGCGGCTCCGCGCCAAGCTCGGTGCCGACCACGAGAACCTGATCAGTACCGTCCGCAACGTTGGCTACCGGCTCACCCTGGTCCGCCAGCAGGAGGACGAGCAACTCGCCGAGGCCTGACCGGCCTCCGGCCCCTCTGAGGGCGCGCGGGTTCCCGCCTGCAACGCAAAAGGCCCAGCAACATAATGCCCTGCAACGCAAAAGGCCCGGACTCTTTCGAATCCGGGCCTTTTGCGCTTCTTCAGTGGAGGACATACGGGTCGAACGTATCGAGGCCACCCCAGTGGTGGATCCCCCTCGCATTCAGCTCAGGAAGCCGAACGAGATACCGACTATACCGGGCGGATCCGGCAGCCACAAATCGGTAGGCGCAGCGACCGGGCAGCCACAAATCGGAAGGCCCGGCGGGCAGTGCGTATAGCCTTGACAGCATGAGTCCTGCGCATCCGGAGAATTGGCCCGTCACTGTCATCAAGGGCGGCGTGGGCGAACAGCTGCTGCAGGACATCAAACCCCTGCTCGCCGCCGCCGAGGAATCGGACGGCAACCCGTCCATCTCGGAACAGACGCTGGTGACCCTGCGTGCCGCGGACGCCGGTCCCCACTCACTGCTGACCCTGGCGCTCTATGCCCCGGACGAGGACTCGAATCCCGCCACCGCCCAGGACCTGGCAGGTTTCGCCGTCGTGGTTGAGGAGGAGGATGGCAGCGGGATCCTGGAGATCGCCGTCCACCCCAGCTACCGGAACCAGGGCGTGGCCGACCGGCTGGTGTCCACACTGAAATCCACCCGCGGGTTCGACGGCCTCAAGGCCTGGTCCCACGGCAACCACGAGGCTGCGGCGGACCTCGCGGCCCGCTACGGCTACGGTCCCATCCGGGAGCTTTGGAAGATGCGGCTCGCCACGGCGTCGGCAGAACTGCCCGACGCCGGCCTGCCGGAGGGCGTCACCCTGCGCGCCTTCGTGCCGGGCAAGGACGAGGAGGCCTGGCTGGCGGCCAACCGCGCGGCCTTTGCGCATCATCCCGAGCAGGGCTCCCTGAGCAGGGCGGACCTTGAGGCCCGGATGGCCGAACCCTGGTTCGATCCCGCCGGCTTCCTGCTGGCCGAAGACCGCGAGGGCCACCTGCTCGGATTCCACTGGACCAAAGTGCACCCCCGGCACGGCGACCATCCCGCGATCGGTGAGGTTTACGTCGTCGGTGTGACGCCGGCCGCGCAGGGCATGGGCCTCGGCAAGGCCCTGACGGTCGCCGGCATCCGGTACCTGCAACATCAGGGACTGCACGCCGTCATGCTCTATACGGATGCGGACAACGCCCCGGCCGTGTCCCTGTACCGCCGGCTGGGATTCACCCGGTGGGACGTCGACGTCATGTACGGCCCGGTGGACGGGCGCTGATCGGGCATCGACGCGCAGGCCGGTTCCGCTGAAATCTGCGGGTCCTATGGGGTCGAATGCTTGTAAGGTTGAAGCTAAATCCAGCCAGCACCAAGGAGAGAGAGCATGCAACCGGAATCTGCCGGATCAGCTACTACCGCTATTAAGACGGCCCCGGTGCGTGCCCGTTTCGGCTCCTCTGAAGTGCCCGCATCCCGCGCCACCCAGGACCGCATTGATATTCCGGAGTTCGCCGCCATCCTGGAGCCCGAGGGTGAAATCAGCCGCGACCGCTTCCTGGACCGGGAACTGAGCTGGCTGGCTTTCAACGCCCGGGTCCTTGAACTCGCCGAGGACCCCAACCTCTACCTCCTTGAGCGCGTCGCTTTCCTGTCCATCTTCGCCTCGAACCTTGACGAGTTCTTCATGGTGCGCGTCGCAGGCCTGAAGCGCAGGATTGCGACCGGACTTGCGGTGCCCTCCCCCGCGGGCCTGAGCCCGGTCCAGGTCCTCGAGCAGATCGGCGAAGCGGCGCACAAGCTGCAGCAGCGCCACGCGCAGGTCTACGCGGAACAGATCCGGCCGGCCTTGGCGTATGAGCACATCCACCTCATGCAGTGGGACGAGCTCGACGACGAGGCCAAGCACCGCCTCAGCATCATGTTCGCGGAAAAGGTCTTCCCCATCCTCACGCCGCTGGCGGTGGACCCTGCCCACCCCTTCCCCTACATTTCGGGGCTCTCCCTGAACCTGGCCGTGGTGGTCCGGAACCCGGTCAGCGACAAGGAGCTGTTCGCCCGCGTCAAGGTGCCGGACCAGCTGCCGCGCCTGATCTCCATCGACGGCCCCCGCGCCGGATCGGTTCCGGGGCGGGTTGCCCGGTTCATCGCCCTCGAAGAAGTCATCGCCGTCCACCTTGACCAGCTTTTCGCGGGCATGGAGGTCCTGGAGCACCACTCGTTCCGCGTCACGCGCAACGAGGACGTGGAGGTGGAAGAGGACGACGCCGAGAACCTCCTGCAGGCCCTCGAGAAGGAACTCCTGCGCCGGCGGTTCGGCCCTCCCGTCCGCCTTGAGGTGACCAATGACATCAACCCCAACATCCGTGCCCTCCTGATTCGGGAGCTGGGCGTGGAGGAGTCCGAGGTCTACTCGGTGCCCGCACCGCTCGACCTTCGCGGGCTGTCAGTCATTGCCGGCATCGACCGCGCGGACCTGCACTACCCCAAGCACGTGCCCCACACGTCCCGCTACCTGAACGAATCCGAGACGTCCAAAGCCGCCAACGTCTTCGCTGCGATGCGCCGCCGGGACATCCTGCTGCACCACCCTTACGATTCCTTCTCCACCTCGGTCCAGGCGTTCCTCGAGCAGGCAGCCGCGGACCCCAAGGTGCAGGCCATCAAGCAGACCCTGTACCGGACGTCGGGCGACTCCCCCATCGTGGATGCCCTCATCGACGCTGCCGAGGCCGGCAAGCAGGTGCTGGCCCTGGTGGAGATCAAGGCCCGCTTTGACGAGCAGGCGAACATCTCCTGGGCCCGCAAGCTCGAGCAGGCCGGCGTCCATGTGGTCTACGGCATCGTGGGCCTGAAGACGCACTGCAAGCTCTCCCTCGTGGTCCGCCAGGAAGTCGACGGCCTGCGCCGCTACTGCCACATCGGCACGGGCAACTACCACCCGCGTACGGCCCGCTACTACGAGGACCTTGGCCTGCTGACAGCCAACGAGCAGGTGGGTGAGGACCTCTCGAAGCTTTTCAACCAGCTTTCCGGCTACGCCCCAAAGTCCACGTTCAAGCGGCTCCTCGTTGCGCCCCGCTCGGTGCGTTCCGGGCTCATCGACAGGATCGAGACCGAGATCCGCAATGCCCGCGCCGGCAACAGGTCCTGGGTGCAGATCAAAGTCAACTCCATGGTTGACGAGGCCATCATCGATTCCCTCTACCGGGCGTCGCAGGCCGGCGTGAAGGTCGATGTCATCGTCCGCGGCATCTGCTCGCTGCGTCCGGGAATTCCCGGACTGAGCGAGAACATCACCGTCCGGTCCATCCTTGGACGCTTCCTTGAACACTCACGGGTGTTCGCGTTCGGCAACGCCGGGGACCCCGTGGTTTACATCGGGTCGGCGGACATGATGCACCGCAACCTGGACCGGCGCGTCGAGGCCCTGGTGCAGCTGTCCGGAGGCGAAGACACCGCGTACGTCCTGGACCTGCTCGGCCGGTACATGGACCCCGAAACGTCCAGCTGGCACCTGGATAACCAGGGAATGTGGACGCGCCACCACCTGGACGAGAACGGCCGCGAGCTGGACGATATCCAGTCCTGGCTCCTCGCGTCCCGTTCCCGCCAGCGTGCGACAGCCCGGCGGTAGGACAACGGCTTGAAGAGCGATTCCCTAGTAGCCGACCAGACTGACCACCCCGGCGAGCCGGTAGCCGTCACGGCCGCCGGCGCCCTGCCGTGGCGCGTTAAGCAGAACCAGCTGGAAGTCCTCCTGATCCACAGGCCCAAGTACGACGACTGGTCCTGGCCGAAAGGCAAGCTCGACGCCGGCGAAACTGTCCCCGAATGCGCTGTCCGGGAAGTCGAGGAAGAGATCGGGCTGCAGGTGCCGCTGGGCATTCCGCTTCCGCCGATCCACTACCACGTGCCCGCGGGCCTGAAGGTGGTGCACTACTGGGCGGTGGAACTTCCCAACGGAACGCCGGTACGTCCTGACGGCAAGGAGGTGGACAGCGCATTGTGGTGCACGCCGGAGCGTGCGGCGTCCATGCTGTCCAACCCTTCGGACGTGGTGCCGCTGCAGTTCCTGGCGGAGGCGCACGCCCGCAAGGAACTGCAGACCTGGCCGCTGGTTCTCGTGCGCCACGCCAAGGCCAAGCCGAGGTCCTCCTGGACCAAGGCGGAAGGCGAACGTCCACTCGCTGCCACCGGCGTCCGACAGGCCCAGGCCGTGGGCAGGCTGCTGCGGGCGTGGAACCCGAAGCGCGTGGTCACCAGCCCCTGGCGGCGCTGCGTCGCCACCATCGCACCGTATGCCAAGGCCTCAGCCGCCAAGGTTAAGCTGGTGGACGCGCTCACGGAACACCGGCACGCCCGGGATCCCAAGAAGACCGCCGCCGCAGTGGACGCGCTGTTCGACAAGCAAAAGCCCGTCGTACTGTGCACCCACAGGCCCGCGCTGCCCACCGTCCTGAACAAGCTCAGTAACTACATGAACCCAGGGCTGAAGGGAGTGCTGCCGGGCGCTGACCCGTATCTCTCACCAGGGGAAATGATCATCTGCCACGTGGCGCACGGGAGCAAGAGCAAGATCGTGGCCGTGGAGCAGTACAAACCGTTCGACGACTAAGTCGCAAGCCCTCCCGGGCGACAGGCCGCGCTCCACTAGACTGGACGCGTGAGCATCCCAACGCCCTATGAAGACCTCCTGCGCGACGTTCTGGCCCACGGCACGCACAAATCCGACCGCACCGGAACGGGGACCAGCAGCGTTTTCGGTCGTCAGATGCGCTTTGACCTCAGTGAGAGCTTCCCGCTGATCACCACCAAGCGTGTGCATTTCAAGTCAGTAGCCGTCGAGCTGCTCTGGTTCCTGCGCGGCGACACCAACGTCAAGTGGATGCAGGACCAGGGCGTCACCATCTGGAACGAATGGGCGGATGCCGACGGCGAACTCGGCCCGGTCTACGGCGTGCAGTGGCGCAGCTGGCCCACTCCGGACGGCGGCCACATCGACCAGATCGCAGAGCTTGTCGAAAACCTGAAGGCCAACCCGGATTCCCGCCGGCACATCGTGTCGGCGTGGAACGTGGCCGAGCTCCAGGACATGGCCCTGCCGCCCTGCCACGCTTTCTTCCAGTTCTATGTGGCCGACGGCAAGCTGTCCTGCCAGCTGTACCAGCGTTCGGCGGACATGTTCCTTGGTGTGCCGTTCAACATCGCCTCCTACGCCCTGCTGACCTGCATGCTGGCCCAGCAGACCGGGTTGGAGCCGGGGGAGTTTGTCTGGACGGGCGGCGACGTCCACATCTACGACAACCACATGGACCAGGTTCTGAAGCAGCTGGACCGCGAACCGTATGATTACCCGCAGCTGAAGATCACCCGCAAACCGGCCTCCATCTTCGACTACACCCTGGACGACTTCGAAGTGGTGGGCTACCGGCACCACCCCACGATCAAGGCACCGATCGCCGTATGAGCACCGAGGAGACCATGGATCCGCAGGCCTTCAGCGACGGAATCGCTGCGAACACAACCGGACTCGGCCTGATCTGGGCCCAAACCACGTCCGGGGTCATTGGCCTGGACGGCGACATGCCGTGGCACCTGCCGGAAGACCTGAAGCACTTCACCAAGGTGACCAGCGGGCATCCCGTCATCATGGGCCGCAAGACGTGGCTGTCCTTTCCGGAGAAATACCGCCCCCTGCCCAACCGCACGAACATTGTGATTACCCGGCAGGAAGGCTGGGGCGAGACGCCCGAGGCGGAGGGCGCCGTCGTCGTCAATTCCCTTGACGATGCGCTGCTGGAATCGCAGTTCGCGCCCGGCAGCGAGGCGATCTGGATCCTGGGCGGCGGCGAGATTTTCAAGCAGTGCGTGGATCTTGCAGACACGGCCATGGTCACCACGATCGATGTGGAGGCCGACGGCGACACCTTCGCTCCCGAGCTCGGCGCACCGTGGGTGCCGGAAGACTCAGTTCCCCAGGACGGCTGGCTCACGGCAGCCAACGGCACCCGCTACCGGTTCACCAAGTGGAACCGTAAAGAAGGCTAGATCCATGCTCAAAAAACCCGAAACGCTGTTCGTGCTCGGCTACATGCTGCTGCCCCTGTTCGCGCTGTTGTCCGCGATCGTGGGCCTGACCATGATCCTCGGCGGCAACAAGATCGGCGGCATCATTGTCCTGGTTGTGGTGACCCAGGCCTTTGCCTTCGGAGCCTTCTTCGCGTTGCGCGCCCGCAAGAACGCGGTGCCGGAGGAGAGAGACCGGCAGTAACGCCGGATGCCGCGACTGATGGGGAGGCCTGCCCATCGCGGCGGCGGGCCCGTCTCACTACAGTGGTGCCGGGGCTCAGAAGCACCAGCGTAGACGCGGAACGATCAATAACTTGGGGGTATGATGCCACAGTGGCAGGCAACTTGTGGGGCGCAGACGTAGAGCAGCTCCGCACACTCGCACAGCAGTTCGGAAAGGTTTCCGACACCCTGCTGCAGACGTCATCGCACCTGACCAACCAGATCAACAGCACTCCGGCGTGGAAGGGAAACGACGCCAGCCAGTTCCGCTCCAACTGGAACAGCAGCCACCGTGCCCTCATCCAGCAGACGGCCCGCCTACTCAAGGACGAGTCTAAGAAGCTGCTGGACAACGCCAACGAGCAGGAGAAGGCCAGCGACGCTGCCCCGGGCTCCGGCGGCGGGCCGGGCAGTCTGGGTAATCCCGGCGGGACGCTGCCAGGAGTGCTGGGCGGCGCACTGGCTGGCGGAGTCGTGGCCCTGCGGACGGGCATGAAAATCCATGGATACATTAAGGCACCCTTCACCCTGGCCAAGCATGTCGGACAGTACGGCTGGGTGCTGAAGAATCATGGTTCTACTTCAATGAACGCAGGGCCGCTAAACTCCGCAAAGCCCGGAATCTTGCCCGGCCTGTCGAGTAAGCACGTGTTGTTGGACTAAGTGCGGATCAGCGTCAGTTGGGAGTGACGTAACCGACTGCGCCGCCACCAAAACCAAAGATAAACTGGCTCAATGACTACAGCAGCTACCCCCTCCGTCGGCCTGGTCGGATGGCGCGGCATGGTCGGCTCCGTCCTGATGCAGCGCATGCAGGACGAGGGCGACTTCGCCAACATCAACCCGGTGTTCTTCTCCACCTCCAACGCGGGAGGTGCCGCCCCCTCGTTCGCTGAAGGGGCAGGCAAGCTCGAGGACGCGTTCGACGTCGAGACGCTGGCCAAGCTGCCCATTATCGTGACCGCCCAGGGCGGCGACTACACCAAGCAGGTTCACGGCGAGCTCCGCAGCCGCGGCTGGGACGGCCTCTGGATCGACGCAGCCTCCACGCTGCGCATGAACGATGACTCCATCATCGTGCTGGACCCGATCAACCGCGACGTCATCGACAAGGGGCTCGTGAACGGGACCAAGGACTTCATCGGCGGCAACTGCACGGTGTCGTGCATGCTGATGGGGCTCGGCGGCCTCTTCAAGAACGGCCTTGTCGAGTGGGGCACGTCCATGACCTACCAGGCGGCCTCCGGCGGCGGCGCGCGGCACATGCGTGAGCTGCTCAGCCAGTTCGGCACGCTTAATGCTGAGGTCAGCACGGAACTCGACGACCCGGCGTCGGCCATTTTGGACATCGACCGCAAGGTGCTCGCCCACCAGCGCACGGCCATCGACGCCACCCAGTTCGGGGTGCCGCTGGCAGGATCCCTGATCCCCTGGATCGACGCAGACCTCGGCAACGGCCAGTCCAAGGAAGAGTGGAAGGCCGGCGTCGAAACCAACAAGATCCTCGGCACGTCGGACGACAACCACGTCATCATGGACGGCCTCTGCGTGCGGATCGGCGCCATGCGGTCGCACTCGCAGGCACTCACCCTCAAGCTGCGCGAAGACCTGTCCGTTGCCGAAATCGAGAAGCTTCTTGATGAGGACAACGAATGGGCCAAGGTTGTGCCCAACACCAAGGAAGCCTCCATGGCCGACCTGACCCCCGTTGCGGCCTCAGGCACCCTGGACATCCCGGTTGGCCGCATCCGCAAGATGGAGATGGGCCCGCAGTACATCAGCGCCTTCACCGTCGGAGACCAGCTGCTCTGGGGAGCTGCCGAACCACTCCGGCGCATGCTGAACATCGCGACCGGGACGCTCTGACCCTTCCGCTTCGCCGCCCCGTCCTGCACAGGCGGCCCCGCCCCGCTTGACCGGCCCTTTCCAAGGCCGCTTATGCGGGGCGGGGCCGTTTCTGCATGTCAGCCCGGGCCAGCGTGGCCACGAGTCGGCGACGCAGTTGCACGGGCGCGTCCAGCTGCTTCCATTCCACCCGCAGGAAGATCCATCCTGCCTCGGCCAAGGCGTTTTCACGGGATCGCTCCGCTAGCAGAACTTGATCCGTTGGGCCGTAATCGCTGTACTTTGCCTTCCCGTCGAACTCGATGATGATGCGGCGGTCGGGATCGGCGAAGTCAGCCCTGAACAGGCCGGACCCGGTTGGCAGTTCGTACTGCGGCTGGAAACCGTACATTCCGAATGAACGCAGGAGCAGCCGGGTCCGGGTTTCACCCGCCGACTCTGACCGGCCGTCGAGTAACTCCAACACGTCCGCGGCTCGCCGGCTTCCCCTTTTTATCGGGCTTTCCTCAAGTGTCCTCAGCATCCTGGCCAGTTCTGCTCCTTTCCGAAGGGCAGCGTCACCGATCACAGTGGCAGCGTCGGGCCGCAGGATCCGGGCGCAATCAACCACGGTCCGCTCCAAGCTGGTGACTTGGATGTCCCGGCCGTCCGGCATCTGCAGAATGCGGATCTCAGCAGGGTCCAGCGGAAGTCGATGCGTCAGGACGTCCGCTCCCGCGCTGGTCGACGAATTGGCGTACTGCGTTGTGACGTGCACCAGTGCGCCGCCGTTCCACACCTGACACGAGTGCAGTCGGGCAGCGCTGGTATGGCTGTAGCAGGCGGTTCCGTCCGTCGACTCGTAGTGCGCCTGAATGCGTAGGCTGTCCCGTTCCCAGGGCTTCGCCAGATTCCACTGCGAAGTTTGGATGTAGGCCCCGCGGCGGAGTCGTAATATGACTCCGTCGCGCACGGCAGACGTCAAGGTCCGGTCCTCCAAACCCCGCGGCCGCGAGCTGCCGAGTCGAGGCGACGGGAACGCCGGGCCAACGCTGCTCGACCAGCAAGCGCAATTCTTCACGTCTCATGGACCTAGGGTGCACATGTTCATGCCGGCCAAGGAATGACGTTGGCCGCTATGTGGAGAACGGCGGGCATCTGCGGTTGGGCGGCAGCTTCCGGACACCGCCGGACCGGTAGCCGTTGGGCGGCAGGAGTGGCCCTCGCCCGCACAAGCGGCCGCGACCAAGGCCGTCCAAGCGGGGCAAGGCCGTCCACGCGGGGTGCGGCAGGGCCGGCCGTCGGACCGCCGCCCAGGCCAGCCCTAGGACGCGAGGAAGCGCTCGTACTGAGCTATGGACCGGTTAAACCCGGCCATGGTCGCCGGGCTCGGGGGCTTTGACGGGTCGAAGGGCTCGGCCACGAACGAGGCAGTACGTCCTGTCCCCTGCCGCGCCCACGTTCCGACCACCTCCCCGCCTGCCACGATCGCCTTCTTGAACACCCCGTTGCCGCCCGGAACGATCTTCTGGGCATGCTCCGGCGGGAGTACAAGGCTGCGGTCCGTGTAGCCCAGGACGAACTCGTCGAACCCGGGGAGAGCAAGAACCGTGCGCTGGCCCGGCACGGAGCCGTCCAGCAGCTCGGCCGTCTGAGGCGACATCCAGTATTGCGTCCCGCCATATTCCAGTTCCACGAGCTCTCCCCGGACCGATGCCAGCGCGGCGCGGGCCTCCGTGAGGGTGGTGTTTGACCACCAGGCGAAATCACGCACTGTCGCCGGGCCGTGGCTGCGGAAGTACCTGAGCAGCAGCTCCGTGATGCCTTCCTCACGGCCCAGATCGCGCGACGTGGTGATCCAAGCGTCGAACGCCACGAACTTCTGCTGGTTTCCGTCCAGGGGCCCCGGCACCAGGGTGGCGCTTTGACAGAGCAGTCCCAGCAGGTGGATTCCCCGCTGCCCGGTAGGAGGCTGGCCGCCGGCTTCGAACGCCTCGAACAGCTCGCGGCGCGTGGCACCTCGCCTCCTGCCATCACCCGGGTCCCCCGAAGGCGGGCCCTCTGAGCGCAGATCCCCTGAGCGCAGATCGCCGGAGAGCAGGTCCAGGGCGATCTTCTTGCAGACTTCGATGTCGCCCGCGGTGATCTCCAGCTGGCGGTGCCTGCTTGCCATACCCTGGACCAGCCGCGGCGTGGTGATGTTGAGGATCCAGCGCAGATCCTCGGGGGCAAGCAGGTGGAGCGTGCCGCGCATCGGCCAGGACCGCACCGCGGTTCCCGAGTCCAGGGCGGCCCGCACGTCACTCACCCCGGCTCCTGGAACACGCAGTCCCACCGCCCATAGCGCAGCCTGAAGGTCCTGTGCCTGCATGGCGGTCATCCCGCGGACGGCGTCAGGAACGCTGCGAAATCCCCCACCCAGCAGACCCTGCGAAGCCAATCGCAGCCGCCCGATGATCCGGGGAGTTTTCCGTGCCCGCGTCTCCGTTGCCATGCCCCAATCCTAGGACCGCCCCAAGCTTCGTCACCGGCCGGCAGCAATACGAAAAGCCCAGCTACAGGGCAACGCCGATCAGCAGCGGCTCGGGGTGCAGTTCAATGCCGAAACGCCCGACGACGCCGTCCCTCACCTCGCGTGCGATCGCCACCATGTCTGCGGCGCTGGCGGAACCACGGTTGGTGATGGCCAGGGTGTGTTTGGTGGACAGCGAGGCCCGGCCGCCGGACACACTTCCGGCGTCGAGGCCGAAGCCCTTGCCGAACCCGGCCTGGTCAATGAGCCACGCGGCGGAAAGCTTTACGAGACCGTCTGAACCGGCAGGATAGCGGGGGGCGTTCCCGGGCAGTCCGTCCGCCACCGCAGCGGGGACGATGGGGTTCGTAAAGAAAGAGCCGGTGGAGTACGTGTCCCGGTCGGCCGGGTCCAGCACCATGCCCTTGGATGCCCGCAGCCGCAGCACCTCCCGGCGTACGTCGTTCGAGTAGGCCCGCTCCCCCTGCTCAACCCCGAGCACCCTTGCGAGCTCCGCGTAGCGGACCGGGGCGCTCATCCGTCCCAGCGGCAGCTGGAACTCGACCGTGAGGACCACGTAGCGGGGTGAGCCGTTGACCGTGGTCTGTTTGAGGATTGAATCCCGGTAGCCGAACGTCAGCTCGGAGTTGGTGAAGGTCTTCACCGCGTTGCGTTCCCGGTCCCAGGTACGGACGGCGGCGATGGTTTGTGAAACGTCGGAACCGTACGCGCCCACGTTCTGCACAGGGGTGGCGCCCGTGGCGCCCGGAATGCCTGCCAGGGCCTCTACCCCCGACCAGGCGTGCAGCACTGCATGCTCCACGAGGGCGTCCCAGTTGTGGCCTGCCTGCACCACCACGGATACGCCGCCGCAGGAGTCCTCGGCGTTGACGGTGAACCCCTCGGAGGCGATCTTCACAACGGTTCCGGGGAACCCGTCGTCGGAAATCAGCAGGTTGGAGCCGCCGCCGATGATGAGCACCGGCTCGCCTGCGGCATCCGCCGAGCGCACGGCGTCGATGATCTCTGCCTCGGTGCGGGCCTCGACGTAGTTGCCGGCAGGGCCGCCGACGGCGGCCGTGGTCAGGTCAGAAAGCATAGTGGGGGTCACCAGTCCAGCCTAGGGGAAGGGGAACAAAACAGAAGAAAACTAGGAAGCCTTCCGGGCGACCGGCGACAGCAGGAAGCTCACCACGAGCACCGCCATCACGGCCAGCAGGGAATGCAGGATCCCGACGTGCTCCGCCAGCAGACCCAGCAGCGGAGGGCCGCACAGGAAGGCGCCGTACCCGATGGTGGACACGACGGACACGCGGGCGGCTGCCTTGGCCGGATCATCGGCCGCGGCGGACATGCCTACCGGGAAGCCGAGGGACGCGCCAAGGCCCCAGACCGCCAGGGCCGCGTAGGCAAGCCAGGGCTCGGGGGCGAAGACGAACAGCCCCAGTCCCAGAACTGCCAGCGCGGAACACCAGCGCATCACGGGAACCCTGCCGAAACGGTCGAGCACCACTGTTCCGGCGAAACGGCCGATGGTCATGAAGGTGACGAAAATGCCGTACCCGGCGGCACCTGCCGCATCCGACTGGTGGTGTCCGTCCGCGAGGGCCAGCGCCACCCAGTCCCCGGCCGCGCCTTCGGCCAGCGCGAGGCCGAGGACCATGACGCCGAGGAGCAGCGTCCGCCTGTCCCGCCACGCCTGGGCGATCTTGCGTTTGTTGTCCAGCGGGGCGTCTTCGGCTCCGGGGCGGATGACAGGGATAGGACCGGTGGATGGGTCCTCGAAGGTGTCAGGGCGGTACGGGGCCGCACGTTCCATGGGGGTGACGTCCGCGCGGAACCAGCGGGCCGCCGTCGTCACCGAACCGGCGACCACCAGCCCGGCCGCGGCGAGGTGCCAGAACACCGGGACGCCTGCTCCGGCCGCCCACGCCCCGAGTCCCGCCCCGGCGACGGTTCCCAGGCTGAAAGCGCCGTGCAGGCGGGGCATGATGTGGCGGCCCACGGCGCGTTCCACCGCGGCACCTTCAACGTTTGAGGCAGTGTTCCAGCTGGCGGTGCCCAGCCCGATGACAGCCAGCCCCAGGGCCACAGCAGGCGGGCTGGCAAGCACGGACGTACCGAAGCCGGCTGCGGCCAGCCCGATGCCCACCATGATGCTCCCGGTCCGGATGGTGCGTTTGGAGCCGAGCCGAAGCACGATCAGCCCGGACGCCGAGACGGAGAGGAACGACCCCGCGGTCATGCACAGCAGCAACAGACCGACAGTCCCCGGGGTCAGTTCGAGCCCGTCCCGAATGGCCGGCAGGCGGGAGACCCAGGAGCTGAACGCAAGGCCGCTGGCGGCGTAGGCCAGCGCGACGGCGATACGCCAGTGCGTGACCTCGCGCGCCGTGACGGCGGTGGAACTCAAGGCAGCATCAGTCAGGCCAGCTTCACAACGGCCTGGGCCTTCATGAGGACCTTCTGCCCGTCGAAGACCACGGCGAGGTCCACGCGTGCCGTACGCGCCTCGGCATTCAGCGCGCCCACGGCGCCGCTGACGTCAATCACGGCTCCGGCGTCGCCGGTTCCGGTGGTGTCGGCCACCAGCACCGGTTTGGTGAAGCGCGTCTGGTAATCGACGACGGCGGCCGGGTCGCCCGCCCAGTCGGTCACCAGCTGCACGGCAGCACCCATGGTAAACATGCCATGGGCGATGACGCCGGGGAGCTCCACGCCGGTGGCGAAGGCCTCGTTCCAGTGGATGGGGTTGAAGTCGCCGGAGGCGCCGGCGTACTTGACCAGGTCCTGGCGGGTAACGCTGATGCTGCGGCTGCCGATGTCCTGCCCGACGGCCAGTTCTTCAAAAACAGGGCTCATGGTTACTGTCCCTCTCCGCGGACCAGGATGGATGACTTGGTGGTGGAGACGGGCTCGCGGCCGTCGCCGTCGGCCAGGGCGAAGATCTCAGCCCGGGTGGTGATCATGGCACCGCCGCCCATGGCGCGGACACCGTCAACGTGAAGCTCCGCCACGAGGCGGTCGCCGGCGAAGATGGGGCGGTGGTGGGTGAAGCGCTGGTCGGCATGGACCACGCGGGAGAAATCGATGCCGGCCTCCGGATCCTCGATCAGCTGGGCATCTGCGCGCTGTGCCACGATGATGGCGAACGTCGGCGGGGCCACGAGGTCGGGGTGGCCAAGGCCCTGAGCGGCTTCGACGTCGAAATGGGAGGGGTGGGTTGCCTTGACCGCGCGGGCGAACTCGCGAATTTTCTCGCGGCCGACGTCGTACACCTCTGCGGCAGGGTAGCTCCGCCCCTGCAGATCCGGATTGATAGTCATGACCTCAAGCCTATCGGGGTCACCCCCAAGGCACCGAGTTGCTACAGAGCACCAAGTTGCTACAGAGCCCAGAGCCGGGCGGGGGTGCTACGGCTTCTTGTAGGACTTCCGGATGTGCTGGCCGCGGACTACCAGTGCGACGACATGCAGGACCAAGCCCAGCCCGATTACCGGCAGGGAGGCGAGCATCAGGGACTGGTTGGCGGTGCCGTTGCCTGCAAGGTTGAGGATGATGCCCGCAGCGATAAGGCCCATCGCGCTGAAGACCAAAATCTTGTAGGAGGCAGGGGCGGTGGCCCAGAATTCGTTCAGCACCATGACAGTCTACTGGGCCTGCACGTTGGCCTGGCAAAAGCGAAAAGACCCCGTGCACCGGTAGCGGGTACCGGGAACGGGGTCTCGTCGGGATGCTGCGCGGGTTACGGCGCCGGCTGCACGCCGAACGCCACAGCGAGCTTCATGATCTTCTCTGCGCGGCCAAGGCGGGGCAGGTCGGATCCGTCGCGGATGACGCGGCCGCTGGCCTCGAAGTCCGCCATGAAGTCGGTGGCCCATGCGACGTCCGACGGCGTGGGGCTGATGACCTCATTGATGACGCTGGTCTGGTCAATGGCCAGGCACAGCTTGCCGGTCATTCCCATCATCACCGTGACGCCGGTCTGCTCGCGCAGGATCGGGTGGTTGGTGCCGACGGTGGGGCCGTCGATGGGGCCGGGCAGGTTGCCGACTCGGCTGGCCACCACAAGCTTGGCGCGCGGATAGGCCATGGCTTCCTGGGTGTTCGCCATGCCGGTGTCGCGGCGGAAGTCGCCGGAACCGAACGCCAGCCGGAACGCGCCCTGGGCCTTCGCGATCTGGTTGGCTTCCTCGATGCCGACGGCGCTCTCCACCAGCGGGATCACGGGGGTCTTGCCATCCATGCGGTGGAAGCTCTCCGTCACCTGGTCGGCCGATTCGGTCTTCGCGAGCATGACGCCGAGCAGGCCCGGCGTGCCGCGGAGGCCTGCGAGGTCGTCGGCCCAGAACGGGCTGAGCGCGTCGTTGATCCGGACCCAGGCCTGGCCGCCGCCGGCCAGCCAGTTCACCACGTTCTCGCGGGCTGCGTCCTTCTGCGAAGGGTCAACCGCATCTTCAATGTCCAGAATGATGGAATCCGCGCGGGACACTGCCGACTGGTCGAAGAGCTCGGTCTTCATTGCGTTGACCAGGAGCCACGAACGGGCGATTTCGGCAGGGATGTTGCGTTCGTGCCGGGTGATCTCGGCAGTGGAAGTAGACGTCATACATCTACCGTATCCGGCCAGCACCTGCTAAGGCGAAGATGACCGGTCCGCCGGAGGCGACCAATACGACCAAAAGCGGAATCCTAGGCTTCCCGGGCATATTCCGCACGCCCTGCGTCGCGGGGTTTCACCCGCGGCAACGGGGCGTCTTATGACCCTTCTTTGCGCCGTGTTTCCACGGATTTCCAAGGGTTTCCCGCCGTGAACGGTCCGCTTTCCCAGGCACACGAAGTGCGCTTACATCGATCCATCGGCCGCCGCGGCAGCCGCCAGGAACGGCCGAAGGGCCGTCCGAAGAGAACTGCTTCCCTCCCGCCGGAGGGCCCCGCTCCGAAAAAGAATCCACCGAAGGAACCACATGAAAAGACACCTGACCATCCTCAGTGCAGCGGCCGCCGTCGTTCTCGCCCTGACGGTGTCCGGCTGCGGCGGGCCCTCGGTGGCCGGCACCGCCGAACCGGGAGCCAACGAGGTCAAGGAGCTCCGCTATCAGGGCTGGGCCAACACCGTGACCCTCCCCGAACTGGCCCAGGACCTCGGGTACCTGGGCGACGTGAAGCTGAACTGGGTGGGAAACACCATCAGCGGCCCCCAGGACATCCAGTCGGCGGCCACCGGCCAGACCGATTTCGGCGGCGCTTTCGCCGGCGCCGTCGTGAAGCTGGTGGAGGCAGGTGCGCCGGTCAAGGCCGTCATCAACTACTACGGCGAGGACAGCAATACCTTCAACGGCTACTACGTGAAGGAAGACAGCACCATCAGGACGGCCAGGGACTTCATCGGCAAGAAGATCGCCGTGAACGCCCTGGGCGCCCATGCGGAAGCCGTGATCAACACCTACCTCCGGAAGAACGGGCTCAACGCGGAGGAGATCAAGCAGGTCCAGCTGGTGGTGGTGCCGCCGAATGACACCGAAGAAGCCATCCGCCGCGGCCAGGTGGATGCCGGTTCGCTCGGCGGCATCCTGCAGGACAAAGCAATCGCCAACGGCGGGCTACGCTCAATCTTCAGCGACTACAAGCTGTTCGGCGCGTTCGCCGGCGGCCCGTTTGTCCTCCGGGAGGACTTCATCGCGCAGAACCCCAGCACCGTCCGGACCTTCGCCACAGGCGTGGCGAAAGCCATCGAGTGGGAACGCACCACGCCCCGCGCCGAAGTGATTGCGCGCTTCACCAAGATTCTGAACGAGCGCGGGCGCAACGAGAACCCGGCCGCACTGCAGTACTGGAAGAGCGTGGGCGTCCCTGACAAGGGCGAGATCAAGGACGGGGACTTCACCAGGTGGAACGACTACCTGAAGTCCGTCGGCATCATCAAGGACGACCTCGACCCAAAAAAGCTGTACACCAACGAATTCAACGGCCTCATTTCCAAGTAACCACCCAATAGATCCCAGGCGGGAACACAACCAGCAGAGGAAGAACAATGACTGTCATCACCGAAACGAAGCTCGAATTCTCCAAGCTCGGCTCGCGCATCGGCGCCGAAATCCGTGGCCTTGACCTCAGCGGCGATCTCAGCGCGGAAACCGTGGCGCAGATCCGCGCGGCGCTGAGCGAACACAAGGCGCTCGTGTTCCGCGAGGCCAACATCCTCTCCGACGAGGCGCAGGTGAAGTTCGCCAGCCACTTCGGTCCCCTGACCAAGGCGCACCCCACCGTGGCCTCCGTGGAGGGGGAAGAAAACGTCCTGCCCGTGGACAGCGAGAACGGATCCGCCAACAACTGGCACACCGACGTCACGTTCGTGGTAAACCCGCCGCAGGCCTCCACGCTGCGCAGCATCGACCTGCCGGCCTACGGCGGCGAGACCCTGATCGCCTCCTCCGCGGCGGCCTACCGCGATCTGCCCAACGAGCTGCGGAACTTCGCCGACACGCTCTGGGCCATCCATACGAACGACTACGACTACTCCGTGCCAAAGAACCTGGAGCACGGCAACGCCGAGGAGCGCCGCAAGGAGTTCACCCGGCTGAAGTTCGAAACCGCCCACCCCGTGGTGCGTGTCCACCCGCTGACCGGCGAGCGCGGACTGTTCATCGGGGGCTTCGCGCAGCGTCTGCGGATCGTGGGATTGTCCAACACCGAGTCCCGGGACATCATCCGGCTGCTCCAGGCGTACGTCACCCGTCCGGAGAACGTGGTGCGGGTGAACTGGGAGCCGAACCAGGTGGTGCTGTTCGACAACCGGATTACCCAGCACTACGCGCCGGACAACTACGACGGCCAGCCCCGCAAGCTCAACCGGGTGACCATCGCCGGCGACGTTCCGGTCGGCGTCGACGGCACTCCCAGCCAGGCACTCAAGGGCGACTCGTCCACCTACTCGGAGATCGCCCCGGTCTAGGTCTGGCTTGATGGCCTCCCATGGAGGCCGCCCGCAGGTCCTCCGGGGCCCACCCGCCCAACTGGGTCGCAGCTGTGGCCGTTCTGAGCGTTCAAAACGGCCACAGCTGCGACCCAGTTTGGATTTAAGGGATGTTGCTCCCCCGGGCCGTGGTCCACAGCCGGTACCACTCTTCCCGCGTCATGGTCTGCGCCACCCGGGAGGCACCGGCGCACGCCCGGATCCGGTCGGCGTTGGCCGTGCCTATCACCGGGGCGATGCCCGCCGGATGCTTCATCAGCCACCCCAGCAGCACGGCCTCACGGGTGGTGTCCCTCTCCCGCGCCATGTCGGAGAGCAGCTGTGCCGTGGCCGACTCCGCAAGCGTGGGCCGTTCCGGCGGGTTGCCGGTGTAGTGCCCCCGCGCCAGTGCACCATAGGCCTGCAGCGTGATCCCCTGCCGGGCGCAGTATTCCAGGGTGCCGTGCGGAAAGCTGTAGTCCGCGGCACCCGGGTGGTTGACCAGCACGGTGCTTTCCAGCCAGTCCCGCTTGAGCAGGCTCAGTTCGAGCTGGTTGGCCACCACGGGCGTCTCGAGGCTGTCCTGCAGGAACTCGATCTGCGCCGCCGACATGTTGGACACACCGAGCGCGCGCACCTTGCCTTCCGCCATCAGCTTCCCGACGGCGGCAGCCACCTCGGCGGGGTCCATCAGCGGATCCGGCCGGTGCAGCAGCAGGATGTCGACGTAGTCCGTCCGGAGCCGTTCCAGGCTGCCGTTCACGCGTTCGATGATGGCGTCGCTGCTCAGGTCGTAGTGGGTCTCCAGGCCCCGCTCGTTGAGCCGGATGCCGCACTTGGTCTGCAACTGGATGCGTTCCCTGAGCCCCGTGGTGGCTGCCAGGACCTCCCCGAAGACTGTCTCGGACTTGCCGTTCCGGTAGATGTCCGCATGGTCGAACAGTGTGACGCCGATGTCGATGGCGGCCTCCACCGCTTCGGCGGCGGTCTCAACGTCGGTGATGTCGTGGGGGACGTCGGACCAGGTCCCGCCCAGCCCCATACACCCGTAGATCAGCCGTCCGGAGGTCACTCCCGGGGAGGTTGTCGCAGTTTGTTCAGTCATTGCATCACTCTTTCACTTCGGCAGGCGAAGGCCCAGTAGTTAAGTGCCTCTGCAGCCAAACACCGCTGCAGCTGAATGCCGCGGTAGTTAAATACCGCGGTGGCGGTGCCTGGCAGAAGGCACCGCCACCGCGGCAGGGTTTCAGTAGGATTTGAGGATCAGCGCAGCCAGGCCGTGGTGTTGCCCGGCAGCTTGCCGTCTTCGAGCGGGGCGCTGCTGACGAGCACCGTTCCGGCCGGGAGGTCGACGGCGGTGTCGCCGAAGTTGGTCACGGACTGCCAGCCGCCGGGCCGGCTGAAGTGCAGGACCTCCGGGTTGCCGGTTTCGATCCACTTGAGTTCTTCAGCGGTCTGCAGTTCGCGGCGCAGCTTCAGTGCGGTGCGGTACAGCTCCAGAGTGGAGCCTTCGACGCCGTCCTGGGCCTCGACGGCGTGCCTGCTGAACCACTCCGGCTGCGGAAGGTGCGCGCCGCCGTCGCCGAATCCGAAGGAGCTGCCCTCGGCAGCCCACGGCAGGGGCACGCGGCAGCCGTCGCGGCCCACCTCCACTCCCCTGTTGCGGAAGAACGAGGGGTCCTGGCGCTCGGACTCGGGGATCTCGGCGACTTCCTGCAGGCCCAGTTCCTCGCCCTGGTAGAGGTAGGCCGAACCGGGCACCGCGAGCATCAGCAGGGTGGCGGCGCGGGCGCGGCGCTCGCCGAGTTCCACGTCCAGTTCCTCCTTGGGGCCGCCCGCGAGCAGCCAGGCTTTGCCGTCCTGACCCTTGGGGTGCTTGCCCTTGCTTCCCTTGGGAAGGCCGTAGCGCGTGGCGTGGCGGACGACGTCGTGGTTGGAGAACACCCAGGTCGAGGAGGCCCCGGTGGCGGCAGCCTCGGCGAGGTTGCGGGTGATGATCTCCTTGAATTCCTCGGCGTCGAAGTCCGCCTGCAGCAGGTCGAAGTTGAACGCCTGCCCCAGGCCCTGGGGGCTGGCGTAGCGCGGCCGGCGCGTGGCGTGGACCCAGGCTTCGGCAACGGCGGTGCGCGGCGGGTTGTATTCGTTGAAGACCTCGCGCCACTCGGCGTAGACCTCATGGACTTCGTCGCGGTCCCAGAAGGGGTGCGAACCGTCGTCGAACCCGTCAGTCCCGGAGTTGGCCGCGCTCAGTTCCAGTTTGGAGAGCAGCGGTTCGGTGAGGTCCTTGACGAGGGCGTGCGCCACGTCCACCCGGAAGCCGTCCACGCCGCGGTCAGACCAGAAGCGCAGGGTCTTCAGGAAGTCGTCGCGGATCTCGCGGTTGGCCCAGTTCAGGTCCGGCTGTTCCTTGGCGAAGATGTGCATGTACCACTGGCCCGGGGTGCCATCCGGTTCCGTGATGCGCTCCCAGGCGGGGCCGCCGAAGACGGAGTCCCAGTCCGACGGCGGGAATTCACCGTTCGGGCCCTTGCCGTCGCGGAAGATGTAGCGGTCGCGGGCAGGTGATCCCTTCGGGGAGGCAAGGGCCTCGCGGAACCATTCGTGCCGGTCGGAGGAGTGGTTCGGGACGATGTCGGCGATCAGCTTGATGCCGGCGGCGTGAAGCGCTGCTGCCATCTCGTCGAAGTCGGCGAGCGTGCCGAGCTTCGGGTCCACGTCGCGGTAGTCGTCCACGTCGTAGCCGCCGTCTGCGAGCGCCGAGGGGTAGAACGGGCTCAGCCAGACGGCGTCGATTCCCAGCGACTTCAGGTACGGGACCTTGGCGGTGATGCCCTTGATGTCACCCAGTCCGTCCCCGTTGGAGTCGGAGAAACTGCGCGGGTAGATCTGGTACACGGACGCCTGGCGCCACCAGTTCGGATCGGCGAGACGGTGGTCATCGGACAGGGTTGCCAGTGTGGCAGTGGTGGACAAGGGGTGCTTCCTTTACTTGTGGTTTGTTTCGTTGCTGGATGGAATGTTGGGTCTACTTGACTGCACCACGCATGACTCCGGACAGTACCCACCGCTGGGCCAGGATGTAAACCACCAGGGTGGGTGCCATGGCCATGAGGTACGACGCGAATGCGAGGCTGTAGTTGGTGTTGAATTCGCCCTGGAAGAGCATCTGCACGACGGGCAGGGTCTGAAGGGCCGGGTCGGCAATCATCATCTGGGGCAGCAGGAAGTCGTTCCATGAGTTGAGGAAGGCGAAGATGCCGACCGTCGCGTTCATGGGGGCCAGCAGCGGGAAGATGATCTTGCGGAACACCTGCCAGGTGGTGGCACCGTCCATGCGGGCCGACTCCTCCAGTTCCACCGGGATGGAGCGGACGAAGGCGATGTACAGCAGGGTGTTGAAGGAGATGCCGCCCAGCACGTGGAGGAACACGACGCCGGCGGGGTTGTCCAGGCCGAGCAGGGCCGTCTGCTTGATCAGGGGCAGGATGATGACCGGGAACGGAATGAACATCGCGGAAAGCAGATAGACGAAGGAACCCCGGAAAAACCTGCGGTTCCAGTTGCGGGCGATTGCGTAGGCCACGAGCGAGCTGCAGGCCAGGGAGCCCAGGACGCTGAACACGGTGACGAACGCCGTCGACATGAAGGCCCGGGGGAAGTTGGTTGCCACGTAAGCCGCCGCGAAGTTTTCCCAGTTCATCGGGTTGGGCCAGGCCAGGCCCGTTCCGCCGATCTGGTCCGGGGACTTCAGGGCCATGGCCACGGTGAAGTACAGCGGCAGCAGGACTGTCAGGGAGGCCACCAGCATCAGGGCGGTGAGCCACCAGTTGACCTTGTAGCCTTCGCGGCCGGACCTGCGGACCTTCATAAGAGGGGACTTGCCGGACGGATCCGTCCCGCGGCGGAGGCCGGTTGTGATTCCGGTTTTGATGCCGGCAGCCGCGGTTGTCTCGGTCGTGGGCTCTGGAAGCGTGGATGCGGTCATTAGAGAGAAACCCCCCGGCGCTGGATGAGGCGCAGCTGGATGACGGAGATCAGCAAGGTGATCAGGAAGTAGATGACGGCGTTGGCCATCTGGTAGGAGTAGTCCCCGCCCGTGAAGCCGGAGAAGATGCGCATGGCCACGGACTGCGTTGCCATACCCGGGCCGCCGCCGGTGAGGCCTACGATGATCTCGTATGTGCCCAGGAAACCCTTGAACCCGAGGATCACGTTGATCACGAGGTATCCCATGATCAGCGGGAGCGTGAGGCTGAGGAACTGTCGGAAGCTGCCTGCCCCGTCCAGGTCGGCCGCCTCGTACACTTCCGAGGGCACGCTTTGCAGGCCGGCCAGGTAAATGATGGTGGCGCCGGGCGCGGCCTGCCACACCGTGACAATCACGATGGCGAGCCAGGCGAGGTTCTCATTGGCCAGGATGCTCGTGGCCAGCGGGGTGTAGCCGAGCCGGTCCATCAGCACCGGGAGGGTGTTCGAGAAGAGGTAGTTGAAGACGAAGGAGACGATCAGCGCGGACAGCACCATGGGGATGAAGAACACGGTGCGGATGCCGGTGCGCCACTTGATCTTGGCGTTCAGGCCCAGCGCGATGGCGAGCGCCACGACGTTGACCACCACGGTTGTGGTCAGGGCAAAGACGAACGTGAAGATGTAGGACTGGAGGACTGCCGGATCCTTGAAGATGTTGATGTAGTTGGACAGGCCGATGAACTTCCAGTCACCGTAGCCTGCGTAGTTCGTGAGGCTGAAGAACACGCCCACGAGGGCCGGCAGGGTGATGAAGAAGGCGAACAGTGCCAGGACCGGCACCACCATCCAGTAATACGTGGGATCGATCTTGTCCTTGCCGCGGAAAATGCCTTTTTTGGCCGGGGCGGACGTCGGGGTCTGCGGGGATGCGGGAGGGGCTGTCTGGGCCACCCGGGCAGTTGTAGTCATTGGGGCTCCTGGAGTCGGGGTGGGGTCAGACTGCGGTGCGCTCGGCAACGCGGCGCCACTCGTCGTCGAGGGCGGCGAGGAACTGCTCGCCGTTCTTGGTGTACACAAAGGACTGGACGTAGTTGTACAGGGGCACCGAAGGCGGGAAGTACGTGGTGGCTCCCTGGTAGTAGCGCCCCTCCTTGACGGAGGCGTTCAGTCCGCTGATCTGCGGGTTTTCGACGGCGGGAGCGTCCTTGAGCGGTGAGTACGCGGCGTTCTTTTCGTTGTACGCGTTCACCACCGACGGCTCCAGGAGGTAGTTCACGAACCTTTGCGCCGCGGCCATGTTGGGGGTGTCGCGGGTGATGGACAGCGCCATGTCCACGTTCACGCGGGCCTTGGTGTCGGCGGGGTTGTTGGTCACCGGCAGGGGGAAGCTGCCGAGCCTGACGTTCTTGTTGGCTGCCACAAGCTGGGACAGCGCCCATGGGCCCTGCAGGTACATTGCCGCCTCACCCTTGGCGAAGGCCGCGTTGCCGTCCGCATAGTTCTTGCTGGTGGCGCCCTTTTGGGAGAACGAGGCGAGCTGCAGCATCTTGGGCAGCGCCGGGCCGAAGTTGTTGGCGAACGACTCCTCGGAGTCCGGGCGGATGGCGGCGCCCTTGGCCGTGAGTCTGGAGAAGAAGGTCGCTACATCCAGGGAGCCGCCGGCGACGTAGTCGAACATCCCCTGCCCCAAGGTCCAGTTGTCCTTGAAGGTGCCGTAGATCGGAGTTATGCCGGCCGCCTTGAAGTTTTCGCAGGCTGCAACGAACTCGTCCCAGGTGGTGGGCACGGCGACGCCCCTGGCCTCGAAAATGTCGCGGTTGTAGACCACTCCGGCGGCTGCCAGGGAAAACGGCAGGGCGCTGATTTCGTTTCCGTTGTACTGGCCCCATGAGCTGATGAGCCGCTGCATCTCGGGATTGATCGTAGCGGCCACCGGCATGCCGGAAAGGTCGGCGAAGACGCCCTTTCGGACGAAGTCGGCGGTGGCCTGTGCGAAGCCGCGGGTTACGACGTCGGGCGGATCGTTCCGGACCAGGCCGGGAACGAAGTTGCCCTCGTTGAAGTCCTGGATCACCCGGATGTCAGGGTTCAGTGCCTCGAAGTCCTTGATGACCTGGTTGAAGTAGGCCACCACCTCCGGCTTGTTCTGCATGAACCGCAGGGTGGTGACGCCGTTCTGCGCGCCGGGCGAGGCGCCGCAGCCCGTGAGCGGAAGCATGGCGGCGGCGCCGCCGAGGCCAACGGCCTTCAGCAGGGCGCGCCGGCTGACCGGCGCAGTCCGGCTTTTCGGGGCAAAGCGGCTGAGCGCGGAGGCGTTCACAGGGCAGAAACCGGGGCGTGCGGGCGCTGCTGGCGTGGCTGGGGTCCGGGCGGGCAGTGCTTCAGGATGCTGTTCACTGTTGCTCCTTTGCAAAAGGCTGGGTGAAGGGCTGGGGGGAAGCCAGTGGTCGGCGGCCGTCCGGCCCACCATGCTCAAACTTTTATTTGGACTCTAAATTTAGTTCCTCAAGTATTATGTGGTGAAGAGCACAAGGAGGTCAACACCATGTCGGAAATGACGGCGGCAACGCCCCAGCTGTTGCGGCGCGTGAGCGCCGGGGCTGTCCTGGATTTCATGCGCGCCTCACAGGCAGTCACCGTCACCGAAGTCATGCAGGCCACCGGGCTCACGCGGGCAACCGCAATCTCGGTGTGCGAGGACCTGACGGAGCGCGGCTGGATCAGGGAGCTGGAAAACCAGCGGGCCTTTGGCGGCTACCACAAGGGCAGGCCTGCGCGCCGCTTCGAGCTCAACGACCGCGCCGGGTACGTCCTCGGAATGGACGTGGGCATCTCCAAAGCCACCGTTGTGGTGTCGGATCTCCGCGGAAAGCCGCTGGGCCGCTCCAGCCAGCCCTTCGCCGACGCCGAGATCCCGGCGGAGGAGCGCATAGCCGTCATTGACCGGACGGCCATGATGGCCCTGCACAGCGTCGGGGCCTCGCCCGACTCGGTGCTCGCCGTCTGCGCCGGCATCGCGGCGCCGGTGGACCGCAACGGCGACATCCTGGTCACCCAGCACTTCTGGGGGCTGTTCGACGTCGGGCTGAAGTCCGCGCTGAAAGACCTCCGCGGATGGACCGTTCTCCTCGAAAACGACGCCAACCTGGCCGCGTTGGGCGACCGCTGGCGTGGAGCAGCCGCCGGCGTGGACGACGTCGTGGTGATCCTGGCCAGTGAGCGCTTCGGTTCCGGAGTGATCGACGACGGGCGCCTGCTGCACGGCGTCGGCGGCGGCGCCGGGGAACTCGCGTTCCTGGACATGGTGGACGGCGTGGGTGACACCTACGGCATTGCCACCCTGGCCCGGGTCTGGGCAGCGGAGGCACTGGCGGGGAAGGCGAAGACCTCACTGCGCGAGCATGCCGCCGAGGGCCCGGAAGCGGAGCACGTGTTCGCCGCAGCGGCCAGCGGCGACGCCGTTGCCCTGGACATCCTGGAGCGGCTGGCCGACCGGATGGCGCGCGTGATCGCGCCGGTGGCCACTGTCATGAACCCCGAACTGGTGGTCATCGGCGGTGCTGTGGCAAACTCCGCCGGGGTGCTGCTGGAGGACATCGCCGGGCGGCTCAAGGAGTTCACCGTCACGCCGCCGAGGTTGGCCGTGTCCCCGCTGGGCGACTCGATCGTGACCGTGGGCGCCGTCCGCTGCGCCTTGGACTACGTTGAGAGAAACAGCCTGGACCTGGAGCTCAACGTCCCGGCGTAAGGGCGAAAGCCCCCGGACCAGCGCGAACGTACACTTGTGGCCCTAAAAAGCGGGGCCACAAGTGTACGTTCGCGCTGTGCTGTTTGCTGCGGCTGCTACTCTGCCGGTTCCAGCGCCGCGGGCACGGGGACGGTGCCGTTCCGGAATTCGATGGTACGTCCGATGGTTTCAGGCATCTCCAGGACGGCGGCAGCGACGATCGCCACGTTGGCCCGCGACGTTTCCGTGCCCGTGGACGCGTCTTCCGGGTCCACCTCGATCAGGCCGTTCCCCGGTCCCTCTGTCAGCGAGCCGGGGCCCAGGATGGTCCATGCCAGGTTCGTGCCGCGGAGGTAGGCGTCTGCTGCGGCCTTGGCCTCGGCGTAGGCGTGGAAGCTGTGGTCTTCCGGCACGCCGTGGTCGGGGCCGGCGCCGAAGTAGGACACCATGACGTAGCGGTCCACGCCCGCTTCCCCGGCAGCGTCCATGGAGCGGATGGCGGCGTCGCGGTCCACTGCATAAGTCCGCGCGGGGTTCCCTCCCCCGGCGCCGGCCGACCAGACCACAGCGTCCTGGCCGCTCAGGGCTGCGGCGATTTCCGCCGTCGTCGAATTTTCCACGTCAAGGACCGACGGCGACGCACCGGTCGCGGCGACCTCCTCCCCGTGGTCCGGATTGCGGATGAACGAGGTGACGCTGTGGCCCTCGCTTGTGAGCAGGGCGGACAGCTGAAGGGCCACTTTGCCGTGGCCGCCGATGATTGCGATGCGGGACATTCCCCCATTCTGTCCCACAGCCTGGCTTTGTCCCAGCGGGGGTCGGGCCCGGCGTTTTGCCCCAGCGGGACCGGAATAGTGGCCGTCAGGCCCGGCTGCCGTACCGGAGGAAGACCACTCCGTTGCCGAAGCGCCGTTCTTCCAGCAGCTCAAGCTCCAGGCGCACGTCCTCCGGGAGGTAGCGTTTGCCGCCGCCCACAGCCACAGGCGAGACGAACAGCTGGTACTCATCCACTAACCCGGCCCGGATGGCCGCGGCGGCGAGCTCCGCGCCGCCCACCGCCAGGTCCTGGCCGGCGTCGGCCTTAAGCTGCCGGACGGCACCGGCGTCGAAGTCCCGCTCGATGCGGGTCCGTTCGCTGGACGGGCGGTCCAGCGAGCGCGAGTAGACCACCTTGTCCGCGGCTTTCCAGAGCTTCGCGAAATCAAGGATGTACGGCGGGCCCCCCGTGAAGGCGGACGGGTCCTCCCAGGCGAGCATCACCTCGTAGAGCCGGCGGCCCAGCAGGTAGGTGCCCACCGAGCCCTCGAGTCCGTTGATGAAGGTGTGTACTTCCTCATCCGGCTCGCTCCAGTCAAAGCGGCCGTCCCGGTCCGCCACATATCCGTCAAGCGACTGGATTCCTGAGTAGATCAGTCTGCCCATGCCGGCCTCCCGTGTTCCGCGTTGCCCCTGCAGGTCCCCGCCGGAATGACCCGGTTGTGTCCCGGAACTCGAACCCTTGAATTCACGACACTAGATGCAGACCAGCCCCGTGACAACGCCTGATTCCCGGCAAAAAAGGGGCAGCCACAACGTTGGCACAGGATTGCATCAAGACCTCCTCAGGAATCGGATTTGGGCAATCCGGCACTGGCATGCTGGTGTTCGCAGCCATTGGTGCGCACTACGTCTCATGAACCTTTCAGGGGGAAACCATGCCGGTAAGCCGGTTCAAGCACGCCCGAAACCGGGCGGCATCACTCGTCCCATCCCTGCGGCCAGCGGCCTTGGGCAGGGCCCTTGCCGCCTCCGCCGTAGCGGGCGGGCTGCTGCTGACCGGCCTGGCGGTCCCGGCCGAGGCCGCCACCTACTACTCGGCACCGCTGCGCACTGCTGCCCGGGCCCTGCCGGTGGCGGCAGAGAACAACGCCGGCTACGACAGGAACCGCTACTTCGGCTACTGGAACGACACGAACCGGGATTGCCAGAACACCCGTGCCGAAGTCCTCCTCCAGGAAACCAAGGCCGCCGCCACCTACACCACCACGCGGAGGTGCACCGTGCGCACCGGGCGCTGGGTTTCCCCGTGGGACAACCGGACACACACCTACGCCTCGGCCGTGGAAATTGACCACACCGTCCCCGTCCACGAGGCCTGGGGTTCCGGGGCGCGCTACTGGTCCCAGGCGCGCCGCGTCGCTTTCTACAACGACCTCGGCGACACACGGTCCCTGAATGCAATGACGGCGGCGCTTAACTCCGCCAAACAGGCTCGGGGACCTGAATCATGGATGCCGCCCGCGAACCGCTGCGCCTACATCGGCCAGTGGATCGCGGTAAAGCTCCGGTGGGGCCTGCGGGTGGACAGCGCGGAGAAGGCCGCCCTGATCCGCTACGCAGACTCCTGCTCGAACGTGCGCATCAGCGTCACGCGGGTGTAGGGCTTAGCCCCCGCCGGACTCCAGGGCCCGTTCTGCCCTGCGGAATGCCCCGCACTGCCCGACGGCGGTGCGGGGCTTTTCCGTGTTCGGGCACCTGAGCAGGGGGCTGGCAGCAGCGGCCGTGTTACCGGCTGACCGGTCCGTTCCGAGGGTTCAGGTCGATGATCGGGAGGTGCCCGTCGGTGCGGATGGAGTCTCCTCCGCCGTTGCGGTGGTGGTAGCCGGACGAGTAGTTCCGGATGATGTGCACGGACTCCACCGCCTCGGCTGCCTGCAGGGTCTGGATGATGAAGTCCCGCTCCTCGTCGGTGCGGTCGGCAATTTTATGGGTGATCTGGAACGTGAAGAGGGACAGTCCGACGCTGCGGTCGTAGGTGCCGGCGCCGACCCAGTCCACGGCCAGCCCGCCGGGGAGCATCCAACCGTCCGGGCATTTCCAGAAGCGAACGTGGTGCCTTTTGCGGGGGTTTCCGTCAATCTCCCGCTGGAACGCCAGGTCGTGCTTGTTTCCGAACACGTACAGCGAGCTCACGGGCGCCGCGGGGTAGCTGCGCCCGAGCATCGTGGATTCGAGGGTCTTCCATGCCGTGGCCGGGGTGATCGGGTCAGCTTCCACCCACCCCGCGGCGGACATGGCATGTTTCAGTTCTTCTGCAGGACCGATGACCGCCAGATTGACAGGGTCGCCGAGGACGCCGTCGCCTGTCCGGGTGCGGCCGATAAAGTAGTCCGGAATGTAGAGGCTGCTGAGGATCTTGTGGATACGCGGCAGCAGTGCGTAGGCGACGATCAGCCAGACGGGCAGGAACACCCAGACCTGCTCAGGACCTCGCGTGAGGCGGGCGAGCAGGAAGTAGTAGACCGCCCAGCCCACTGCCACAGTCACAACCCCGTACAGCAGCCGCTGCAGCACTGCCAGGACGGTCGCCCAGCGGCTCTGCCGGCGTTCTGTCCGGTTCTCCAGCCGGGAATGGTCCGGTTCGGCCGGAGCCGGCCTGCTACCCTCACCCGAGGTCATCGCGGTTCTCCTTCTGTGCTGGAGTGTCAGTGTTCACCATGCAGTCCTGCATGCTCATCTTGGGTCAAGCGCTGCGCTAAAACCAAAAAACAGGCCAGAGGACAGTCCTATGGACGGGGGCCCGCTAAGGCCCTGCGCTCTCCTTCGTTGAACTTGGGCCGGGCCAGCCGTATAACTCGAGGGTATGGACGCTAAAAGGATCAGGGCCGTTTACCTGTCAGCGGCTCTGGGATTCCTGGAGCTGGTTGAGCAGGTTCCGGGGACTGCATGGGCCATACCGGCCCTCGGCGTGTGGGACGTCCGCGGCTTGATCGGCCACGCAAGTCGCGCCTTGACCACGGTGGAGAGTTACCTCGGCGCACCGCAAACAGGGAAGCGTGTGGACGGCCCGGTGGAGTACTACCTGGCAATCCGCGGCAGCACGACGCCGGAATCGATCGCCCAGCGCGGCCGCGAAACCGGAGATGCCCTGGGGACCGACCCGGCAGGTGCGGTCGGGGAGATCGTCGAACGTCTCACCGCGCTGCTCGGGAACACTCCGGATGACGCCCTGGTCGCCAGCCCGGCGGGAACGATGGTGCTGATTGACTACCTGCCGACCCGCACATTCGAGCTCGCCGTGCACGGCCTGGATCTGGCACGCGTCCTGGGAGTGGAACCGCCTTCTTCGCTGATGCCGGGCGTCGCGGCGTCTCTCGAACTCGCAGGTGCCATAGGAGCCCGGCTGCCGATCGCCCCGGAACTGCTGCTCCTGCTCACCGGCCGCCCGGGCCTGCCCGGAAACCTCAGCGTCGTCTGATGCACGCCGCAGCCGCTCCTGAAGCTGGCCGAGCTGAACCAAATGCAGTCGCATTCTTAAACCCGAATGGGGATCAACATGGCTAGGAAGTATCGGTGGCGGGTCGTGGTTACAGATGGCCTCGACCACACCTACGTGTGGTTCGGAATGGCCGCCAACAAGGCGGAGGCTGTAGCGCGGGCCCTGGAAGGTCGACCCGGGTGGCACGTACAGGAGGCCGAGCGCGCTGTCACGCCCTTCTAACTGGGCAGGAACTTGGGAGCCCCCCGTATCAATCGCGGTGCAAGGTTAGCGGTGCAAGGGCCGTTGAGTCGGGCACTTAAAACAAAAGCAGGCCAGAGGCTTGATGCCTCTGACCTGCAGATCCTGTAGCGGTGGGGAGGCTCGATCTCCCGACCTCACGATTATGAGTCGTGCGCTCTAACCAACTGAGCTACACCGCCACGAATGAGAAAAACCTGTGTCAAGCCGGTCAAGACCGCCCTGACACAGGCCCTCATTCAGAGCCCCCCACCGGAATCGATCCGGTGACCTCGTTCTTACCAAGAACGCGCTCTACCACTGAGCTAGGGGGGCAACGAGTAAATACTCTACCCGAAGATTTCGTCCTCAACAAATCGGCGGAAGAAGAGGGTTCCCGGGGCATGGAAGCCCGAAATCCGCGCCGGATGGGACCTCCGGACAACCCCCAAGCGGGTGCCGGGACCACCTCTCCGAACAGATGTGACCAAGCGAACTTAAGAGGACTGGTCCGGCAACTGCCCGTCAGCAGGATCGGCCCTGCCCCCGGCAGGAACCAGCCCTCAACGCCGTCAGGGATCGAGTTAAACAGAAACGGGCCGGCTGGTCGGCCGGCCCGCTTCTATTCGGAGCTCTGGTTCACAACTCTGCAGTCGTCACCACTTCGCGGTGGTTACCACTTCGCGGTGGTTACCACTTGGCGGTGGTTACCACTTGCCCTTGCGGTTGAAGTCGCGGTGTCCGCCTTCGCTGCCGTGGCGGGGCTTGCGCGCACCGTCGCCGTGGCCGCCGAAGCGGGAATCGCCCTGACCGCGGCTTGCACCGGAGTCGCCGCTGACGTTGCGCTCACTGCGGTCGCTGTAAGTGCGTCCGCCGCGGTCCGCGGAGGAACGCGCGCCGAAGCCGCGGTCGCCGTCGTTCTTGCGGAATTCCTTCTTGAAGCCGCCGCTGCCCTTGAAGTTGCCGCCGCGGTCGCCGCGGCCACCCTGGTAGCTCCCGCGGTCGCCGGAGGGCCTGCGGCCGTTGTCCAGCTCGAGGTGGATCAGCTCACCGCCGATCCGGGTGCGGGACAGGGCGCGCAGCTGCTCGGGGCTCAGGTCCGCCGGGAGCTCCACGAGGGAGTGGTCCGAACGGATGTCGATGCCGCCGATCTGGGACGAGGAGATGCCGCCCTCGTTGGCAATGGCGCCAACGATGGAGCCGGGCATGACACGCTGGCGGCGCCCGACGGCGATCCGGTACGTGGCGTTGCCCTCAGTGAGCGCACGGGTCGGGCCACGGGAGCCGAAACCGTCCTTGGAGCGTTCGCGCTTCTGGAACTCCGGAGCGGCCGGCAGTTCCTTGACCAGGAGCGGCTGTCCGCCCTGCGCCATGACGGCCAGGGCCGCAGCGATCTCCGCGGCCGGCACGTTGTGCTCTTCCTCGTAGGAAGCGATCAGGTCGCGGAAGGCTCCGACATCCTCAGACGCGAGGGTCTCCGTGATGCGCTCGGCGAACTTGCCCAGGCGCAGCGTGTTGACCGTCTCGGCGGTAGGCAGGTGCATCTGCTCCACCGGCTGGCGTGTGGCCTTCTCGATGGAACGCAGCAGGTACTTCTCGCGCGGCGTCATGAACAGGATCGCGTCACCCGAACGTCCCGCGCGGCCGGTGCGGCCGATGCGGTGCACGTAGGACTCGGTGTCGTGCGGAATGTCGTAGTTGATGACGTGGCTGATGCGCTCGACGTCAAGGCCGCGGGCGGCGACGTCGGTGGCCACCAGGATGTCGATGCGGCCTTCCTTCAACGCGTCAACAGTGCGCTCACGCTGCTGCTGCGGGATATCGCCGTTGATGGCTGCAGCCTGGAAGCCGCGGGACTTCAGCTTGTCGGCGAGGTCCTCGGTGGCCATCTTGGTGCGCACGAAGGCGATGACGCCGTCGAACTCTTCCACCTCAAGGATGCGGGTCAGGGCGTCGAGCTTGTGCGGGCCCATGACCTGCAGGTAGCGCTGCTTGGTGTTGGCGCCGGTGGTGGTCTTGGACTTCACCGAGATCTCGGCCGGGTTGTTCAGGTACTGCTTGGACATCCGGCGGATCTGGCTCGGCATGGTAGCGGAGAACAGGGCCACCTGGCGGTCCGAGGGAGTCTGCTGGAAGATCTGCTCCACGTCCTCCGCGAAGCCCATGCGCAGCATCTCGTCCGCTTCGTCCAGCACGAGGTACTGGAGTTCGGACAGGTCGAGGGAACCCTTGGCGATGTGGTCGATGACGCGGCCCGGGGTGCCGACAACAACCTGGGCGCCGCGGCGGAGTCCGGCGAGCTGGGGGCCGTAGGCGGAGCCACCGTAAACGGGGAGGACGGTGAAGTCGTCGATGTGCTTGGCGTAGGACGTGAAAGCCTCGGCGACCTGGAGTGCGAGCTCGCGGGTCGGAGCAAGGACCAGGGCCTGCGTCTTGCGGGACGGGCCGTTGAGGTCGTGGAGCTCGGCCAGTCGGGACAGTGCCGGCACTGCGAATGCTGCAGTCTTGCCGGTGCCCGTCTGGGCGAGGCCCACAACGTCGCGGCCTTCAAGCAGAAGGGGAATGGTCGCTGCCTGGATGGGGGAAGGCTTTTCGTAGCCGACATCCTGGAGGGCGGCGAGGACGCGGCCGTCGATGCCAAGATCGGCGAACTTAACACCGTCTTCTTCGGAGTCCTCAGTCTTGGCTGCGGGAGCTTCAGCAGGAGCAGCGGGGGCCTCAGCTGCGGGGGCAGCGGGCTCGGTGAATTCGACGTTCGCAGTCTCGGCAGCTTCCGCTTCGGTGGCGTCGTTGTGGTTTTCGTGGTTTTCGGGCATAGGGAAGAATTCCTCATCCATAGGGGGCCAGGCGGCACAACCCGAGGTGAGCGGAGCCGCAGTACATGTGCCGTGGTTGCCGGGCATACATTGACCGGCCGGTCACGTAGAAGTCCGGCGCTTTCGCAATCCCGTGGCAGGACTTCCCGCTGCATCTCTTGGCTGCTATCCCAGCAGTCTGTACAGCGTTTTCTTTAGCCGGCTCTCCCTATGAAAATGCCCGCATCACAGTTGCGGACTCCAACACTTGCCAGTCCTGCCTCAAAAATTGGGCAGGAATAAGGGATTTCCGGAGTGGGGGATATTTCAAGTGTAGGGCATGCGTCCACTCAGGGGTAACTGAGGGCTTCCGCGGAGGCAGTGACGTTGCTTACACGCACCTCCGGAAGCCCGCGGTGGCGGCATTTCTGCACCGGTTTCGCTGCCTTCCGGCCGCTGCCCCTGCGCCAGGCAGGGGGCCGGCCCGACGGCAGGGGTCCAAAGTGGTGCAGAAATGCAGCACGGGCCCGCGGTCAGCTGCCCAGGCGGCGGAGCAGCGTCGCGAACGCTTCGTGGTACTCGGGCTGAAGCCGCACTTCACCGTCGGCCTCGGCGTCCTTCAATGCCTCTATCGCTTCGACGTCCGGTTCACTGAACCAGCGCCCGATGGTCACGCCGTGGCGGGGGACAAAAGTCCGGTGGATGTGGTCACCTGCTTGGATGGATCCGGTGCGGATGACGCGCAGGTACGTGCCGACCAGCCCAGCGTCTGCGAAGCGCTTGACCCAGCTGCTCTCCCCCATGCGCCGCTGGAAGGTTGCACATGGCGTCCGCGGCGAGGTGACTTCAACTTCAACATCCAGGCCGATTTTCCACCGCTCGCCGATGACCGCCCCGGTGGTCTCGATCCCGGAAACGCGCAGGTTCTCGCCGAAGATGCCAGGGGGAAGTTCACGCTGGAGCTCGCCCACCCAGTAGTCGGCATCCCGCTGCGAGTAGGCATAGAGGGCCTGGTCCTCGCCGCCGTGGTGGATCCGGCTCGCCTGGATGTCGCCGTGCAGCCCGAGTTTGTGCACCTTTACGGGCCCTTCCACAGGACGTTTGTCGATGGCGGTGACACCCACGCTCCCCGCGTCGGGAAGGAGCTGGTGTACACGGCAGACGGCAAGCAGAGTGGCGGTGTCCATGGCATCAGTCTAGATACCGTCCCGCCCATGCTCCGTGAACATGGTCCGTGAACCGGCGGGCGCCCGCTGGGTGAAGTCCTTAGCGGGGCAGGGGTAAAGCCACTAGGCTGGCTGCAGGATCTGTGTGCTGTCCCCGCCTTGCGGTGACGGCCGCACAACCACGTGGACCAGAGCGGCGGTTGGAACCGCAGCAAATGGCGATAGTAAGAGCCTGGACACACCGGCCAGGAATGGAATCGGGATGGAGCAGCAGGGGGAACCGTGGACCCGGAGAAGGACCAGCCCAAAAAGCGCGACGGCGAGCCGCAGGGTGACGCTGCCGGCGCTTCCCAGCCTGCCGGCGCCCCCAAACCTCCGCCCTGGCAGGTGCCCAAGCCGGACCTCCGGCCTGAGCTCCGGCACCCTGAGGAGACTGGCGGTCGAAGCCAGTCCGGATTCCCCCAGCCAGGTCCCGTCTTCGATCCCTTCGCCCGCGACCGCGAACGGGAGGAAGGTGCGCGGAAGAAGCGCTCCCAGCGCCGCACCGTGGCGGTGGGGCTCGGCGTGACAGCGTTGCTGGCCGGCACCATCACCGCGATCGTGGCAAGCAATGAGCAGGATCCTGACTACGCCCAGGTCTGCTTTAACGAGGAGACAGGCGAGCGCGTCGAGGACACCCAGTGCAACAGCTCGGCCGGGCGCGGCGGGGCCTTCTACGCCTGGTACTTCTATGCGCGTGGCGCCAGCGTCCCGGGCATTGGCCAGAACAGGACGGCCTATCCGGACTTCACCAGAACTGTTCCCCAGGGCGCCAAGACCTCCACCGGGTACAGCACGAAGGGCGGCACGGTCAGCAGGGGCGGCTTCGGCAGCAGCTCCAAGGGCGGAAGCACGGGAGGCTAGGGGTGAAGAGATTGACCGCCGCACCCCGGCCGGACTGGAAACAGAAAATCGAAGAGCAGGGCCTGGTTTTCTCGACCACCACCATGCCGGACGGCCGGAAAATCGAGTACTGGAATGAGTCCGCCTACTACGAGTTCACCATGGACGAGGTGGAGGCGCTCGAGGTCACGGCCGAGGACATGCACAAGATGTGCCTGGAGGCGGCGAAGTTCCTCGCCACGGGGGCCATGGGGCCGATCGGGATAGGCCAGCAGGGGCTGGAGCTCGCCGCCGAGTCGCTGCAGGCCGGGGACATGGACATCTACGGCCGGTTCGACTTCATCTATGACGGCCAGGGCGGCGCGGCCAAGATGCTGGAGTACAACGCGGACACGCCCACCGGGCTGATCGAGGCGGCCGTGGCCCAGTGGTTCTGGCTGCAGGACGTCTTTCCGGAGAAGGACCAGTGGAACGGCATCCACGAGGCGCTTATCCGGCAGTGGAAGAAGCTCCAGTACCGCACGGGCATGAGCACCCTCCACGTGGCGCATTCGGAGGCCGAGGAATCCGGGGAGGACTGGATGACGGCCGCGTATATGCGCGATGTGGCCGGCCAGGCAGGCTGGACCACCATCGGCATCAACATGTCGGACATCGGCTGGGACCCCAACCTGAAACGGTTCGTGGACCTCGACAACTACATGATCAGCACCATGTTCAAGCTCTATCCGTGGGAGCTGATGCTGAAGGAACCTTTCGGCCACCGCCTCCTGCAGCGTGCCCACAATCCGCGGTGGGTGGAGCCGGCCTGGAAAATGCTGCTCTCCAACAAAGCCCTGCTGGCCGCGCTGTGGCACCTCTATCCAGGCCACCCCAACCTGCTGCCGGCGTACCTGAACGAACCCGGGCCCCTGCAGGAATGGGTCGCCAAGCCCCTCCACGGCCGCGAGGGCGACAACATCAAGATCCATGCCAGGGGCATCAGCCTGGAACAGCCCGGCGGGTACGGCCGCGAAGGATGGTGCTACCAGCAGTTCCATCCGCTTCCAGACTTCGACGGCAACCACCCCGTTCTGGGCCTTTGGGTGGTGGACGGCGAGTCTGTGGGATGCGGCATCCGCGAGTCCGATGGCCCAATCACCGACTACTTCTGCCGGTTCGTCCCGAACACGATTGATGCGCCCGCGCCGCCGGCCGCCCAGACCAACTCCAACAAGGCAGGTATCGCACTATGAGCACTGGAATCACGACGGCGGGCGGCGGCGCCGGGAACCAGCCGGCCGGTCCGGTGCCCGGCAAGGGGCTGCACGCCGGGATCCTGGACCTGGGCGACTCGGTGATGCTGGGCCTGGCCTCCACTGCTCCGGTGTACTCGCTCGCCGCCACGCTGGGCCTCATCGTGGCCGTGAACGGAAACTACACTCCCCTGATCCTGGTCCTGGGCTTCATCCCCGTGCTGTTCATCGCATACGCATTCCGCGAACTCAACAGCGCCATGCCGGACTGCGGCACCACGTTCTTCTGGGCCCGCCGTGCGTTCGGACCGTGGGCGGGCTGGCTGGGCGGCTGGGGTGTGGCCCTGGCCGGCGTCGTGGTTCTGGCCAACCTTGCCCAGGTGGCGGGACAGTACCTGTGGCTGCTGGTCGGAGACGGGTCCCTGGCGGAAAACGCCCTGCTCGTCACGGCGACGGGCGTGGTGTTCATTGCCTTCATGACCCTGGTGAACTACCGGGGCATCCGGCTCGGCGAGCACGTCCAGCGTGCCCTGACATACGTCCAGTACGTCTCACTGGGAATCTTTGCCGTGGCCATCATCGTCGGCATTGCAGGCGGGACCGGTGGTGCCACGACCACGCAGCCGTTCGACTTCGAATGGTTCAACCCGGCCGGGGCCTTCGCGGATCCGGGCGCAGTGGTCCACGGTGCCCTGCTCGCTCTCTTCATCTACTGGGGGTGGGACACCTGCCTGGCGGTGAACGAGGAAACAGAGAACCCCTCGAAAACGCCTGGCCGCGGCGCCGTGATCTCCGCCTTCGTACTGGTGGCCATTTACGTGTCCGTGGCTCTGCTGGTGATGATGTACGCGTCCGTTGGGACAGAGGGCATGGGCCTTGGCAACACCGAGAACCAGAACGACGTCTTCCTCGCCCTGAAAGACGTGGTGCTGGGCCCGTGGGGCTGGCTGATCGTCCTTTCCGTCCTGGCTTCGGTGCTGTCATCCACCCAGACCACCATCCTTCCGACGGCGCGCGGCACCCTGTCCATGGGCGTCCACGGGGCTTTGCCGCCAAGATTCGGCCAGGTCCACCCCCGCAACCAGACTCCCGGATTCTCCACGCAGATAATGGGTGCCGCGGCGATCGTGTATTACGTGGCGATGAGTGTCCTCAGCGAAAACCTGCTCTCCGATTCCATCAGTTCCATCAGCCTTTTCATCGCCTTCTACTACGCGCTGACCGGATTTGCCTGCGTCTGGTACTTCCGCGGAACGCTCCGCAGCTCGGCCAGGAACCTCTGGTTCCAGTGCATCCTGCCCCTGCTGGGCGCGCTGTCTTTGACCGCCGCGTTCTTCATCTCCGCCGTCCAGATGTGGGACCCGGCGTACGGGGATACCGAGATTTTCGGCGTCGGCGGTGCATTTGTCAGCGGCGTGGTGCTGCTGGCCCTGGGCGTGGTGCTGGCCGGCGTGTGCCGGTTCCTGCCGTCCACCCGGGACTACTTCCAGGGCAGGCAGCGCGTTTCTGCCCGGCCCTGAGGAGCAGGACCGCCGTAGGATGCTGGCATGAGCAATGATGCCCTTGACCCCGCGGCAGCAACGGCAGAGTACGGTCTCCCTGACCCGTCCGACATCATGGCCATTGATTCGCTGCTGACTTCAGACGAGCTGGGCCTTCGGCAAAGGATCCGGGACTTCACGGACCAGCAGATCAGGCCGGACATCGCCGACTGGTACGACCGCGGCATCTTTCCACTGCACATCGCCGCGCAGCTGGGTGAGCTGGGCGTCCTGGGCATGCATCTGGAAGGCTATGGCTGCCCGGGCCGCAGCGCGGTGGAGTACGGCCTCGCCGCCATGGAGCTTGAAGCCGGTGACTCCGGGATCCGCACCTTTGTCTCGGTCCAGGGCTCGCTCGCCATGTCCGCCATCCACAAATGGGGCTCCGAGGACCAGAAGCAGGAATGGCTGCCCCGGATGGCCGCGGGAGAAGTGATCGGCTGCTTTGCGCTGACCGAACCCTCCGCTGGATCGGACCCGTCCTCCATGACCACCACGGCCCGGCGGGACGGCAGCGGCGATGACGCAGGCTGGATTCTGGAGGGCACCAAACGCTGGATCGGGCTCGCCTCGGTCGCCGATGTCATGGTGGTTTGGGCCAGGACCGACGACGGCGTCCGCGGCTTCCTCGTGCCCGCCGGCACTGCGGGAGTCACCGCCGTCCCCATCAACCAGAAGCTTTCGATGCGCGCTTCGGTACAGTGCGACATCACGTTCGACGGCGTCCGGCTGGGGCCGGAGGCCCTTCTGCCGGGTGCCCGCGGACTCAGCGGTCCCTTCTCCTGCCTCAACGAGGCCCGCTATGGCATAGCGTGGGGCGCGATGGGCGCGGCCCGCGACTGCTATGAGGCGGCCCTGAGGTACGCGATGGACCGTTTGCAGTTCGGCCGGCCGCTGGGCGGCTACCAGCTCACCCAGGAGAAGCTGGTGAACATGCTGCTGGAGATCCAGAAGGGCACCCTGCTCGCCCTGCAGCTGGGCCGGCTGAAGGACGCCGGCAGGCTGCGGCCGGAGCAGATCTCGCTGGCCAAGCTGAATAACGTGCGGGAAGCGATCAAGGTAGCCCGCGAGGCGCGGACGATCCTGGGCGGCAACGGCATCACGCTGGACTACTCCCCACTTCGTCACGCAGCCAATCTGGAGTCGGTGCGGACCTACGAGGGAACGGACGAGGTCCACATGCTGATCCTCGGCCAGCACATCACCGGCATCTCGGCATTCCGCTGAGCAGCAGAGCTCAACCAGCGAAACCCGGTGCCACGGTCTGCCACCAGGGGAAGCGCGAACGGACACTTAAGCCCCGGCATTTAAAACCCCGGGGGGCTTAAGTGTCCGTTCGAGCTGGTGGCGGGTTGCGGCCGTTCGAAGCGCGGTCCAGAATGCCAGCATGGCGGAGTCGGGTGATTCCAGGCGTGAGCGCCGGCGTGCGGCAGTGGGAACAGCCCTGTTCGCCCTCGGTCCCGTCACCGTGGCTGGCGTACTGCCTTGGGTGGTGACCCGCTGGAAGGTGCAGAAGCCGGTGCCCGGCGGCCTGCCGGCGCAGCTCGCCGGTGCGCTGCTGCTGGGGTCCGGAACGGCGGTGGTTGCCAATTCCTTTGTTCACTTCGCGGTGGAGGGCGTCGGGACGCCCGCCCCCTTTGCCCCGCCGAAGCACCTCGTGGTGGGAGGGCTGTACCGCTTTGTCCGCAACCCGATGTACGTGGCGATAGCCGCAGCAGTCACCGGACAGGGGCTCCTGCTCGGCCAGCCGAAGCTGCTCGCCGCCGTCGCGTTGGGTGCCCTTCCTGTCACGGCCTTCGTGAGGTTCTATGAGGAACCCGCCCTTGCACGGAAGTTCGGCGCCGAGTACCAGGCCTACAGAGATCATGTGCCCCGCTGGCTCCCCCGGCTCACGCCGTGGCGGCCGGAGTCCCCGTCCGGCACGGGGCCTGCCCTGTAGAAACGAGTGCAAGGTTGACAGAATCAGGCGGAGAAGCCGCCGTCGGCCTTGATCAGCTGGCCCGAAACCCACCGCCCCTCCGGGGAGAGCAGGAACGCAACGGTACCTGCCACGTCTGCCGGCGTTCCGAGCCGGCCGCCGGGCTGGAGCCGGATGACTTCTGTCCGCACTTCCGGACTCATCCAGCCAGTGTCCACCGGGCCGGGGTTCAGCACGTTGGCGGAGATGCCGAGCGGACCGAGCTCCCGGGCGGCGGCAATGACGATCCTGTCGAGCGCCCCTTTTGACGCGCCGTAGGGGAGGTTGAACGCTGTGTGGTCACTGGTCAGCGCAACGATCGCGCCGCCGTCGGGCCCTGCCTGCCGCGCGAAAGCGGCGATCAGCTGCCAACTGGCGCGGGTGTTCACGGCGAAGTGGCGCTCAAAACTTTCCAGTGTGGTGTCCAGGACGCCGGAATCGACGGACTCCGCATGGCTCAGCACCATGCCCTGAACCGTCCCGGCCTGCTCGGCGACGTCCGCCATGAGTTTCTCCACGGCTTCCGGGGCCTGGAAGTCAGCGGGCAAGGAAACTACTTTGGCCCCGATCGCCTCAAGCTCCGCGGCGAGCTGCTCGACGTCGTCGGGCTGGATGCCCCAGGGCATGCGGGCGTCATACTCCTGCCAGTAGTTCAGCACCAGGTCCCAGCCGTCGGCCGCCAGCTTCCGGGCGATTCCGGCAGCGATGCCGGTCTGGCGTCCTGCCCCGGTGACGAGGGCAATGGGGCGCTGCGCGTCAGTGCCGAGGGGCTCAGCGCCGTGGTTGTCGTCCAGAGCCATTCCGATGTCCCCCGTTGCTGTCAGGTGCTGTGCCGCGGCTCATTCTACTGATCGCAGGTTACTGCCGGCCGCTGTGGCACTGCTGGCTGCCCGTACTGTCGGCCGCCGCTGGCTTCCGCCCGGCAATCAGGCGGAGCCGGCCTCCACGGGCTGCGGCTTCCTGCTGCCGGCGTCCTTGCGGATGGAGGCGCTGATGACGGCGGCTATGGTGCACATCGCGGCCGCGCCAAGCCAGGCGTAGGTGTAATGGCCGGTGGCGTCCCGGAGGGCTCCGGCCGCCAGGGCAGCGGCTGCCGCACCGAGCTGGTGCGCGGCGAACACCCAGCCGAACACGACGCTGCCGTCCGCGCCGAACGCCTGGCGGCAGATGGCGGCAGTGGGCGGCACCGTGGCCACCCAGTCAAGGCCGTAAATGACCACGAACACGATCATGCTCGGCTGGACCGTGGCGCTCAGCAACAGCGGCAGCACCAGCAGCCCGATGCCGCGGAACTGGTAGTAGACGGCCAGCAGGATTCTCGGGTTGAAGCGGTCCGTCAGCCAGCCCGAAGCGATGGTGCCCACGATATCGAAGATCCCGACGACGGCCAGCAGCCCTGCGGCGGTGGTTTCTGGCATGCCGTGATCGTGCGCCGAGGGGATGAAATGCGTGCCGATGAGGCCGTTGGTTGTGGCACCGCAGATGAAGAAGCCGGCGGCCAGGGCCCAGAACGTGCGCACTTTGCTCGCCCGCTTGAGCACCTGCAGCGCACGGACTGCGGCGTTCCCGGATGGCTCTTCGGCCGCCGGCCGGGTGGCCGCGGGCGGTGAGGACGCCGGTTCTGCATTCGCCACGGGCGCTTCCGCACCGTAAGGCAGCACCCCGACGTCGGCGGGCGAGTTCTTCAGGAATTTCAGCACGAGCGGCACCACGGCCAGGGCGCCGGCCGCGATCAGCAGGGAGGCCTGGCGCCAGCCGGGGTCCTGCGCCAGCATGGCGATGAACGGCAGGAAGACCAGTTGGCCGGCGGCGCTGCCGGCGGTCAGGATGCCGATCACCAGCCCGCGGCTCTTCGAAAACCACGTGTTGGCGATGGTCGCGGCGAAAACGAGCGCCATGGAACCTGTCCCCAGCCCGATCAGCAGGCCCCAGGTGAGCAGGATCTGCCAGGACTGGTTGACCAGCACCGTGAGTGCACTGCCCGCCCCGATCAACATCAGTGCGAACGCTGTCACCGACCGGATGCCGAACCGCTCCATGAGTGCGGCCGCGAAGGGTGCGGTCAGGCCGAACAGGACCAGGTTGATGCTGACCGCTGCCGACAGCACGGTGGTGGACCAGCCGAACTCCTGCTGCAGCGGCACCATGAGCACGCCGGGCGCGGCCCGGAAACCGGCCGCGCCCACGAGGGCCAGGAAGGCAACGGCCGCCACGATCCAGGCCGGGTGCAGGGGACGGCGCCGCGGGATCCGCGGCTTCCGCCCGCCAGTCTCCTCGACACGGGGCGGGAGGTCTTTCGAGGCGTCGGCTTCACTCACTTCGGGGCTGCTCATGTGGCCGTTCCTTGTTCTCGTGGAATGTCAGCTTCTCGTGGAATGTCAGCTTCGCGTGGAAAGTCACCTGGGCGAGGAGGCCCGGGTTAGGGTACCCGCCGGAGTTCGGCCCGGGACGGCCGGTAGGCCAGCGCCCAGTACACCAGGAGCGCAATGCCGCAGACGACGCCGAGGCTGGCGACCATCAGCGGCCACTGGGTGGAGGGGTCCTTCCCCCATTCTTCAGCCCCTGCCATCATGGCCAGGTCTTTGGGCGCCAGGTAGAAAGCTACTGCAGACGCGCAGACGATGATCCAGCCTGCCAGCTGCATCCGTCCGCTCCGGGTGGGGACCCGGTGCATCGCGAAAGCCATGCACGGCAGCGCCACGGCCATCCAGACCCAGTGATGCGACCACGAGACCGGACTGATCAGGAGCATCAGCACCGCCGTGGCGGACACCGCCACGAAGTTCTCATCCACGGCGTGGGCCCACTTGATGACGAGTGTGGCCACAGCCACGAGGCCGAGCGAGAGAACGAGCCACACCACGCTGGTCAGGGCGGAGTCGGGCATTCCAAAGTGCAGCAGCAGGCCCTTGAGGGACAGGTTGTCCACGTAGGCGGGACCGCCGATGCGGCCGGTGTCCGGGAGAATCCTGGTCCAGAAGGAAACCGAGGCCTGAGGCAGCACCGCCCACGCCAGCGCGATGGATCCGAAGAACCCTGCAGCCATCCAGGCAAGGGCCTTGAAGTCGCGCCGGACCAGGAAATAGAGGCCGAACGCCAGCGGTGTGAGCTTGATTCCTGCAGCGATGCCGATCAGCAGGCCTGCCGGCCACCGGATCTCCCCGGCGCGGTCCTTTCCGTGCAGGGCGAAGTCCGCCAGGATCAGGCCCATCAGGATGATGTTGATCTGCCCGAAAACAAACGTGTCCCGCCACGGTCCCAGCAGCAGGATCGCCGCCGTTCCTGCCAGGGCCACAGTCCGGAAGCGCCAGTCCGCGAAGGCTTCACGCCAGCGGCCCAGGCCGAAGTAGTGGCGGCTGAGCCAGGCCGACACGACGCCCGCTCCCGCGAGCGCCGCGCCGATGAAAAGCAGGCTGCTTTCGCTAAAGCTCAGGGTGGCGAGTCCGGCAAACAGCAGGGCAGCGAACGGCGGGTACGTAAACGGCAGCCCGTCTCGGACCGCGTACAGGACGCCGGCACCGGTCTCACCTGTCTGCAGCACCTTCGTGCCGCCGTAGTAGTAGACCTCGAAGTCGTTCATTGCCGGAGGGTAGTACGACTTGAGCACCATCAAAGCGGCGACGACGGCGAGCGCACCTGCCGCCGTCGCCAGCCAGCCGTAGAGCAGCGCCCGCCGGCCCGGTGCTGCGCCTGAAGTTGTTTTGCCCGATGTCTTGAGCCCGGTTGTGCTCTGGGGAATCACATTCACGGGATGAACGTGAAGGCTTGCTCGAGATCCGCAATGAGGTCCTCGGCGTCCTCGATGCCGCAGGAAAGCCGGATGAGGTTGACGGGGACAGCGAGTTCGGTGCCTTTCACCGAGGCGTGCGTCATTTCAGAGGGGTAGTTCATCAGGGATTCGATGCCGCCCAGGGACTCGGCAAGGGTGAAGACCGACGTCGACTCGGCCACCTTGCGCGCAGCCGCTTCGCCGCCCTTGAACTGGACGGAGACCATGCCGCCGAACTTTCTCATCTGCTTCCGGGCGAGGTCGTGGCCCGGGTGCGAGGGCAGGCCCGGGTAGAGAACGGCCTCAACCTCCGGGCGTTCCAGCAGCCACTCGGCCACGGCCTGGCCGTTGTCGCTGTGCCGGTCCATGCGCACTCCGAGTGTCTTGAGTCCGCGTGTGGTGAGGAAGGCGTCCATGGGCCCGGAGACCGCGCCGACTGCGAACTGCACGAAGCCGATCTTCTCTGCCAGTTCGGCGTCCTTGATCACGATGGCGCCGCCCACCACATCGGAGTGGCCGCCGATGTACTTGGTGGTGGAGTGAACCACGACGTCGGCACCCAGGGCGAGCGGGGTCTGCAGGTAGGGGGACGCGAAGGTGTTGTCGACCACCAGGAGGGCCCCGGCGTCGTGCGCCACCTTGGCGAGCGCCTCGATGTCGGTGATCTTCATCAGCGGGTTGGAGGGGGTCTCCACCCACACGAAGCGGGTCTTGTGCGCGGCCACCGCGGAGGCAACGGCGTCGAGATCCGACATGTCCACCGGGGTGTTGCCGATGCCCCAGTCGCCGAGCACGCGGCTGATCAGGCGGTAGGTGCCGCCGTAGGCGTCGTTGCCGAGAACGATGTGGTCACCGGGGCGGGTCAGGGCCCGGATGAGGGAGTCTTCGGCCGCGAGTCCGGAGCTGAAGGAATAGGCGTGCGTCCCTCCTTCGAGTGCAGCGAGCTGCTCCTGCAGTGAGTCGCGGGTGGGGTTGCCGCCGCGGCCGTACTCGTAGCCGTCGCGCAGGTTGCCGATGCCGTCCTGGGCATAGGTGGAGCTGAAGTGCAGCGGCGGCACCACGGCGCCGGTGCGGGGCTCGAAGTCCTGGCCGGCGTGCACGGCGCGGGTGTTGAATCCTTGGTTTTTTGGGGCAGACATGGGGCTCCTTGGATCAGTTGCTGAGGTACGCGAGGAGGTCGTGGCGGGTCAGGATGCCCACGGGGGCGCCGACGAAGGTGACCATGACGGTATCCACGCCGGAGAGCAGTTCACGGGCAGCGGAGATGGTTTCCAGCGAGCCGATTACCGGCAGCCGCTCCCCCATGTGCTCCGAGATCTTGTCCGTCAGCTTGGCCTCGCCGCGGAACAGCTTCGCGGTCAGCGAGCGTTCGTCCACGGCTCCGAGGACCTCGCCCATGACCACGGGCGGTTCCTGGGACAGCACCGGGATGTGGCTGACACCGAACTCGTTCATGATGTTGATGACATCGCGGACGGTCTCGTTGGGGTGGATGTGGACCAGGTCCGGCAGTTCGCCCGTCTTGAACTTGATGACTTCGCCCACGGACGCTTCTTCCCCGCCCGAGAGGAAGCCGTAGGAGCGCATCCACTGGTCGTTGAAGATCTTTGCGAGGTAGCCGCGGCCGGAGTCGGGCAGGATCACCACCACCACGGCGTCCTCTGGGAGATCCCGTGCGGTCCGCAGCGCGGCGACCACGGCCATGCCGGAGGAGCCGCCCACGAGCAGGCCCTCCTCCCGCGCCAGGCGCCGGGTCATGGCGAACGAGTCCGCGTCGCTGACGGCGAGCACCTGGTCCGGAACGGATTTGTCGTAGTTGGCGGGCCACATGTCCTCGCCGACGCCTTCGACGAAGTACGGGCGGCCGGTGCCACCTGAGTAGACAGAGCCTTCGGGATCCGCGCCGATGATCCTGACCCGGCCGCCGTCGGACTCCGGACGGTCCGCCGAGACTTCCTTGAGGAAGCGGCCGGTGCCGGTGATGGTGCCGCCGGTGCCGGCGCCGATGACGCAGTGCGTCACCTTGCCGTCGGTGTCGCGCCAGATCTCCGGGCCGGTGGTTTCGTAATGGCTGCGCGGCGCGGCGGGGTTGGAGAACTGGTCCGGCTTGTACGCTCCCGGAATCTCGGTGACCAGGCGGTCCGAAACGCCGTAGTAGCTTTGCGGGCTGTCCGGTGCCACGGCGGTGGGGGTCACCACCACCTCCGCACCGTAGGCCTGAAGGACGGCGCGCTTGTCCTCGCCCACCTTGTCCGGCACCACGAAGATGCACTTGTAGCCCTTTTGCTGGGCCACCAGGGCGAGACCGACGCCGGTATTGCCGGACGTCGGCTCGATGATGGTGCCGCCGGGCTGGAGCTTGCCGTCCCGTTCAGCTTCCTCGACCATCTTGGCCGCAATACGGTCTTTGATGGAACCGCCGGGGTTCACGTATTCCAGCTTCACGAGGACGGTGGCTTTGATGCCGTCGGTGACGTGGTTGAGCTTGATCAGCGGGGTATTGCCGATAAGGTCCAGAACGGACTGGGCGTACTTCATGGGTACAAACTTACCGTCTTGCCCGCCTGCCGGGGTTTCACGCGGCGCCCGTCCTGCGGCGTGGCCTTCCTCTAGCCGGCCACTCCCCCGGTGCTTCCGGCGGTTCCCTCAGCGCCACCGGCGGGCAGGTTTTGCCACAGTCCCAGGATGTTGCCCTCGGTGTCCTTGAAGTAGGCGTAGAAGCCCATGCCCGGGATGGCATCCTTCGGCCTAATCACGGAGCCGCCGAGCTGCTCAACCGTCTTGAGGGTGGCGTCGATGTCCTCCACATCCACCGTAATGACGGGACTGGTCAGCTCGCCCTCCCTCGCCATCATGCCGCCGTTGATGGCACCGGGCTCCGTCGGCCGGCCTGTCTGTTCGTCCATCGGCGTGGTGATGACGACGTTGTAGTCCATCTCCGGCATGGGGTCGATCCTCCAGCCGAGAGCCTGGTTATAGAAGTTCCTCGCCCGTTCCTGGTCGTCCGCGGGGATTTCGAAATGCACCACTCCACCCATTACAACCACCTGAATTTCGAAGGGAAGGACGCGGCGAACCCGCGCCACACCTGGGATTGTAGTCCTCCCGGCCGCGCCGAATAAGGCCCTGACGGTTGCCGTCTTGCGCGCCGGCACGGTTCCCCGGGTGCCCGCACGGTTGCCTGCCGCCCGCGATGTCGGTGGTCCGTGGGACGATGATTCCATGACCATCACCGACGTCCCCGCCAGCGTTGCCGCTGCCGCGGACGGCGCATTGCGGTGGTACTCCGGCGGCCCCTACAGCCTGCGGCAGACCCTCGGGCCGCTCAGGCGCGGCAACGGGGATCCCTCGTTCGCCTCGCGGCCGGACGGTCTCTGGATGGCATTTACGACGCCGGACGGCCCGGTCACCCTGCGCCTCACCAGCGCGGAATTGGGGCCGGACCCGCACGTCGATGCACAGGCCTGGGGCCCCGGTTCCGCGTCGGCCCTCACCGCCGTGCCCCGCCTGCTGGGCGCTGGCGACGACTGGTCGGCGTTTGACGAGCCCGCTTTCAACGCGACGCTGCCGCGGATGGTACGGGAAGCACGACGCCGGAACCCGGCGCTGCGCCTCCCGTCCACCGGGCGCATGGTTGATTCCCTCGTGCCCACCATTTTGGAGCAGAAGGTCACCGTCATCGAGGCCAGGCGGGGCTTCCGCTACCTCATGTACCGCCACGGCACCCCGGCTCCCGGCGCCTCCACGGTTGCACCTGCCGGGCTGCTGGTGCGGCCCACCCCCGAGCAGTGGCTGCGCATCCCGTCCTGGGAATGGCACAAGGCCGGCGTGGGACCCCAGCGGTCCGCAACCATCATGTGCGCGCTGCGTTCCGCCGTCGCGCTTGAACGGCTTGCCGCCCTGCCTGCCGCGGAGGCTGCCGAGAAGATGCAGACCATTCCGGGGATCGGGGTGTGGACTGCCGCGGAGGTGGTGCAGCGGACGCACGGCTGCCCCGACTCCATCGCCGTGGGCGATTACCATCTTGCGGCGGATGTGGGCGCCGCCCTGACCGGCCGCCGGACCGACGACGCCGGCATGCTGGCCCTGCTGGAGCCGTGGAAGGGGCACCGGCAGCGCATCGTCCGCATGATCGGGCTCAGCGGCTTCCGGAAACCCACGTTCGGCCCGCGGATGACCATCCAGGACCACCGCGGCCACTGACCCCTTCCTGCCAGCAGCGCGAACGGACACTTAAGCCCCCGCCCCGGAATCCAACCGTGACGGCGGAGTCCTGCCCGTACACTCCTCATCCGCGGCTGCCCGTGGACGCTTGCTTCCGCTGGGTATACGGTGGGCGACAAATGGGAGCCGGTATCCCGGCCGGGGATTTAGACCCTTGGAGCCTCAGTGATTCATACCCGGAAACTCACTAAGACGTTCACTGTCAAAAAGGAGACCGTGGAGGCAGTCAAGGGCGTCGACATTGACGTCGCCCCTGGCGAGCTTGTCGCTTTCCTCGGCCCGAACGGGGCCGGAAAATCCACCACCCTGCGCATGCTGACCACGCTGCTGAAGCCTACGTCCGGTTCAGCGTCGGTTGCCGGCGTGGACGTCGGGGCGGACCCCGCAGGGGTACGTGCCCGTATCGGCTACATCGGGCAGGGCAACGGCGGAGGCCACAGCTACCGCGTGATCGACGAATTGATCATGCAGGGCCGCTTCTACGGGATGAACACCACAGATGCCGCAGCGCGGGCAAAGGAGCTGCTCACATCCCTGGACCTTGCGGACCTCGCCAAGCGCACCGTTGTTAAGCTCTCGGGCGGCCAGCGGCGGCGGATGGACGTTGCCCTTGGACTGATGCACTCGCCCCGGCTGCTGTTCCTTGATGAGCCCTCCACAGGGATGGATCCGCAGAACCGCGCGAACCTCTGGGAGCACATCACGCGCCTGCGGGCCGAGCATGGGACCACCATTGTGCTGACGACCCACTACATGGATGAGGCAGATTCCATGTCTGAGCGCGTCATCGTCATTGATCACGGAGCCATCATCGCCGACAACACGGCCGCCCGCCTCAAGGCGGACCTCGCCGGAGACCTGCTGGCCGTGGAGGTCGCGGCTGGTGCCGCCGGGGAGGTGCGCGGACTGCTTGGGCACGCCGCCGCGGAAGGCGAGGTGGAGGAATACGCCCACGACGCCGTCGTCCGTTTCCGCCTGCGGCTCACCAACGGATCACGGCTGGCTCCGGACCTGCTGAGGAGGATGCACGACGCCGGGGCTCCCGCCCAGTCCCTGGAACTGAAACCCCCGACACTTGATGACGTATTCCTGGAACTCACGGGACGCAGCCTGCGGGAAGGCGCTGAGGTCTGATGACTGCGACCAGCACCCCTCTGCGGCCGGCGGAACAGAAACCGGGGATGAGCAGCGTCCTGCGGGATACCTGGTATGTCTTCTGGCGCGAAATGCTGCTCCCGCTGCGGGATCCGTTCTCCCTTGTGTTCTCGCTCGTGCAGCCGCTGGTGTTCCTGGGCCTGTTTGGTCCCCTGCTCGGTTCGGCGGTTGGAGCCCCGGCTTTTGGCGGCCAGTCCACACTGCAGTGGTTCCTCCCCGGCGTCGTGGTCATGACCGCGCTCTTCGGCACGTCCATGACCGGTTCCAACCTGCAGTACGAACTGATGACCGGCTCCTACGAGCGGATTTTGGCCACGCCTCTCGCCCGCTCGTCGCTCATGATCGGCCGTGCGCTGAAGGAGTGGGCGCCCCTGGTGGTGCAGGGCCTGCTGATCTCCGTGGTGTGCGTTCCGTTCGGCTTCATCCTCCATCCCCTGCATGTCCTCTTCGGGCTTATTGTCCTGGGTATTTTCGGCATCGGGCTCGGAGCGCTGTCCTACGCCCTGGCCCTGGTTTCGCAAAACAAGGAGTGGATTTTCTGGGCTGTGCAGCAGACGCTGCTGTTCCCGCTGATGATTTTGTCCGGCATCATGCTGCCCATCGAGGCGGGACCGGAGTGGATGAGGGTGGCCAGCCTATTTAACCCGCTTACCTACCTGGTCAACGCAGAACGCGAACTCTTCGCGGGGGCAGTGGGCATGGATACGCTCTACGGTCTGCTGGCCGCGGTGGCGACTGCCGCCGTCGGACTCTTGGTGGGTATCCGCGCGATCGGCCGGAACACCAAGTAGAGCCCGTTGGGGCCACAAGTGCCCGTACGCGCTTGCCTGCGGGTCCACAAGTGCCCGTTCGCGCTTGCTGTGCCTGTTCGGAGCGCGAACGGACAGTTGAGGCCCTCCGGAGCGGAGAGGCCGCGTTGCGCTAGAGACCCAGCCGGGCCACGGCTTCCTCGCGCATCTCCACCTTGCGGACCTTGCCGGACACAGTCATGGGGAAGTTCTCGCGGACCTCGACGTACCGCGGGATCTTGTAGTGCGCCAGCTTCCCGCGGCAGTACTCCGCCACAGCGGCGGCGTCCAGCGGCGCGGCCCCGGGCTTCAGGATGACACAGGCCATCAGTTCCTCCCCGTACTTGGGGTCCGGAACGCCGATCACCTGGACGTCCTGGATGGCGGGGTGCGTGTACAGGAACTCCTCGATCTCCCGCGGATAGATGTTCTCGCCGCCGCGGATCACCATGTCCTTCATCCGGCCTTCAATCACGACATAGCCGTCCTCGTCCATGCGGGCAAGGTCCCCGGTGTGCATCCAGCCCTCAGCATCGATGGCTTCGGCCGTCGTGTCCGGCTGGTCCCAGTACCCCTGCATGACCGCATAGCCGCGCGTGCACAGTTCGCCGATCTGCCCCCGCTCCAGCACGTCCCCAGTTGCAGGGTCCACGATCTTGCTCTCCAGCCGGGGCATCGTGCGCCCAACTGTCTGCGTGCGTTGCTCCAGGGTGTCACCGCTGCGGGTCATGGTGGACACCGGCGAGGTCTCTGTCATGCCGTAGCAGATGGCCACGTCCTTCATGTTCATCTCCGAGATCACGCGCTTCATCACTTCGATCGGGCACAGCGAGCCCGCCATCACGCCGGTGCGCAGGGTCGAGAGGTCATAGGAGGCAAAGTCGGGCAGGGCCAGTTCGGCGATGAACATCGTCGGCACGCCGTACAACGACGTGCCGCCGAAGTCCTGCACCGCCTCCAGCGCCGCCGCAGGGGTGAAGCTGCGTCCCGGGATGATGGTGGCTGCGCCGTGGCTCAGGGCGTTGAGGTTTCCGATCACCATGCCGAAGCAGTGGTAGAACGGCACCGGGATCACCACGCGGTCGTGTTCGGTGTACCCCAGCAACTCGCCGATCGCGTAGCCGTTGTTCAGGATGTTGTGATGCGTCAGGGTGGCACCTTTGGGAAAGCCCGTGGTGCCCGAGGTGTACTGCAGGTTGATGGGGTCATGCGGGTCCAGTTCAGCCATGCGGGCTTTCAGCCCCGAATGCCCGACGTCGTCCGCCCGCTTGAGCAGCTCGGCGTACGTCAGCTCCTGCCCGCTTTGGGGGACGCCGCCGTCGAGCCCGTCCGGTTCAGAGTCCGGCAGGAACACCAGCTCGCGCAGGTCAGGGCATTCAGCCAGCGCCTGCCGGGCCATCCCCACGTAGTCGCTGTTGTCGTCCGAGGGAGCCGTGACCAGCAGGCGCATGCCGTTCTGCTTGACCACGAATTCCAGCTCATGGCTGCGGTAGGACGGGTTTACGTTGACCAGGATTGCCCCGATCTTGGCTGTCGCATACTGCAGGATGGTCCACTCGGCGCAGTTGGGACTCCAGATGCCGACGCGTTCCCCCTTCGCGACTCCGAGGGCGAGCAGCGCGCGGGCCAGGCGGTCGACGTCGTCGTTCAGTTTGGTGTAACTCCAGCGGCGGGCGTCAGCGCCCGGGACCCGGGCTGCCTCGATGAGGGCGTCATGCAAGGGGAACCGCGCAGCGATCCGTTCGAAGTTCTCGCCGATGGTCTCCCCGAGCAACGGGACGTCAGTGTCCCCGGCTGTGTAAGCGCGCATGCTGGCACGCTATCAACAGGTCACCCGCACCGACAGGGCAGCGGCAAAAGAACGCGCAACACTCAGCGGCCGGGACTGCACGGGAGCGGAAGCACCCGCGGTGGCCGGTATTGTGAAATTCATGAGTGCACCCATCGACCTGCAGGCAACGTTCATCCCCAACGACGGCGAATTCTTCCGCGTGAAGCTCGCCCTGGAAATCGCCATCGACGAGGTGGTCAACGAGCCCGGCTGCATCCGGTATGAGCTCACTGAGGCCACCGAGGAAAAGCTGGTCCTTGCCGAGCGCTGGGCCTCCGAAGAGGACCTCGACAAGCACTCCAAAGGCACCGCTGTCCAGGACCTCAACGAGTCCCTGAGCGCGCTGCTCGCCGAGCCCGTCAGGCTTGAACGCCTGTAGTACCCCCTGGAAACAACGCGGGGCCGCTTCCCGCCCAAGGAACCGAGAGGTCCAGTGGGCGGGAAGCGGCCCCCTTGCGTTAAGTGGAGGCCTAGAAGTCCGGGATCTGCGACCCGTCCTGGGGACCGGCGCTCTTCCGCTGGCCGTCACCTGCAGCGGCAGCCGCCTCTGCCTGTGAGCGCGCCACGTGGGCGTGCACTTCCTCCATGTCGAGGGCCTTGACCGCCTCGACCACCTGTTCGAGCTGGGGGGCGTTCAGTGCTCCCGGCTGGGAGAAGACTAGTACCTTTTCGCGGAACGCCATGAGTGTGGGAATCGATGTGATGCCGGCCTCCGCGGCCAGCTGCTGCTCGGCCTCAGTGTCCACCTTGGCGAAGACGACGTCGCCGTGCTTTTCCGAAACTGCGGAATACGTGGGCCCAAACTGCTTGCAGGGACCACACCATTCAGCCCAGAAGTCAACGAGGACAATGTCGTTGTTCTCGACGGTTGATGCGAACTGTTCACCTGTAATGTCTACGGTTGCCATGGGTCCACGCTACGCGAGCCCGGTCCCGATGTCCTCCCTCCGCCGTCTTTGTTCGCTACCCGCGTCACAGGGAATATCCCGGCCTGCGGGATTTAAGTAGGGGCTGCGGCTAAATACAGGTATTGCCTACGCGGGTGCCCCCGGTGCGGCACCTCCTACACTCAACACTGCTGGGCAGACGCGTTAGCGAGCGCGTCCCTCTCTCAATTGAATGGTCAGGCGTTAATCCAAGGCGATGCCGGCAGTCCGCCGGGTGTCTCCCCCGCCTTCGCCTCACCGCCCAGCAAGCGGCCGCCGGCTCTGCCCGCCGCACGAAACGGTTCAGGGGCCAGCCATGAATCAGCAGGAGAACAGCAGGCACCACGCAGCAGCCCGCCTCTCGAGTCCGCAGTCTTCGAATTCCCCGGCCGGGACACCACGGGCAGGAGCACTCCGCGCAGGCATTGATGTCAAGGCCCTGATACTTGCCGGACTCCTGCTGGCCGCGGTCGCGGCCCCCATTTGGCCAACTGCTCCCGCGGGCAGTCCCGGCGCAGCTGCCCAGCCCGCGCCCGTCCATTCCCCGAATGATGCGATGCCCTGGCCGGGCGGCGCCCGGCCTGCGTGGGAAACGGCGGCAGGGGCTCCAGCCTCCGTATCCCCGCCAAGTGGCTCCGTCACGGCGGACGAGCCGGTCCCTAAGAAGCCGTCCCTGCCTGCTGCGAAACCGGCGACGGCCGTCGCGGCCGACAAACCGGCGGTCGCGGCAGTCCCTAAACCGGCGGCACCTGCACCTGTGCCGGCACCGCCCAAGGCAGCCGCACCCGCGCCGGCTCCGGTGGCGCCGCCCAAAGCGGCCGCACCAGCGCCGGCTCCCAAGGTGGCCGCACCCGTCGTAGCCCCGGCCCCGGCGCCCGCGCCTGCCCCGGCACCCGCGCCGGCCCCGGCCCCCGCGCCGGCCCCGGCCCCGCCGCCGGCTCCGGCCGTCCGGACGATCTATGTGGCCGGAGCCGGAGGACAGGCCTTGGTGGACAGCTGCATCGGCCCGATCCACTTCACGCCGACCGACGGCTACTCCCTCTTCATTACAGAACACGACTTCTGCGGCGGCTGGGCGCGGTTCTCGGGCATCCAGGTTGGAGAGCGCGTGGATCTACCCGGCTACGGTTCATACACCGTGGCGGGCCGGGGGCAGGTTCCGAACGGAGGCACAACGAACGACGTCGCCGCAGTGTTTGGCGGATTCCCCCGTGCGGTCCTGCAGACCTGCATTCCAGGTACCACGCAGATGCTGGTGATAGCCCTGAACTGACGCGGCGGCCGCAACAGTGACCGTATGATTTTCCGCATGACGCAGCAACGCTACCGGGACCTTGCCGAGTGGCCGCTGATGGGGACTGCTGTGGTCTTCCTCTCGGCCTACGCCTGGCAGGTGGTTGCCAGGGTGGAGGGCCCGGGAGGGGAATGGCTTGAGGCCACTCTCTGGATTACCTGGGGCATCTTCGCCGCCGATTACGCGATCAATCTGTGGCTTGCAGATGACAGGCGCCGGTGGTTTCTGTGGAACCTCCATGAACTGCTGATTGTGGCCCTGCCGGTATTCCGCCCGCTCAGGCTGCTGCGGCTCGTCACGCTGCTGTCCGTGATTCACCGGACAGTGGGCGAATCGCTGCGGGGCAGGGTGGCCACCTACGTGGCGGGGTCGGCAGCCCTGCTCGTGTTCGTCGGGGCGCTGGCGGTGCTCGACGCCGAACAGTCAGTCCCGGACGCCAAGATCCTCACGTTCGGTGACGCCCTGTGGTGGGCAGTCACAACCATCACCACAGTGGGCTACGGAGACCTGTACCCGGTCACCGCCGTCGGCAGGGCCGTGGCAGTCGCCCTCATGTTGAGCGGGATCGCTGTGCTTGGTGTGGTCACGGCATCAATCGCCACATGGCTTGTCCAGCGGGTGAGCGACACCACGGAGACCGCCGTCGAAAACGCAGAGCAGCCCGTCCTGGCAGAAATTACCGAACTTGCTGCCGAAGTGGCTGCTCTCCGCCGCGAAATTGCCCAGCTCAAGGATGCCCAGCTCAAAGTGCCCGGCCCAGGAGCGGGCGCCCATCCTGAAGCCCGCTCCTGACTGTGGAAGCCGGAGCGGCCGGCAGCCATCTATGTTGATCCTGCCGGCCGTTGCAGCCTCAGCTCGTGCGGGTCAGTTACCGCCTACAGTCTTCGTCGTGACTTCCGCCCGGGGGGTCTTAGCGTAGACTTCCTTGCTGACCGTGTAGCCGTGCTCGTCCAGCTTGAGGGCTTCCTTGTGGACCTCTGCCAGCTTTGCATCCGTGAGCTGCTCTATCTTGACGAGGTCCAGGGTTTCCTGGTCGGCACCGCCTTCTGCGGTTACTTTCACGAGCCCGGTCCCCGCCGAATAAAACTTGCGCTGGTGGCCCACGGCTGGTTCAAGCGGATTGTGCTCATCGATGACCAGCACGTCCTCGTAGCAGCCGGTGGGTACGCAAACGCGTTCGTTCTGCTTGAAGACCTCACCGCAGTCCAGAAAGTCCACTGACGGGGCGTGGGCCTGGACGTATGCGGGCGTATCCATCTTGGGATCGCCCTGCATGGCTATGCCCGCCTGGCTCTCGTCGATGCCGTGGATGAATGTGTTGGGCGCGCCAATGAACTTGTCGTTTTCAAACTCCTCGGGGTACTCACCGAAGAGCCAGACTGTACCGGAGTTGTCCTGCGCGAAGAAAGCCAATTCTGATTCAACCAGCGAGCCATCGGCATAATCCCGGTCCCACATCACCAACGTCTTTACACCGTCGATGACTTTCGTCAGTCCTGTCACGGTGTGCGTGACAGTGCGCTCGGTGGTGCCCTCAGCGTTGACGACTTTGCCGGTGGTTGTGTAAACGGTCCCCGGCTTCAGCGAGAACCACTTGTTGTCGATGGCGGGAGATTCCGGGAAGGCGCCTGCATCGAAGTTGATGGCAGAGCCCGGTCCGCACAGCTCTGATGCGTTGGGCGTCCCGGTAGAAGTTCCTGTCGGCGATGCAGCGCCCGTTTCTGTCGGCGAAGCCGTTTCCGTCGCCGCTGACGTGGCGGTTGTTGTGGCCGGGGTCTGGCCCGCATTTGGCGCTGCGCACGATGCCACCGTGGAAATCGCGACCAGCAGAGTGAATGCGGAACCGAGGGCTGATAGTTTTTTTGGCTGGAACATCAGTACTGCCTTTCACATTGAATTAATTGCTTCAGCAACTGCCGGCGACCCACCTCATTGGAGGCCGAATTCAGGGGCAGCACTGTTCAGAAAAAACGGGGGGGCCGGAAGCGGACAGAAGATGCCGCCGGTGGGCGCGGAAGCAGGTTTACCGGGGAAACTCACCGGGCAATCGACCAGAAGGGTACGTTCCGCCTCCTCAACCTGAGACCTTGCTAATCCCGGACAGGCTTAGAAAAGATCATGGTCCTATTTCTCCTGTTTGGAAAGAGTTTCTGAAGCGTCTTTCTCACTCAGATTGAACGTCCTGATGCCAACATCGGACACACAGGTCAATTCCGCTAAAGAATGCTGCACATAAACTTCGGGATGCAACGTTCCATCACAGAACAATGCGAAATAAGTGACTATCAATGACCTATTGGGGAGAAAGGACTCATGCGCGGCGGGAAGCCAGGACCTTGGAAGGGAACCCCTACCCGCCCGTTCCCGATCACCTCAGTGAGCGCAGAATGGAGCGGAGGGTGCGGGCGGCCTTGCCGGCGGCTGTGCGGGCATCTGCTGTGCCGGCAGTGACCTCACCGACGGCTTCGGCGATCGGCAGTTCTGCCATGGCAGCTCCGGCTAGATCGCCGCGGCCCTGGAGAATGCCCCAGTGGTTGAGGTCCTTGACGCCGTCGAGCAGGACGGAGAGAACGTCGGCCGAATAGAACTTGGCCAGCGGTTCCCTCTTGCCGACGCCAATAGGCATGGCCCGCCAGGCGTCGGCATATTCTGAGGGCCGGGCAGCTGTGCCGGAACGAACCGGGATGCGCTCATCCGGAGCAGCGGACAGCCAGTTTGTGTAGCCGTCGCCCAGGAGGTGCTCCACGAATTTCCGCGCCTGATCGGCGTCCGAATCGCTGGTCACAGTCCAGGAACCGATCTCACCGAAATGCGCCGGTGTCGCGTCACCGTGGCCCTGGATACCCGCCACCACCCCCGTGTTCCTGACCAGGAATCCGGGATCCAGCTTGCATTCGCGGCAGCTGGGCCTCGCGTCGTTCCGCAGTCCTGCCAGCTCGTCGAGCATGAAGGTGGGCCAGACCGCCATTGCCGCGCTGCCGGCAAAGTAGGCACTCCGGACGGTGGCGACGTCTTGGGCTCCAGGAACGGAGTAATTCTTGAGCATGTCGCTGTAGAAACCGAGCGCGCCGACGCACTGGGGGCTGTCAAACGTGATGGCGCCCTGCGCACTGACCAGTTCGCACCCGTTGCCTTGGGCGATGTGCTCAAATGACTGCTGGGTGAAGGGCTGGCCCGCCTTGTTGGCCGCGACGAAGCCCGCAAGCTGAGGCGTGTGCAGCTTCTTGGCGGCTTCCAGGATGCGGCCATAGGTCGTGGGGGCCGCCAGGCCCGCCTGCGCGAACAGGTCTTTGCGGTAGTACAGGACCTGCTGCCAGGAGGCTGCGGGCACGGCGAGCTGGCGGCCGCCGTCGCGGGTCAGTTCCAGGGAACGCTGTGACCAGGTCTTTTCCCCGAGGTTTTTTATAACGGCTGCATTGGCTTCGGGGTTGACGTATTTGCTTGCAGCGAGTGTGCGGACGTTTCCCAGCGAAATCGCACCGATGACGTCGGGCAGGTTGCCGGATGCTGCCGATGAGGTCAGGGTCTGATTGAACTCATGCTCGGGAACCCTTATGAGTTCCGCTTTCAGTCCAGTAGCGGCCGTAAAGTCGGCGGCGATCGCCTGCATCCTTTCGACCCTGTCCGGCAGCGTGTCGGTGATCCAGACGGTGATGTCGTAGGCGTCCGGCGTATTGGCTGGGGAAACACCCTGCCCGCCGTCCGCTGTGCACCCGGCAACGAGGGCTGCCGCCAGCCCAGCTGCAGCGAGGATGCTGACCTTGGCGCGGCCTCTGGTTCTTTTCACCTCGGTGGTCCTGCCTTGGAAGTGCCGCTGGGGCTGAAAGCCCCCGGCAGCAGACCGAAACCCGCCGCGTTCGGGACTAACACTTCAAGGTTATCGCCGGGCAAAGCCGATGTCAGTAGCGCTCCGCGACCAAGCCGGATGGCGGGAAATGAAAAACCCCGCCCAACCGGTGTTTCCACTGGTTGGGCGGGGTTTCCGCGGGTGGCAGATGAGGGATTCGAACCCCCGTAGGCGTTGCCAGCTGATTTACAGTCAGCCCCCTTTGGCCGCTCGGGTAATCTGCCGAACTTCAAAGAAGTTACCCGGGTCATTGTTTCCAGCAACCGCGGGCAAGACAACTTTACAGAACTTCTGCCGAAGAATCGAATCGAGCCGGAAACGCCCGGAAACCCGCGGAAAATCAGGCTTCTCCAAGGATGCGCCCGGCGAGTTTCGCCTCGAAGCGCAGAGCCTGCTCCTCAGTGATCTGGTTGAGCTCCACGGCACGCTGGAGGTCCGCGTGGACACCGTCCAGCCGGGAGGAAGCGTCGGCCGCCGGACTCAGGATGATGGAAGCGGCCACTGCCGCAGCTGTGACCGAGGAGGCCGCGGTGGCGATCGCGCCGGCGGCGGTAGCGGTTGATCGGCTGACATAGCGGACTGCCTTGTGGGTCATTGCGTTCCTTCCGGGCCTGCTTCTTCGACTTCTACAACTCTGCGCGGCCAGTCTTCGTTTCCGCCGTGCCTCCGCTGTGAGAGAACTGTGAAAGGGGATTCACCATCACAACGGGCCCATCCGTACTACGCTGGAATGCAGATATTAACGCCCCGTACCGGCGAAGCAAGCACGAGCAAAAGGAGAGTCATGGCAGGCGAGTCCACATTCGACGTCGTAAGCAAGGTAGACAAGCAGGAAGTGGCGAACGCACTGCACCAGTCCCAAAAGGAGATCGGGCAGCGCTACGACTTCAAGGGGGTCGGCGCGGAAATCGACTTCAGCGGGGAAAAGATCCTGCTGAAGGCCAACTCCGAGGACCGGGTCATGGCCGTGCTGGACGTTTTCCAGTCCAAGCTCATCAAGCGAGGCATCTCGCTGAAGTCCCTTGACCAGGGCGAGCCGTACCCGTCGGGCAAGGAATTCCGCCTGGAGTGCTCCATCAAGGAAGGCATCGCGCAGGATCTCGCCAAGAAGATCAACAAGCTGATCCGCGACGAGGCCCCCAAGTCCGTCAAGTCCCAGATCCAGGGTGACGAACTCCGCGTGACGTCCAAGTCCCGTGACGACCTGCAGGCCACCATGGCTCTGCTGAAGGACTTCGACGAGGCCGACCTGCAGTTCGTCAATTTCCGCAGCTAGCCAGGTCTCACGGCGGTATGAAAGAGTCCCGCGCTGAAAGGTAGGGAACCCGTGAAGTACTCTGTGGCGCCTGAGCCGTGGGATACCGACGACGGCGCCCGGCTCCGGGGCCTGCAGCGCGCCGAGCTGGACGCGAGGTACGGCTCCGACGACCACGAACCGGGTTTAGCTCCCACCGCCGAGGACATCAGCTTATTCGTCGTTGCCCGCGAGGCGCAGGGCACGGCCGTGGCCTGTGGAGCGCTACGGCAGCTCGACGTAGACTCTGCGGAAATCAAACGGATGTTTGTGCTGCCCAGCCACCGAGGGACCGGAGCGGCCCCCGCCGTGCTCCGCAGCCTCGAGGCCGAAGCCGTCCGGTTGGGTCTGAGCGTACTCAAGCTCGAAACCGGAACCGCCCAACCGGACGCCATCAGGTTCTATGAGCGTGAGGGCTATACGCGCATCGACAACTTCGGGCCCTATGCGGGTGAACCGCTGTCCGTCTGCTACGCCCGCTCGCTCACCTGACGACGCACAACTTATCCGGCGACGCGCGAATTTCCGTTCGCTACAGGTATTCCGGCCGCGCCAGGCATTGTGCGCGTCGCAGGGTGCTGTGCGTGTCGCGGGGCAGGGCTTACGACGGCGGCCCTCAGCTAGGCAGCCGGCCCGCCATCCGCTCCAGCCGGGCAATGCGGTCCGGCATCGGCGGGTGCGTTGCGAACAGTTTCGTCATCGCCCCGCCGCGGAACGGGTTGGCGATCATCAGGTGCGAGGTGTTGACCAGCCGCTGGTCCTGCGGCAGCGGTGCCGCCTGGACGCCCTGGTGGATTTTGCGCAGCGCCGAGGAGAGCGCCAGCGGATCTCCGGTCAGCTTCGAACCGTCCTCGTCGGCGTCATACTCCCGGGTCCGCGAAATGGCCACCTGGATCAGGGAAGCCGCCAACGGCGCGAGCAGGGCCATGGCAATGAGGGCCAGCGGGTTCGAGTTCCGGCGGTCGCCGCCGCCAAAGAAGAGCAGCATCTGGCCCACCGAGGTGATCACTCCGGCCACGGCGGCAGCCACCGACGACGTCAGGATGTCGCGGTTGTAGACGTGCATGAGCTCGTGGCCCAGCACCCCGCGCAATTCGCGCGGACTGAGCAGTTGCAGAATCCCCTCGGTGCAGCAGACGGCCGCGTTCTGCGGGTTGCGGCCGGTCGCAAAGGCGTTGGGCGCCATGGTGGGTGAAACGAAGATTCTCGGCATGGGCTGGTTCGCGCGGACCGAGAGCTCCCGGACCATCTGGTACAGCTGCGGCGCCTGCGCCTCAGATACCGGATAGGCCTGCATCGAGCGCAGCGCGATCTTGTCGCTGTTCCAGTATCCGTACGCGGTGGTGCCCACGCCGATGAGAGCCATGATCCAGATCGGCGCCGAACTGCGCATACTCGTCCCTATCAGCGCCCCGAGGGCCAGGAGCACGGCCCACAGCACGCCAAAGAGCGCCGCCGTCTTCAGTCCGTTGTAGTGTTTATGCACTTTGCCTCCACAGCTTGAAACTGCACATCGTCCCGGAGGACCGCTACGGAACGGGGTTCCGCGCGTCGTACCTCAGGAAACCGGATTGCCGCTGCGCCACCGCCCAGGCCACCGCAATGCACAGGACGCCGCCGATCAGCAGGACCCAGCCTTCACTAAGAATTTTAGTGCCGCCGCCGGCCAGCATGTCCCCGATCCTCGGTCCGCCGGCCACCACCACTATGAATACCCCCTGAAGCCTCCCGCGCATATGGTCGGGGGTGGCAGCCTGCAGGATGGTGGTGCGGAAGACCGCACTCACGGAATCGGCGATCCCCGCCAAGGCGCAGCACAGCGCAGCGGGCAGCAGCCACAGGGTCACTCCCTCGTTTCCGGACCGCCCGGCCAGCACCACCACCAGGCCGAACCCGCCAATGGATGCTCCCCAGCCCATGACCGCCCAGACCACGGCGCTCCCCTGGCTCCGCACAGAGCCCAGCGGTCCGGAAAAGAGTCCGGCGAGGAACGCGCCGATGGCGGTGGACGCGAGCAGGATGCCCACCGTGGTTTCACCGCCGCCGATCATCAGCGCCGCAACGGCAGGCATCAGCGCCCGCGGCTGGGCCAGGATCATGGCCACCAGGTCGATGATGAAGGTCATGCGCACGTTGGGCCTCGTGCCCAGGAATTTGAAGCCTTCGACGACGGACCGCAGCCCCGCCTTCCCCGCTTCCTTGACGGGAGGCATGGGCGGCAGCCTGAGGAGCGCCCAGAAGGCGAACGCGAAACTCACCAGGTCGATGGTGTAGGTCCACCCAAAGCCCACCGAGGCCACCAGCACGCCGGCCAGCAGCGGCCCCGCCGTCATGGCCAGGCCGAAGGTCACCATGCTCAGGGCGTTGGCAGCAGGAAGCAGTTCCTTGCGGACCAGTACGGGGATGATGGCGCTGCGGGCAGGCTGGTTGATCGCCTGGGCGCCGCTCTGCACGGCAACGAGGGCGTAAAGGAGCCAGACGTTGCCCAGCTGCAGCCAGGCCTGGAGTGCCAGTCCGGCCACGGCTGCCCACATCACCAGCGAGGAGTTCAGGGCCACCCTGCGGCGGTCGTGGGCGTCGGCAATCGCGCCTCCCAGCAGCCCGCCCGCCACCAGCGGAATCAGCGCGAAGATGCTGAGCAGACCAACGTAGAGGCTGTCCGAAGTGACCCGGTACACCTCCAGGCTGACGGCCACGAGGGTGAGCTGGCTCCCCACACTTGCAACGGATGACCCCACCCACAGCCTGCGGAATTCCGGGCTTTCGCGCAGTGGAGTGATGTCGGCCAGAAGTTTTCCCACGCGGCAACTCTAGCCGGGGAGGAAAGTTAGCCCAGCCTTATTGTGATCTAGTCAAAATAAGTGCTTCAATGGAGTCATGACTGATCACCCGGAAAGCCACGAAGCATGGGCCGCTGCCCTGCGTGCCCACGGGCGCCGGGTGACCAAGCAGCGGCTGGCGGTACTGTCCGCCGTCGAACACCACCCGCACTCCCCGGCGGAGAACATCCTGGCGGCCGCCCGCGAGGAACTGCCGGAACTGACAGCGCAGTCCGTGTACGTGGTGCTCGGCGACCTGACAGACCTGCACATGCTGCGCCGCTTTGAACCCCCACACTCCCCCGCCCTCTACGAGACCCGTGTGGGCGACAACCACCATCACGCGATCTGCATCAGCTGCGGCCGCGTGGAGGACGTCGACTGTGCCGTCGGCCACGCTCCCTGCCTGACCCCGCACTGGAGCGAGGATTCCAAGCCCATGACCATCCAGATCGCGGATGTCATGTACCAGGGGATTTGCACAGAGTGCCAGCGGGCCCAAAAACTTCCTGCAAAAAGTAACTGATAAGTCCTCGACAGCCGTCGAAAACTGACACTGTCGGAAACCAACAATTAGGAGAAAGATGACCTTGAACATCTCTGCGCCTGCCGTGTCCACCACGCAGTCCGGCGCTCCCGTCACGTCCGATGCCCACTCGAAGTCCGTCGGTGCCGATGGCGCGATCATCCTCACGGACCACTACCTGGTCGAGAAGCTCGCCCAGTTCAACCGTGAGCGGGTTCCGGAGCGTGTGGTGCACGCCAAGGGCGGCGGCGCGTTTGGTACGTTCAAGACCACCGAGGACATCTCCAAGTACACCAAGGCCGCGTTCCTGCAGCCCGGTGTCGAGACCGAGATGCTGATCCGTTTCTCCTCCGTTGCCGGCGAGAACGGCTCCCCGGACACCTGGCGTGACCCGCGCGGTTTCGCCGTGAAGTTCTACACCTCCGAGGGCAACTACGACCTCGTGGGCAACAACACCCCGGTGTTCTTCATCCGCGACGGCATCAAGTTCCCGGACTTCATCCACTCCCAGAAGCGCCTGCCGGGCACGCACCTGCGCGACGCCGACATGCAGTGGGACTTCTGGACCCTCTCCCCCGAGTCGGCGCACCAGGTGACCTGGCTGATGGGTGACCGTGGCCTGCCGGCTTCCTGGCGTGAAATGCAGGGCTACGGTTCGCACACCTACCAGTGGATCAACGCCGAGGGTGAGCGCTTCTGGGTGAAGTACCACTTCAAGTCCAACCAGGGCGTGAAGAACATGACCGGCGACCAGGCCGAGGCCCTGGCCGGTTCGGACGCGGACTTCTACATCCGGGACCTGCACGAGAACATCGAAGCCGGCAACCTGCCCTCCTGGGACCTGCACGTGCAGGTCATGCCGTACGAGGACGCCAAGACCTACCGCTTCAACCCGTTCGACCTGACCAAGGTCTGGCCGCACGCGGACTACCCGCTGATCAAGGTCGGCACCATGGAGCTGAACCGGAACCCGGAGAACTACTTCGCGCAGATCGAGCAGGCCACCTTCGCGCCGTCGAACTTCGTGCCGGGCATCGCCGCGTCCCCGGACAAGATGCTGCAGGCCCGCATCTTCTCCTACGCCGACGCGCACCGCTACCGTGTGGGCACCAACCACGCCCAGATCCCGGTGAACCAGCCCAAGAGCCAGGTCAACAACTACAGCCAGGACGGCGCCGGGCGTTACCTCTTCAACGCCCCTTCCGTTCCGGTCTACGCACCGAACACGTTGGGCGGCCCGGCCGCTGTGGAGCCGCAGAACCCCGCCGGCGGGTGGGAGAACGACGGCGAGCTGACCCTCGCCGCGCACTCCCTGCACGCCGAGGACGGCGACTTCGTCCAGGCCGGAACCCTCTACCGTGAGGTCTACGACGACGGCGCCAAGGCCCGCCTGCTGGAGACCATCACCGGCGCCGTGGGCGGCGTGAAGAGCCCCGGCATCAAGGAACGCGCCATCCAGTACTGGACCAACGTTGACGCCGACCTCGGCGCCAAGCTCCGCGCCAACCTCGGCGCAGCCTCCCTCTCGGATGCAGAGGCAGCCAACAAGATCGGCTAAACGCTTAGTCGATGACATGGAAACCCCGCTGCGGCACAGCCGCAGCGGGGTTTCCTGCGTCCGGAACGATATAGTCATGAGCATGCAGTCGGGTCCCATTTATCTGATCGGCCCTTCGGGCAACCCCAATTTCGGCGATGAGTTCATTGCCGCCTCATGGCTGAAATACCTAGCGCTCGAGCGGCCCGACGCCGATATCTGGCTGGACTGCCCCCAGCCCGGTCTCGCGCAGGTCCTCTTTGAAGGGCTTCATCCGCGCCTGCGGGTCACCAACACTCTGTGGCGGCTGGTGCACGAAACCGCCGACCTGCCGCTCGACGACGCCGCGGACCTAATCCGGGCGCGGGTCACGGGCCTCGGCTCCCCGTCCTACGACCTTGGACTGCTGAAACTGCGGGAAGCCAAATCCCTGCACCTTATCGGCGGCGGCTTCATCAATGAGAACTGGTCCCACCACGCCGGACTCGTCGTGGCCATGCGTGCCGTGCACGGGATGACCGGCGCCCGGCTGATCGCCACCGGCCAGGGCCTGATGCCCGCCTTGACCTCAGCCCCCGCCGAAATGCCCCTGTTCCAGGACTTCGCGCATGCTGCGGCCCGGGACGAGGCTGGCGCCCTGGCCTACGGCATCGCCCAGGAACTCGATGATGCATTCCTCGGCGTCACTGCTGAAATCGGGCGTGCCGCCGCGGAGCCTGGCCTCTACGTCTGCATCCAAAGTGACACGGCCGATCCGGAGCGCTTCGAAACGGCCGTGAAGGTGGCGAGGACCGCCGTCGAAAAGGCCGCCGCTGAGGGAACCGACGCCTATTACGTCGAAGCCATTCCGGGCGCCGACCGCCTCGCCTATGAGCAGCTGGCCGACCTCATTCCGGAGAAGCGCTTCCTGCCGTTTGTCCACATCTGGGCCAATGGCCTTCCCTTGTCCGAGAACCAGACGTGGGTGACGAGCCGCTTCCACTTCCACCTGCTGGCAGCGTCGGCCGGGGCCCGCGGCCTCGCGGTCGGAATGAAGAAGGGGTACTACGACGTCAAGCACGAGTCGGTGACGGCTCTGGGCAGCGGTTGGTCGCTTGCCCTGGACAGCGAAATTCCCGAGATCCCGCAGGGGCGCGGTGCGTTGCGCGATAACCTGCCCGCGCTCGTGGCACAGAAGCGCGCCGAAGCGCGCAAGATCTATCCGCCGCTGACCGCCCAGAGCGGCTCCGACTCTGGTGGGGCACTGACGGGCGGTTCCCTGACGTCCGGCGCCGCCAGGCTGTTCAACAAGGCCCTGGCTGCGCCAAAGAGGAACAAGTTCCGATCCGGAGCGCTCTGAACCCGAACATGTTTGACTGGATTTTTGGCCTGGCTGCCCCGGCCCTGACCGTAGTGGCCCTTGCTGGCGTGTTCTTCCTGCCCGGGCTCCTGATTCTCCTGCCACTGAAGCCGGGCTGGCCGGCAGCCGTCGCGCTCAGTCCGGCGGTCACGCTGCTGGCGTTCCTGCCCGGCAGCTTCCTGGCGGCCGCGGCTGGTATGCCGTGGAACATTGCCACGGCCGCGCTCGTTGCTCTCCCGCTGGTGCTGACCACGTGGCTGGCAGGCAGGCGGTTCGCTTTCCGCAAACCACTGACACCCGGCGGCCTCACCATGCCGACGGCGCTTGCGGTGGGGGCAGGGATTGCCCTCGGCTCGGCGGTGACCTGTCTGGCGCTGCTGCGTGGAATAGGCGGACCCGCCACGGCGTCGCAGGGATGGGATCCGATCTTCCACCTGAACGTGCTCCGCTGGATTCAGGAGTCTGGCAAGGCGACGCCGTGGAGCATCGCCCCGCTCTTCGGCGAAGGCCCGCCCACGTACTACCCCGCAGGCTGGCACAGCGCGGTTGCCCTCGTCCCCGGCGGCGTCTCGGAAGCCGCAAACCTGTCATCTCTCGTCATAGGCGGGTTGATCTGGCCGGTCGGCCTGGCATTCCTCGCCATGGCCGTCCTCCCCCGGCATCCTGCGGTGTGGGCACTGACTCCGCTGATCGCGGCCTCCTTCGTGAGCTTTCCCTTCTCCCAGCTCCTCCGCAGCGGCCAGTGGCCCAACGGCCTCGGCACTGCCCTGGTGCCCGCCACGCTGGCCGTGGCCGTCCTGCTGCTGCGCCGTCTGACCCAGGAGGGGCGTACAGGAACGCCGGCCCGGGAGCGGGTTCTCCTGACGGCCATTCTGCTCGCCCTCCTCGGCGGCTGCACCGCGGCGCACCCCAGCACGCTCTTTGCCGTGGCCGCCGCCGTCCTGCCCTTTGTGGCCGCCTGCTTCCTGCCGGCCCTGGCACGCGGGATACGGCGGCGGCCCCTGCCCACGCTCGCGGCCGCTGTTGCGGCGATTGTCCTGGCGGCGGCGGCCTGGTCGGTGCTCGCAAACTCCCGTCTTCTGACCGGCGTGATGGCCTACCCTCGGGCTGTCCGCGCCAAAGTCCCGGATTCACTCCACCTGGCGTTTTTCGATCTTCCCCGGTTTCCGGCGCTGTCCCCTCCCGCGCCGGACGACTTCAACCTTGCCGTAGGGCTACTGGTGATCGTGGGCGCGGCCGTGGCCGTTTTTGTCAGGGAGGCCAGGCCTCTTGCCGTGGCCTGGCTGGCTTTCGTCGGACTCTACGTGCTTGCCGCGGGGCCGGAAAACGGGCTGCGGTGGCTGACAGGTTTCTGGTACAAGGACACACAAAGGATCGCGCCGTTCATCGCGATGACGGGAAGCCTGCTGGCTGCTCTGGCCATCGCCGCGCTGACACGTGTCGTTATCCGCGCGGTGTCAAGCCGGCTGCCCCTGGAACGTGGCACCGGTCGCTTTTCCCTTCCGGCAGTTCTCTTCACCGCGGCCGTGGCCCTGGCCAGCTGCGGGCTTTATACGGGCTCGGGAAGCTACCGCTCGGTGGAACGCGTGGCCGTGGCCGCACAGAACTACACGGTCTCCAACAAGCCCGGAACGGGTGTCCTCTCGATGGGAGAACAGGCCTTCATCGAACGGGCCGGGGCGCTGCTGCCGGCCAATGCCGTGGTGATCGGGGACCCCTTCAACGGCGCAACGTACTTCTATGCCCTGACCGGCAGGCGCGTCGTGTACCCGCAATTGGGGGCACCAACTGCCGGAAGCGCTGCCAAGGAACTGCTCCGCACCCGATTCAACCAGCTCGCCACAGACAAGGCGGCCTGCGAAGCTGTGCGGAAGGTCGGGGCCTCGCACTTCTACGAGGATGCTCCAGGCAGCTCGCATGGCAGCGATAGCCTGAAGCGGTGGCCGGGTTTTTACAACGTGCCGACGAATCAGGGCTTTGAAAAGATCGTCTCCGACGGCGGCCGGACCCTGTACCGGATCACGGCCTGCCGCTAGCTGCCGGTTTTCCACATAGACGTCGGCAGCCATGGCCTGAGGGCTGAGCCGGTCCATAGGCTTCAGTCATGAGTACATTTGACGGTATTCCAGCCGCTGCCCCCGTGTTCTACGCCGAGCTGGAGCAGAACAACAACCGCGAGTGGTGGCTGGCCCATGCAGCTGTGTACCAGGAGTCCGTGAAAGGCCCGCTCCAGGCGCTCCTGGCGCAGTTGGAGCCGCGGTTCGGGCCGGGCAAGATCTTCCGCCCCAACCGCGACATCCGGTTCTCCCAGGACAAGTCCCCCTACAAGACAGCCCAGGGCGCCTTTGCCTCCTACCAGGAAGGCGTGGGGTACTACCTCCAGATCAGCGCCGACGGCCTGCTCGTCGGCGGCGGCTACCACTCCCATTCGCCCGCGCAGCTGGTGCGGTACCGGAATTCCGTGGATGCAGGAAGCACCGGGGAGCAGCTGCAGCACATCGTGGACGCCACAGCTGCCGCGGGCTTCGCCATCGAAGGCGAAAAGCTGAAAACGGTGCCGCGAGGCTTTCCGAAGGACCATCCCCGCGCCGAACTGCTGAAACACAAATCGCTGTCCGCCAGCATTCCTGTCGGAGAACCGGACTGGCTGGGCTCGCCGGAGGCAGAGAACCAGATCGGGGCGTTGTGGGAACAGCTCCGGCCGCTGGTGGACTGGGTCAGCCGCCACGCCGCCCCGTGAAAACCGCCGACGACGCGGTAAGCGAACCAGCAACGCCGTCTAACTTCCCGCAACGCCTCGGCGTCAGCCCGAAACGCGCGAACGCCGCCCCTGCGGCACCGCATGATGGCGGCACCGGCAGGGCGGCGTTTGCGTCAGGGCGGTTCCTTGACCGCGGTTGTGTGACGGTGTCGGTCAGGCCTTCGTCAGGACGTTTTCGTCGTCGTCGTCACGGTCGGCTTCAACCGTCGCAGTCCGTCCGTCCACCGCTGCTTTGGCGTCGGCGAACTTCTCGTTGAGGCGGGAGTGGCGCTGCCCGTACGAGAAGTAGATTGCCAGGCCCAGGGCGAGCCAGATTCCGAAGAAGATCCAGGTTTCCACGGCCAGGTTCGTCATGAGATACAGGCACAGCACTGCGGAGACGATGGGAAGCACCTTGCCGAAGGGCACCCGGAAGGCGGGCTTCAGGTCGGGACGCTTCTTGCGCAGCACCAGGATTCCCAGGCTGACCATCACGAACGCGGAGAGCGTGCCAATGTTGATCATTTCTTCGAGCAGGTCCACGTTGGTCAGACCGGCGACCAGCGCCACGGCGGCGCCGCAGATGATCTGCAGACGGACCGGCGTCGCACGCTTTTCGCTGGTCTTGGACAGGGAGCGCGGCAGGAGGCCGTCGCGGCTCATCGCCAGCACCACGCGCGAGAGGCCCATCAGCAGCACCATGATCACCGTTGTGAGGCCGATCAGCGAGCCGAAGGCGATGATTTTCGCGGCGTCGGTGTTTCCCACAGCTTCGAAGGCCGTGGTGAGGGTCGGGTTCTTGACCTCGGCCAGCTGCTTGTAAGAGACCATGCCGGTAAGGGCGAGGGACACCAGAATGTAGAGCAGGGTGACGAGGGCCAGGCCGCCGAAGATGCCTCGAGGAAGGGTCTTCTGGGGGTTCTTGACCTCCTCGGCGGAGGTCGCCACGACATCGAAGCCGATGAACGCGAAGAACACCAGGGCTGCACCGGCGAAGATGCCGAGCGTCCCGTACTGGGCGGGAGCGGCACCGGTCAGGAAGCCGAAGAACGACTGCTTCATCACGTCCGCGGCTCCGGCACCAGCTGTGGGTTCGGAGGCGGGAACGAACGGCGCGTAGTTGGCGACCTTCACGTAGGTGAAGCCGACAACGATCACGAAAATGACGACGCCGATCTTGATCAGCGTGAAGATGTTGCCCACGCGTGCGGAGAGCTTCGTGCCCAGCACGAGCAGCACCGTGAAGACGGCAACGATGAGGAACGCGCCCCAGTAAAGGTCGACGCCGCCGAGTGAAACGGCGGGCGGAATGTCCACGCCCATGAGCGCGAAGACCTTGCTGAGGTAGATGCCCCAGTACTTGGCGATGACGGCAGCGGCCGTGAAAAGCTCGAGAATGAGGTTCCAGCCGATAATCCAGGCCAGAATTTCACCCATGGTGGCGTACGTAAACACATAGGCAGAGCCGGCCACGGGGATGGCGGTCGCGAATTCCGCGTAGCACATGATGGCCAGGGCGCAGGTGATGGCGGCCACAATGAACGAGACGGTGACGGCGGGGCCAGCGAAATTGGCTGCGGCCTTGGCGCCCACGGAGAAGATGCCGGCGCCAACTGCAACGGCGACGCCCATGATCATCAGATCCCAGGTGCTGAGCGAGCGCTTTAGCTTGCGTCCGGGCTCATCGGCGTCAGCTATTGACTGCTCGATGGATTTGGTCCGGAAAAGGTTCATAGGAGGTCCACAATCCTGGTTGGGGAGGGGAAACAGACCTACCAATAGTAGTGTCCATCCAGTGGACGGCCATATTTGTCCCGCATTGTGAGACGGGCCGGATCCCGGCACAGACAAAACCACGCCCGGGCCTCCTCCGCGCTGCGGCTGCGCGGTGCTGTGGAGGTCCGGGCGTGGTGTCCTGGAACCGCATCGGCCGAGAGGGATGGCCGATGCGGAGGGGGACCTGCCGACGGGTGGTGCGGGCCCGCCGGCAGGTCCCGTAGCGGCTAACGGATCGCCGTCATGGCGTTCCAGCCGCTGCCGAGCCGGAGACGGGTGCCGAAGCCGGTGCCCGTGCCCGGGTAGATGTACAAGACACCGCTGGAATCCCTGGCCACCAGATCAACCTTGGCGTCGCCGGTGAGGTCACCCGATGCGATGATGGCCGTCATGGCGTTCCAGCCGCTGCCGAGCCGGATCCGGGTGCCGAAGCCACCGGTGCCTGTGCCCGGGTAGATGTACAGCACGCCGCTGGAGTCCCTGGCCACCAGATCAGCCTTGGCGTCACCGGTAAGGTCACCCGATGCGCTGATGGCCGTCATGGCGTTCCAGCCGCTGCCGAGCCGGATCCGGGCGCCGAAGCTGGTGCCTGTGCCCGGGTAGATGTACAAGACACCGCTGGAATCCCTGGCCACCAGATCAGCCTTGCCGTCGCCCGTGAGGTCGCCAGCAGCGTCAATGGCGGTCATGGCGTTCCAGCCGCTGCCGAGCCGGATCCGGGCACCGAAGCTGGTGCCTGTACCCGGGTAGATGTACAGCACACCGCTGGAATCCCTCGCCACCAGATCAGACTTGCCGTCGCCCGTGAGGTCGCCTGCAGCGTCAATGGCGGTCATGGCGTTCCAGCCACTGCCGAGCCGGATCCGCGAACCGAAGTTACCGGCACCGTTGCCCGGGTAGATGTACAGCACCCCGCTGGAATCCCTGGCCACCAGGTCGGCCCTGCTGTCACCCGTGAAATCCAGGGCGACAGATACCGTGACGACCGGCGCGGTTACTGCTACTGCAGCAGATGTCCGTGACACGGTTTCGTAGCCGGCCTTTTCGCCGGTGACGGTAACGGTCACTGACTTGCCCGCATCTCCCGCCGCCAGGGTGTAGGTGGAAGCCGTGGCTCCGCCGATCGCGGTGCCGTTGCTGAGCCACTGGTACCTCAGCGTCACCGGAGCGGGGCCCCAGATTCCGCTGTTCGCGGTCAGCCGGCTGCCTACGGTTGCCGTACCCGTGATGGTTGGAACAGCGCTGACCATCACAGGCGCCACGGGTGTGACGGTGTTGGTAACTACTACCGTGCTCTCGCCGTGGACGTTCGTCGCCTTCACCTCGAACTTGACCGCAGTGCCGTTAGGCAGGCCGGTGACGACCAGGCTGGTCGCATCCCCTTCTGCCGTGCGGACGTCCCCGATCTGTGCCCCGGTTGCTGCGTTCAGGACCCTGATGGTGAATCCCTCGGTGATGCCGCCAGCTTCAGCGGCGCTGAAGTTCACCGTTGCCTGGGCGTTGCCGGCCTGTGCCGTCACGCCGGTGGGTGCGCTCGGTGCCACAGAATCCGCGAAAACCAGGGTTTCGATGTTCCGGAGGGTGTCGGTTCCGTCGGGACCTGCGTTGTTGTGGGTCACCGTGGTTACGCCGTTGTTTGTGGTAACGGTGTAGTTGGCCTCGATGTCGGAGAAGACAGCCTTGTCAGTGCCACCGCCGGTGGAGAGGATTTCCCTCACAACCACGATGTTGCCCGGATCGACCTTGCCGGCGAAAACGTCCGCCTGAAGAGTCGCGCCTGTCAGGGCACCTGCGTCGTTCCGCAGGTACTGGGTGGTCATTCCGGTCGCGCTGCCGATCTCTGCGCCGGCAGCGTTCCGGACGCTGAGTCGGACGTTGAGGTAGCGGTCGCCGTCGATGATGTCGTTGCCGCCGCGTCCTTCGATGATGTCGCTGCCGCCGCCGCCGAGAAGGATGTTGCCGTCTCCCCAGGCCATGGCGTTCTCGGAGCTGTCCAGGATCGGGCAGTCCTTCGATGCTGAAGCTGCAATCACGTCTGCAACCCGCGTGGTGCGTGCTGCATCCGGGATCAGTTCGTTGAGTCCGGAGATGCGGTTGACGCCGTGCACGTCCAGGACGTTGCAGCCGATGAAGCCGCCGCCGCCCACGTCGGCAGGAACAACGTCGTCGCCCCGGAGCTTGTCATCGAAGGGGCCGCCCGAGAGGGCCTCCACTTCGTTGTAGCGGTCGCGCACACCCGTCTGGAGGATGTCCAGCGGCAGGATCTGCAGATCCAGGTCTGCGTCCTGAGGCTGCGGATCGGCAAGGCCAATCTCCCAGTCGTAGCCCGATGCGCCGGCGATCTTCTCGATGCCCGGACCGGCCAGGCCGACGTCGTCGCCGCCTTCCATGTCGTAGTCGTCGTCACCGCCCTGGCCGATGAGGATGTCGTGGCCCGGCTTCTGGGAATCATCAAGGAAGAAGAGGTTGCTGGAGTCACCCATCAGCAGATCGGGCTCGTCGCCACCTTCCTGCCAGTCGTCGCCGCCGTCACCGAAGACAGCATCTTCACCCTGGCCGGCGATGGCGAAGTCATTGCCTTCACCCAGGAACGTTTCGTTGAAGTTGGCTCCGCCGTTGGTAAAGTCGCTGCCGTCGCCGCCCATGATGATGTCCAGTCCGGGACCGGTGTCGATCGCGTCGTTGCCGGGACCGCCCTTGTGCACGTCGTCACCGGCGATATCGGTGATGATGTCGTTGCCTTCACCGCCAAGTGCGACGTCGGCTCCGTCACCGCCCTCGAAGACATCGTTGCCCTCGCCACCCCAGAAGGTGTCGTTGTCGTTGCCGCCGTAGGCGCGGTCAGCGTTGAAGGTTCCGTTGAAGACGCTCTGGCCGTTGATGCCCGAGGGGTCCACAGTGTTGGTCATCCGGTACTTGATGGTGCCGTCCGCCATGCGGATCAGCACCTTGCTCTCATCGCAGTCCGACGCCGTGTCATTGGCGACCGTGTTGCCGAAGCTGTTGAAGCCGTCACGCGTGCCGGCCAGGTTCTTCAGCTCGAACTTGCAGTCGGCAGTCGCGAAGGCGTCCGCCTTGAGCGCCTGGGCGTTGGTGTTGCGCATCATGAGCTCCGCGAAGGAGTTGCCCTCGAGCTGCGCACGAAGGTTCATGCCGGGTGTGCGTGCCAGGTAGTAGAACCGGTCGCCGTTCTGGAGCTCCGTCAGCTGCTGTTCGAAGACGAAGTTGAACGTGCTGCCGAGCAGGCCGCCAAACATGTTGGTGCGTTCCGCGAGGCCGCCAACCCAGAGTTCCACGTCGTCCAGGCCGGTCTGTGAGTGGCCGTCCTTGTCCGCCCAGGTGGTGCCGTCGCTGTTCATGAATGCTGCTGCGTCCGTTGGAGGAACGTCACCCGCAACGGTGTCCGGGTTGACGATGGCACGGGCGGCATCGCGGCGGGACTTCAGTGAAGCCGGCTTGTCGTCCGCGTTGCCCAGCACCTTGTCCGGTCCCGCATCCGTGAGGATCGTGGGGTGCTTGCCGTAGGCGGCCACGAAGTTGATCAGCGATTCGGGGTGCTTGAGGTTTTCACCGAAATCGATCCAGTTGACGTACGGCTTCAGCTGGCCGTCATTCGTCTCGGCGTGAAGCTCCTTGCGGAAGTTGTTCAGCGTCGGGACGCCTTCAGACCGGGCCCGTGTCATGTTGATGGTCGCGAGGTCCAGTGGAAGTCCCAGCAGGTTGTTCCTGAGCGTATCAGTGACGAATTCGTCCAGTTCGTTGCCTTCCTGGTCGGACATGCCCATGATGATGCTTCCGGCTGCCTCCTCCGAGGTCAGCTCTCCCGCGTCACCGCCGTCTGTGTAGGCCGGCGGGTTGAGGAAGCCCTCGAGCAGGGAGATGTCATTCTCCGAACCAGGGACGTCGTCGGCATTGCCATAGATGGCATCGGGACCGGGCTTGTACTCGTTCCTCCGCGAGATCGTCTCGGTCAGCATCGAGTGGCCAAACCGGTAGACGGCGTGGGCGAATTCGGCCTTGATGGCAGGATTGATGTCCGTCTGCGTGAAGGCGAACGGCTGGAACGGGTTGATCAAAGGCTGGATCTTGCGGGCGAACTCCTCGAAGACCAGGTGCTGGTATTCCATCTCGGTCACAAATCGGGCTGCCTGGAAGAGGCGCTCACCCAGGTTGAACGTCCCCTCGCCCACAGCTTCGTAGTCTGCAAGCAGTGCAGCGTTTTCCGGCTTTGCCAGAGTGGCTTTGATGTCGTCGACCAGCCGGTCGTGTTCCGAGTGGAACACCTGGTGGATGGCGGTGAGGCCAATGTTCTCGTTCACGCGGCCGTCACCGGCGATGAAGTGCGCGTCGAGCATCTCATCGTCATAGGTTCCTGCAGGCTGGCTGGCGAAATCGGCGGACGCAGTCGTGTCTTCGTCCTTGACCGGTGCCTGGACAGGCGTTGCGGCGCTGTGGTCGTGGTCCTTGGGGGACGGGTCGGCATTGTGCGCGATGTCCGTGAGGAATGGAGTATTGAAGTATCGGACGTCGGCGGGAACCAGGGTTCCGGTGTTGCCGTTGTCGGCCGGGTTCGCTTCGACGTCCCCGCTTTCCGTGACGAACACGGGCAGGCCCCGCTCCGGTCCGGGGATGAAGTTGCCGTACAGGTCAGCCTTGATCATCGGCACGTTGAGGACGTCCTTGTCCTCGAAGCGGATGCCGAGCACTTCCTGTGCCTGCTTCTTCGTGGTTGCCCAGGTTGCCATGCCTCCTGCCGTCGGGCCAGTCGGTCCGCCGAGGAGCTTTCCCGTGGCGGCGGGCCGGCCGGTCGCAGCGTCCTTAACGTACTCCCGCAGGAATACCTGGTGCGAGGGGTGGGAGGTGTAGGTCTGGCTCTGGTCGACCCAGGGGGAGTCGGTGTTGAGCGCGTCCTGGACGTCGTCGGCACTTTCGTCCACGTCGGTGGTCTCGGGTTTGTCGCCCAGGATGCCGTCGGGCCCCGGCTGGTTCAGGCCCCGGGTAAGGGCCATGAAGCGCAGGTGCCGGGGAAGATCGTCACCTTCCACAGCGGGCGTCGCGGGATTGTCGTCCACAACGTGGTTGGGGCCGGCGATGAGCGGATCATCCGCCTTGAGCGGAACATAGACGCTCCCGCCGCCCTTCACCGTCTGGTCGATGCCGTGGTCAAAGAACTGTCCGAACAGGGTGAAGAGGGAGTTGTACGGGGGCGAGAGGCCGACGTCGGTGGTGATGTTCGGGATGAAGAGTGTGCTGTGGGAAGGAACGCAGTTCGCCGGATCAGCTGCAACGGGCGGCTCAGCCAGCGGGTCCGGGTCCGTCTTGCAGGGGACAACGCCCTCGTTGCCCTGGCTGCGGACGGGGCTTCCGGCGGCGGACACGGCTGCCGGGTTGGTGGAGGTCTGGTCCACGATCAGGTTGCTGATGACACGCGGCTGCGAGTCGAAAACGTCGCCCTTCTTCTGGGCGTAGCTTGATGGCGCCGGCGGCCCGAAGATCGAGTTTTCCGCTGCCTTGTACGAGGAGGCGCCGAGTCGCGGGAAGACCTGGTCCGCAGCGCCGTAGTTGTCCTGTCCCGGCTCGAGATGGTTGCAGCTGCCGTCTACGGTGCGCAGCCCAAGGGACAGCATCGGGCTTGCGAGTTGGTTCTTGAGTGCACCGCAGGGGCCGGTCTCGGAGGTTGTGTCCGCGACATGCTTTTCAGCGATGTTGATCTGCTTCAGGATGAAGGACAGGTCGGACGGGGTGACGTTGAATCCTGCCCCGGACGGTGCCTGCACTGCATTTGCTGCCACCACCGGAAGCCCCATTGCTGCCGGCATGGCGAGAGTGGTCACCGCCGCCATCAGCCGGAAGGAGACCGACTGTTTACGTCGTTTGTTCCGGCGTTCCCGCCGGTTCAATGGTGGATCTGTGGGGGCTGCGGATCTGTTGTGATCCGCGCCCCCGTCTGACTTCCAGGCTGAGAGTTTCATGGCATACCTGCCGCTAGGAGGGATGTAACGCTTGCCATGGTGCGTGGGGTGGCCCGTGAAAACCTTGGGGGGACGGCTGGCCGACCCGTAGTGCCACCCAAATTGGGGGTTCCCAATCGCACCCTAAACATGCAAAGCCCGGGCGGGGCCGCTTGTTTGCGGCCCCGCCCGGGCGTCATATTTGTGAAACTTTGCCGGATATTTCCTTGCAGGCGTCTGGGGGATCCCGTGGGGTTACACCGGCCAGTCCATGAGCATGGACCGGATCAGGAACCGCTTCCCCTCCGGCGCCTCCACCGAGAATCCGCTCCCCCGGCCCGGCACCACGTCCACCGTCAGGTGAGTGTGGCTCCAGTAGCTGAACTGCTCCCTGGACATCCAGAAGTCCAGCGGCATGGTGCCGCTGCCTGCTTCGGCGCCCGGGCCGCCGTCGGAAATGTCAAAACGTCCCAGCAGGACGTCCGAGTCCCCCGTGGCGAACTCCCCTGCCGGGAAACACATCGGCGAGGACCCGTCGCAGCAGCCGCCGGACTGGTGGAACATCAGCGGGCCGTGCACCTCCCAGAGCTTGCGGAGCAGCTGCACCGCGTCGGCGGTAAGCGCCACCCGGGAGAAGTCCTCGCCGGGCAGCGTCACCGCGGCATCAAGCCTGTTTTCAGGCATTTGCCTCACCGGAGCCTAGAAGAAGCCGAGCTTGTTTTCGTTGTAGCTGACCAGCAGGTTCTTGGTCTGCTGGTAGTGGTCCAGCATCATGGCGTGGTTTTCACGTCCGATGCCGGAGGACTTGTAGCCGCCGAAGGCGGCACCGGCCGGGTAGGCGTGGTAGTTGTTGACCCAGACCCGGCCTGCCTGGATTTCCCGGCCGGCCCGGTACGCCACGTTGCCGTTGCGGGACCAGACGCCGGCGCCCAGCCCGTAGAGGGTGTCGTTCGCGATCCCCATGGCGTCGTTGTAGTCGCTGAAGCGCGTTACGGACACCACCGGACCGAAGATTTCCTCCTGGAAGATCCGCATCCGGTTGTGGCCCTCGAAGACGGTGGGCTGGACGTAGTAGCCGCCGGCCAGGTCGCCGTCGAGCTCGGCCCGGGCGCCGCCGGTGAGCAGCTTGGCGCCTTCCTGTTTGCCGATGTCGATGTAGGAGAGGATCTTTTCCAGCTGGTCGTTGGAGGCCTGGGCGCCGAGCTGAGTGTCGGTGTCCAGCGGGTTGCCCTGGATGATCTTCTCCACGCGCGCGATGGCGTCGGCCATGAAGGAGTCGTAGATGTCCTCCTGGACCAGTGCGCGGGAGGGGCAGGTGCAGACCTCCCCTTGGTTGAAGGCGAAGAGCGTGAAGCCCTCCTGGGCCTTGTCGTAGAACGCGTCGTTGGAATCGGCAACGTCGTTGAAGAAGATGTTGGGGCTCTTGCCGCCCAGTTCGAGCGTGACGGGGATCAGGTTGTTGGAGGCGTACTGGCTGATCAGCCGGCCGGTGGTGGTCTCGCCGGTGAAGGCGATCTTGCGGATCCGCGGGCTGGAGGCCAGTGGTTTACCGGCCTCGACGCCGAATCCGTTGACGACGTTCACCACGCCCGCCGGCAGGAGGTCGCCGATGAGCTCCATCAGGACCAGGATGGAGGACGGCGTCTGCTCGGCCGGCTTCAGGACCACGGCGTTGCCTGCTGCGAGCGCCGGGGCGAGCTTCCAGACGGCCATCAGGATGGGGAAGTTCCACGGGATGATCTGGCCGACAACGCCCAGCGGCTCGTGGTAGTGGTAGGCGGTGGTGTCGTCGTCGAGCTGGGACAGGCGCCCTTCCTGGGCGCGGACGGCGGAGGCGAAGTAGCGGAAGTGGTCCGCGGCGAGCGGGATGTCGGCGTTCAGGGTTTCACGGATGGGCTTGCCGTTGTCCCAGGTCTCGGCGGCGGCGAGCAGCTCGGTATTGGCGTCGATCCGGTCCGCGATCTTGTTGAGGATGGCGGCGCGTTCCGTCACGGACGTCTTGCCCCAGGACGGTGCGGCCTTGTGCGCGGCGTCCAGTGCCAGGTCGATGTCCTCGGCGGTGCCGCGGGCCACCTCGCAGAAGGGCTTGCCGGTGACGGGAGTGATGTTTTCGAAGTACTGGCCCTTGACCGGGGCCACCCACTCGCCGCCGATCCAGTTCTCGTAGCGGTCCTTGAAGGTGACCTTCGATCCCTCGGTCCCGGGCTGTGCGTAAACGGTCATTGCTGGCTCCTTTGCTCTGCAACTTTCCGGCGATGCGCATGGTGGTCGCCGCTGCACCCAGCGTAGGAGCGGGCAGGTTGCAGCAAGGTTGCATCGTTGTCCCCACCTGCCCCCTAACCTCGCAGGCTCGGCCAGGGAACTCGGCAGGCGTGGGCCCAAGCTCACCTGCGCTGGTTAGGCGCCAGTTCGGCTTCCAGCCGCTCCAGATCGGCGACGACGGCGGCCCGCTTGGGCGAGCGGGGCGGCAGAAGTTTCAGGGCGGCGCGCCGGACCCCGACGTCGTCCCTCGCCTCGGGCAGCGCGGCGTAGCGGAGCAGCGCCTCGGCGCTGCCGTCCGTGAGGACCGCCTCGCGCAGCAGCGAAGACACCCTCTCCCGCAGCTCCACGATCCCCGGCGCCTCGGACCGCGGAAGCACCGCCCCGGTGTAGATCTCCAGTGCGATCCGGTGCGCTCCGCGCTGCAGGCAGCTGAGGACCTGGCCGGTGTCCGGCACAAGGTCCACGGCCAGCTTGTACGGCCGTGAGCCGGGAACAGCGGCGGGGTTGAGCTCCTGCAGCACCTTGCGGAGGCGCACCATCTCGGCGCGAAGGGTCATGGTGGAGCCCTCCCCGGGATAGAGCAGCGTGGTGAGCTCCTCGGCACTGAGGCCCGCGGGATTAATACTGAGCAGGGCCAGAATCTCGCTGTGCCGTGCCGACAGCGCAACCGTCCGGCCTTCGATGCTGAGCAGCGCCTGGTCCCGGCCCAGGAGCTGCAGGCTGTTGCGGTACAGGCTGCCCTTCCTGCCGGCACCCGGCGCGGCCGAATCCGTTGCAGAGGCGGAACCGGACCGGGCAGCGGCACTGCTGTTCCGCCGTCGGGCAGGCGTCCCCGTCTGTGTTGCCGCAAGCTGGAGCCGCTCCACGCGCAGCTGCGCCTGTGCGGCGGCCACGGTGGCCTCCACCAGCGAGAGGGTGTGCGGGGCCACCGCCGACTCCGTGCCGGTGATGTCCACGACGCCCAGCAGCGCACCCGAGTCCGGGTCGTGGAACGGGACGGCGGTGCAGCTCCATGGATGGACAGACCGCTTGTAGTGCTCGGCCCCGGAGATCTGCAGCCCCCGGTCGAGGGCCAGTGCCGTCCCGGGGGCACTGGTACCCACCGTTGCCTCGGACCAGTCGGCGCCCGGCACGAACATCATGCCCTGCGCCCGCCGCTGCATCGCAGGGTCGCCCTCCACCCAGAGCAGCCGGCCCACATCATCGCCCACTGCCACGAGCAGCCCGCTGTCGTGGCTGGGCTGGATCAGGAGCTTCTGGATCACGGGCATGATCGTGGCGAGGGGGTGCTCGCGGCGGTACTCCTCGAGCTCCTCCCGGTCCAGAACCAGCGGCGCCTCGGGGAGGTCGGGGTTCGCCTGCAGCCGGACGGAGCGCTGCCAGGATTCACGGATCAGCGGGCGGAGACCGGGGATTTCTTCCGCGTCGAGGGTGAGCGGCCGGTCCAGGTATTCGTGGCCTGCCAGGGCATGGCGATGGGCCAGCGCCGCATCCTCCCCCGCAGATGCTGCTGTCCGGATCATGTTCTTCATCGAACTCCCGCTCGCGACACTCGTGTTGCCCCTGTTTCAGCCCTTGGCCGGGCACGGCATCATCGGAACCGCGCTCAGCCCGGCAAGTCTAACGGCGTACCCCAACGGCCCGCCACAGCTGCCCTAGGGGCGGGAGATTGCGATCATTTCCTCGCGGGGCACTACCTTGATGCGTTCACGAACGACGCCGTCTGCCGCCGTCGATTCCGACCACGCCGCACCGAGGGCTGCTTCGTGCGCGTTGAGCTTGTTCCAGCCTTCCCACGTGGTGTACTCGATGCCGCGTTCCTCCAGCAGGTCGATGATCGCCTGAGGGTCCGGATTCTTTGCCGGAGGCAGCGTCAGCCGGTCCTCGAGGAGGAATCCGATCGTTTCCAGGGCGTCGCCCTTGGTGTGGCCGATCAGGCCGACTGGCCCGCGCTTGATCCAGCCCGTGGCATAGATGCCCGGGACTGGCTCACCTTCGGCGTCCAGGACGCGGCCGCCCTCGTTGGGGATCACGCCGCGCTTGGCGTCGTACTCCAGTTCGTCCAGCGGGGATCCGTGGTAGCCGATGGCGCGGTACACGGCCTGCACCGGGTAGTCGATGAACTCGCCGGTGCCCTTGACGTGTCCGGTGCCGTCCAGCTGCATGCGTTCAAACTTGATGCCGGCAACCTTGCCGGACCCGCCGTCGTCGTAAATCTCCACCGGGCTGTGCAGGAAATGCAGATGCAGGCGGCGGGAGGACGGCTCCTCCGCTTCGGCATGCTCCTCCACGAGCCAGTTGGTGAGGGTGTTCACCATGGTCTTGATCTGGTTGTTGGTGCGGATCGCCTCGTCCGAGGCTTCGTCAAACTCAAAGTCCTCCGGGTAGAGCACGATGTCCACGTCGCGGGCATGGCTGAGTTCGCGCAGCTCCAGAGGGGTGAATTTGACCTGGGCGGGGCCGCGGCGGCCGAAGACGTGCACGTCGGTGACCGGCGAGTTCTTCAACCCGCGGTAGACGTTGTCCGGTATCTCGGTGACCAGGAGCTCGTCGGCGTGCTTGACGAGCATCCGCGCGACGTCCAGTGCCACGTTGCCGTTGCCGATGACGGCGATTTCCTTGGCATCCAGAGGCCAGTCGCGGGGCACATCAGGGTGGCCGTCATACCAGGAGACGAAGTCCGCGGCGCCGAAGGACCCCTCAAGGTCGATTCCGGGGATGTCCAGGTCGGCGTCCTTGATGGCTCCGGTGGAAAAGATCACCGCATCGTAGAAGGACCGGAAATCGTGCAGGGTCAGGTCCCGGCCGTAGGTGACGTTGCCCAGGAAGCGGATGTCGCCGCGGTCCAGGACCTTGTGCAGGGCGTTGACGATGCCCTTGATGCGGGGGTGGTCGGGGGCGACGCCGTAGCGGATCAGCCCGTACGGCGCGGGATAGGCCTCGAAGAGGTCGATGCTGACCTCGAAATCCCCGCCCTTCACCTCATTGGATTTGGTCAGGATGTCCGCCGCATAGACACCGGCAGGCCCGGCGCCGACAATAGCGACGCGGAGCGGCCTCTGGGAAGCGGATTCAGCTGAGGTGGACACCGGTAGCCCTTCTGGTACGGATCTGCGCCTTCTGCGCGCAGTTTCCAATTCTAGTTGTCGCGCTGCCGCTCAGCTGCTTTTCGGCAGGGCCACCACGTTGCCTTCGCGGTACAGCAGCGCCCGCAGTTCGGATTCCGCGGAGTCCAGCCGTTTGGGGTCGATGGTTTCCCCGGCCGCGAAGTGGTCCAGAAGCCGCGGATCCACATAGCTCTTGCGGGCAATCGACGGCGTGTTGCCCAGCACAGCAGCGGCCTCCATCATGGCGACGCTGATGGCCCGTTTCCTTTTCGACACGGTCTTTTGCGGGCCGCTGCGGGCCAGGCTTACCGCTGCGGCGATGGTTCCTCGGAGGGTCCGGAAATCCTTCGCGGTGAAGTCGGACCCGGTCCGCTCCTTGACGTAGCTGTTGATGTCCGCGCTGTTCACCGGATGCCAGCTGCGGCCGTTTTTGTAGGCCAGCAGCCGGGCATTGCCGCCGCGCCGCTTCAGGACACGGACCAGGGGTGCGAGGTCGTCGTCGGTGATTTCCGATTCCCAGTTCTTGCCGCTCTTGGCGGGGAAGCTGAGGCGCAGCCGGTTCTTGCGGACCTGCACGTGGGCGCACAACAGGGTGGCGAGGCCATGGCTGCCGTTCTCGTTGGTGTACCGCTCGGAGCCAACGCGCAGCGAGCCGGAGTCGAGCATCCGGAACGCGGCCGCCAGGACCCGTTCCCGAGTCAGTCCCTCGCTCCTGAGGTCCATGGTCACCATCCGGCGCGCAGAGGGCAGCGACTCCGCAAGCTGGAGCGCACGGTCGAACTTCAGCCGGTCCTTCCGCTCCCGCCATTCGGGGTGATAGATGTACTGCCGGCGCCCCACCGCGTCCACGCCCGTGGCCTGGATGTGGCCGTTCTCGAACGGGGCAATCCACACGTCCTTCCATGCCGGCGGGATCCCGATGCTTTCCAGCCGGTCCCTCACCGGCCCCGGAGGCAGCGTCGACCCGTCCAAATCCCGGTAACTGAAGCCCTTGCCGGCCCGCACCCGGCGGTAACCGCGTCCCGAGGCGTTGCTGTGGCGCAGCCTCATCGGGCAAAGCCGTGCGTATTGATCCCGCTCATAATGGCAAGCCTACTGACTATTTTCGGATTGACGCCATAAATGTCGTTCGGGACCGGCGGAATACCCCGGCCCCAAGCAGCGTTATCCGTCTTGTGCCTACACCCGATGGATCCGTCTCCTCAGCTGTGCCTGCTTCTGCCCTGCCGCCTGCTGCGCCGCCGGCGCCGGGCGGGTCGGGCCCGACGGGGCCGGCTTCCGGTTCTACGGGGACGGCGCCCGGCAAGCCCGCCGGGCTGAAAGCCGTGGACAAGGACACGACGGCGGGAGTCCTGTTCGGCATCGGGGCTTACGGGCTGTGGGGGATGCTTCCCCTGTACTTCTTCGTGCTGCAGCCCGCCGGCGCCGTCGAAATCGTTGCCAACCGCGTCGTCTGGTCCCTGCTGTTCTGCGCCCTGCTGATCACCGTGACAAGGACGTGGCGGGTTCTGGGCGCGGCCTTCCGGAACCGCTCCGTGGTCGGCCCACTGGCCGTCGCCGCGGCACTGATTGCCGTGAATTGGCTGACATACACCTACGGGGTGACCACCGGGCAGGCGGTAGAAGCATCGCTGGGCTACTTCATCAACCCGCTCGTCTCCGTCCTGCTCGGTGTGTTCGTCCTGAAGGAAAAGCTCCGCCCCCTGCAGTGGGCCGCCGTCGGAATCGGTTTTATCGCCGTGGCGGTCCTGACCGTGTCCTACGGGAAGCTGCCGTGGATCGCACTGACGCTGGCTGTCAGCTTCGGACTGTACGGGTTCGTCAAGAAGCGCGTGGGTCCCAAGGCGGAAGCCATCACGAGCCTCACAGTCGAGACCATAGTGCTCGCTCCCCTGGCGGCAGCCACCATGGTTTTCCTCGCTGTCAGCGGGAGCGCGACGCTGACCAGCAACGGCGCCGGGCACTTCTGGCTGCTCGCGGCGTCGGGCATCATCACCGCGGTGCCGCTGCTGTTCTTCGGCGCCTCCGCCCGCCGCCTGCCGATGACCACCATCGGCCTGCTGCAGTACTTCGCACCAGTCCTGCAGTTCATCGTGGCGCTGGCCGTTTTCCGTGAGGCGATGACCCTCGAACGGTGGATCGGATTCGGCGTCGTCTGGCTGGCGCTGCTGGTGCTGACGCTGGACATGCTGGCCACAGCCCGGAAGAACTCCGCCGCGCGCAAGCTCGCCCTCCGGGAAGCGCGAACGGACACTTAAGCCCCTCCCGCCCGCCGGACCCAGAAGCGCGAACGGACACTTAAGGCCCCTCCCCGGGGCGTTTTGAGGGCATTAAGTGTCCGTTCGCGCGCAGGAGTGGGGCCGCATCTGCCCGTTCGCGCCGAAAGCCCTGGGACCTACGGCGCCGAGGCCACCCGTTCGTAGTCGCGCGGGACAACCACCATGGGCACCGGCAGGGCGCGCAGGACCTTGTTGGCGGTGCTGCCCAGGAACATGCGGTTCCGCTCCGCCAGGCGCGAGGAGCCCACAATCATGATCTCGCCGTCGTCCCATTCCAGGCCGTCGATGGCTTCCTCGATGGTGCGGCCGTGAGCAACGGCGACGCTGGCCTCATGTCCGGCGGGCACCTTGCCGGAGGCGTCGGACAGCACTGTGTTGGCGTGGATGTGCGCTGCATTGACCGCTTCCCCGGCGTCTCCGGCGGCGTCAAGCTCCACGAGCGACACCAGACGCAGCGGCACTCCGCGGCGCTTTGCCGCATTGATGGCGGTTTCAATCGCGGCTTCCGCTCCCTCGCGCTGCCCCACAGCCAGGGTCAGGCGGGTGATGGGCGCCGTGCGCTGATAGCCGCGCGGTGCAAGGGCCACGGGAACAGGCGAGGCGTGCAGCAGGGCATTGGCTACGCTGCCCACGGTGTACCGCTTGAACAGGCCGGCACTGGCGGCGCCAACCACAATCAGCCCGGCCTTGAGTTCCACAGCCGCCTCGATCAGGCCGGAGGCAAACGAATCGGCTTCCCGTGCGTGGAACGTGGCGGACAGGCCTTGGGGAACCAGACCCAGGGCTTGCCGTTCCGCGGTCAGCACTTCCTGCTCGGCGGCGCTCACCCTGCTGCCCTCGGGATTCAGCGCAACGTACGGCGCGCCCTTCTTCACAACGTAAACGAGGTCCAGGTGCGCGCCCTGGGCCAAAGCGAGCGACGTCGCCAGGGCCACGGCGTCCGCGCCGCGCTCGGTGGGTGTGTAGCCGACTACGTATCGCATGCAAAACCCTTCTTTGGGTGAGGCAGACGCAGGCGCCGCCAGGATCTCCGCGGTGGACCGGTCTGCGATGAGTGCAGTGGTGACGATGACTCTACCGGAGCGTACGACGGCGGGCCGGGCACCTTTCGGTACCCGGCCCGCCGTCGACCATTTCCGCCCGAGGTTACCCCCGCGCGAACGTACAGATAACGCCCTGTTCCACGCTCCACCCGGGGCCACAAGTGTCCGTTCGCGCTTCCCGGGGCCACAAGTGTCCGTTCGCGCTTCCCGGGGCCACAAGTGTCCGTTCGCGCTCCCTGGGGTAGAGGGTTAGGCGTTGGCCTTGATGGCTGCCGCCAGTACGTTGAGGCCGTCCAGCAGCAGCTCGTCGGTGATGACCAGCGGCGGTAGCAGGCGGATGACGTTGCCGTAGGTGCCGCAGGTCAGGATGATGACGCCTTCCTTCAGGCAGGCTGCGGCCACGGCCTTGGTGAGCTCGGGGTTCGGCTCCTTGGACCCGGCCTGGACCAGCTCGATGGCCAGCATGGCACCGCGGCCGCGGACGTCACCGAGCACGGGCAGCTCAGCCGCGAGCTCACGCAGCTTGCCGAGGGCCAGTTCCTCGATGTGCTTGGCGCGGGCGTTGAGGTTGTACTCCTCCATGGAACCGATGGACGCCAGGGCAGCGGCGCACGCGACGGGGTTGCCGCCGTAGGTGCCGCCGAGGCCGCCCGGGTGGACGGCGTCGAGCAGGTCGGCGCGTCCGGTGATGGCGGACAGCGGCATGCCGCCGGCGATGCCCTTGGCCATGGTGATGATGTCCGGAACGACGCCCTCGTGGTCGACGGCGAACCATTCACCCGTGCGGCAGAACCCGGACTGGACCTCGTCGGCGATGAAGACGATGCCCTTTTCCTTGGCCCATGCGGACAGCGCCGGCAGGAAGCCTTCGGCGGGAACGATGAAGCCGCCCTCGCCCTGGATGGGCTCGATGATGATCGCGGCAACCTGGTCGCCGCCGATCTGCTTCTCGATGATGGTGATGGCGCGCTTTGCAGCCTCTGCGCCCGTGATGGCGGGGTTCTCCTCGCGGTACGGGTAGCTCATGGGCATGCGGTAGACCTCAGGGGCGAACGGCCCGAAGTTGGTCTTGTACGGCATGGCCTTGGCGGTGAGCGCCATGGTCAGGTTGGTGCGGCCGTGGTAGGCGTGATCAAAGGCGACGACGGCATCACGGCCGGTGGCCAGGCGCGCCACCTTGATGGCGTTTTCCACGGCCTCCGCGCCGGAGTTGAACAGGACGGTGCGCTTCTCGTGATCGCCCGGGGTAAGTCGGTTCAGCTGCTCGGCGACGGCGACGTAGCCTTCGTACGGCGTGACCATGAAGCACGTGTGCGTGAAGTGCTCCACGGCCTCCTTCACGGCACCGACGACGGCGGGGTCGGACGCGCCGACGCTGGTCACCGCGATGCCGGAGCCGAGGTCGATGAAGGAGTTGCCGTCGACGTCGTGGATGATGCCGCCGTCGGCGTCGGCAACGTAGACGGGGACGCCCGAGGCGACGCCCGCGGCGACGACAGCCTTGCGGCGTTCGGCCAGCGCGAGCGACTTGGGGCCCGGAAAATCAGCTTGGATGTTGCGCTTCTGCTCGAGGCGGTAGGTGATCTCGTTGGCAGTGGTGGTCATGGGAAGGCCTTTCGGTGCCTGGTGATTGAGCCTGTCGGGATCTTGGTTTCGACGGGCTCAACCAGCGAATTATTACGAGTCGAGTGCACTCATCACGTGCTTGATGCGCGTGTAGTCCTCGACGCCGTACATGGAGAGGTCCTTGCCGTAGCCGGACTGTTTGAACCCGCCGTGGGGCATTTCGGCGGTGAGCAGGATGTGGGTGTTGATCCAGACCGCACCGAAGTCCAGATCGCGGCTGAGCCGCATGGCGGTGCCGTGGTCGGAGGTCCAGACGCTGGACGCCAGGGCGTAGTCGACGTCGTTGGCCATTTCCACGGCTTCCTGCTCCGTGCTGAACTTCTGCACGGTGATGACCGGGCCGAAGGTTTCCTTCTGCACGATGTCATCGGTCTGCTTGGCGCCGGTGATGATCGTGGGCTCGAAGAAGTAGCCCTTGTCCCCGGCGCGGTGGCCGCCGGTCTCGATCCGGCAGTAATCCGGCAGCGACCCGACAACGGCACTGACCGCCTTGAAGTGGTTGGCGTTGTTCAGCGGGCCGAAGTAGTTCTCTTCATCGTTCTGCGAACCGGTGTGCAGGGTCTTGGTGTGCTCCACCATCGCGGCCACGAGGTCGTCGTGCACGGAGTCCTGGGCCAGCACCCGGGTGATGGCGGTGCAGTCCTGGCCGGCGTTGAAGAACGCGAACTCGGCGATGGCCGCGGCGCTCTTCTTGATGTCGGCGTCCTTGAAGACGATGGCCGGGGCCTTGCCGCCGAGCTCCAGGTGTGCGCGCTTGAGGCCCTTCGCAGCTCCGGAGGCGACGGCGATGCCGGCACGGACGGAGCCGGTGATGGAGACGAGTCCGGGGACTTTGTGATCCACCATCATCGCGCCGGTCTCGCCGGTGCCGAGGATGACGTTGAGTACGCCCGCAGGGAAGATGTCCTTGGCCAGCTTCGCCAGCACCAGGGTGGATTCGGGCGTGGTGTCGGAGGGCTTGAGGACCACGGTGTTGCCGGCGGCGAGCGCGGGGCCGATCTTCCAGATGGCCATGAGGAACGGGTAGTTCCACGGCGCGACCTGGGCCACGACGCCGATGGGTTCGCGGCGCACAAAGGAGGTGTGGCCCTCGAAGTACTCGCCCGCGGACTTGCCTTCGAGGATGCGGGCAGCACCGGCGAAGAAGCGCAGCTGGTCGGCGCCGGCGGCAACTTCCTCGGAGGCGATGAGGGCGCGCACCTGTCCGGTGTTGCGGTGCTGCGCCTCCACGAGCTCGTCGCTGTTCGCTTCGATGGCGTCCGCCAGCTTGAGGAGCATCAGCTGGCGCTGGCCGGGGGTGGTGTGCTTCCAGGTCTGGAAGGCCGCCTTGGCTGCCGTCATGGCGGCATCCACGTCTTCGGCAGCGGAAACGGGCGACTTCGCGACGACCTCGCCGGTCGCAGGGTTCACGATGTCAAGCAGGCCGGTGCCGGCAGGCGTCACGAACTCGCCGTTGATGAAGTTCTGCAAGGTTTGAACCACGGTGTACAACCTCTTTCGTCCTGAATGATCTGATGCAGCTGCTCCGAGCCTATGCCAGCGCCACAAACGCGGGGAATAGCCACCTGCACACCATGGCGCCGGGCTTTTAGTGCGATCGGCCAGCGTCCCGCTACCCTTGGGATATGGCAATTTCCCTCGCCGCGCTGCTCGGCGTGCAGTCGCTCGGGCTCAAGAAAATCGGTCTCGCCGAGACCACGTCCCACCATGACATTCACTGGGTTGCCGTCGCCGAGCAGGAGGATCCGCAGCGCTTCCTCAACGGCGGCGAGCTGGTGCTGACCACCGGCCTGCGGCTGCGCAGCGCCCCGGAGCAGCGGCGCTTCGTGCGGCAGGTCCAGCGCGCCGGCGCCGTGGGAATTGGTTTCGGCGTGGGATTGACGCACGACGGCGTTCCGCCGGCTTTGGTGGCCGAAGCGAACCGGTGGGGACTGCCGGTCGTGGAGGTCCCGTACGCCACCCCGTTTATCGCCATCAGCAAGCTCGTGGCGGACGCCCAGTCGGCGGACCACTACTCCAAGCTCGAACGCCTGATCGCCGGCCACCAGGTGCTGGCCCGCGCCCTTCTCACCGGCGGCGGACTGGCCGAACTGCTCAAGCACCTGGGCGGCATGCTCCGCACTGACATCATCCTCACCCAGTTCACCGCAGAGCTGTACAACAGCGGCTCCGAGTCGGCGGCGGCAGACTCATGGGCTTCGTACCCGATCCCCACCGGCAGACGGGACGCCTGCACGCTGTGGGTCAGGCAGCCCTTCGAGGACTCCGGCATCATCGGCTACGCCCAGAACCTCATCAGCGTGGAACTGAACAACATGGTGAAGCAGCGCCAGGCCGAGCGGGCGCTGTGCGGCCAGGTGCTGGAGGACGTGATCCACGGGACCCTGGACCAGAACGAGGCCACCCGCCGCCTCGCAGGAACAGGCATCAACAGCACCCGCAAGAACGTGGTGCTGCTGGCCGGCTCCGAGGCGCACCACAAGCAGCTGGTGACCTCATCGCTGCCCCGGTCGCTCGAGAAGGCGGTGACCGCCGTCGTCGGGAAGGACCTGGTCACGGTGATTCCCGACGACGGCCGGGGCGCCACAGCGCTGGCCCGGAGCCTCAGCGACCACCTCGCCGAGGCGGGCATCCACGCAACGATCGGGATCGGCGGCGCCTACACGAAGCCCAACGGCCTTCGCTGGAGCTACTTCGAGGCGCGGGACGCGGCAAGCCACGGGCTGCCGGTCAATGAGCCCGAGCGGCTCAGCCTGACCTCGCTGCTGCTGGCAAGCGAGGACGTGCCGCTTGCTGACATGGCCAACGAGTCGCTGAACCCGCTGCGAGCGTTCGACGCCGCCCACGGCGCCGAGCTGATGACCACGCTGGAGAGCTACCTGAACAACAACGGCTCTGTCGCGGCGGTGGCTGAGGCCCTGACGCTGCACCGGAACACGGTCCGCTACCGGCTGGCCCAGATCACCGAGCTCACCGGCTATGACCCGTCCATCACCGCGGACCGGGTGCAGCTGTGGCTCGCCCTCGCGGTGGCGCGGCTCGGATCACGGCGCTAGGAGCACGCGGGGAGTCCGGCCAAGGAACACGCCGGAAACCCCCGCCGAACGGCCCGCCCTAAGCCGCAGCTAAGCCAGCCCGCGTCTCAGCGCAGCTAAGCCAGCCCGCGTTTCAGGAGCTTGCGGGCCTTGCGCCGCGCCTTGTGGTACTTGGCCTCGGTGCGGGCGGCGGCCTTGTCCTCTTTTTTGACCAGCCGTGCGTAGGCCGCGCTCACGTGCTCCGACGGCTGCGGCCCGCGCGCCAGCTTTCCCAGCAGGGTCCGGGCCATCACGCTGTCGTGGTGATCGCCCAGGATCTTCTGCTGCCGGTGTGCAGCGTTTGCGAGTTTGGTGGCGCGCTTTCCGTGGAGCGGGATCACCGACTCCGCAGCATGCCGCAGCCGCTTGGCGTCCTTGCGCACCTGGTGCAGTGCTGTGTCATGGGCCGGGCCCGCCTTTTCCTGCCGGGCCGCCTTGGCTGACCGTCGCAAGCGACGGACCGTACGCCCGATGCGTTTGCCTGCAACCTGGCCCGCCGGCGCCGCAGCCGCGGGCAGGGCCGGCGGGTTGTCGCGGAATTCCTCAAGGTCATCCAGCAGCCGGTAATAACGGTTGGACACCAGCACCTCCTGCACTCGCCGGTAGCCTGCGGTGAACCTGTCGCCCAGTTCGCGTTCCAGCCTGTCCCTGACGGCATCGGCCTGCTCCGGCGGCAGCGCGTCCACACTCGCGAGCACCCGCTCCCGGGTCACCTCCGCGTCGCGGGGCGCACCTAGGATGCGGCCCAGCCACTTGAGCTCATCGCGGAGCCTCCGGACCGCGGCGTCACCGAACAGTTTGCGGTACACGGCCAGGGCCGACCGCAGCCGCCGCGTGGCCGAGCGCATCTGGTGCACCGCGTCCGGCTCCTCCAGCCGCACGGCGGGATCGATGCGCAAAAGTTGAGCGGTTTGCGCGCCGAGGTAGGCGGTCACGACGCCGGAGGCCGGCCCCTTTTTTCCGGCGGACTTGCCGTCGGGCTGCTTCGCGTCCGACTGCTTTGGCCAGGCCTCCCCGAGTGCGCGGCCGAGCTTGGATTCATGGGCTGCCGGCCGGGCGCCCGCAGCGATGAAACAGGTTTCCGCCGGCGGGAAGATCTCAGCACTCCCCCGGACGAGTTCGAGTTCCCATTCCCGCCACTCCTGCTTGAGTCCGCTGCCCAGCGCTTCGGACTCGACCCTGTCGTCTGCAAAGTCGGCCAGGTGCACCCCGTCATCTCCATAGAGGGGGTACGTGGTGCGTCTGTTCTTCAGCCGGGCTGCAGGGGCAACCGCGGCACCCCGAAGGTAAGCGTGCAGATGCACAAGCAGCTGATCCGGAACGACGTCGGCCTGTCCCAGCGGCGCGTGAATCTCCTGGCGCTGCGGTACTGAATCACCGCCCTCTTCAGCAGACTGATCGCGTTCAGGAGCCAGTTTGAGGTGCCAGCCGGCATCGGTTCCTCCCGTCCGGCGGCGCAGGGTGATGCGGCGGGCGGCGAGCGCCAGATCAGCGGTGTCGAAGTAGACCGCCTCGAGCACGGCTTCGGACGGCTCCCCTACCCGCCCGACACCGGAAATCCGCTGCAGCGCCGGGAGCGCGGCGCCGGGATCGACGTCGTACTTCTTCTCTGTTTCGAGACCCTCGGGATTCATGTCCGTTACGGCATCCTTTCGCAGCGGGACCACCGCGGTCCCCGGAACTCCCTGGCCTGAGTCTATGCTCAGGCCAGGAGGGCTGCGAGAGGTTTGCCACAAAACTCTAGACATCAAACGTCTAACGTCTAACCTTATGGAATGGCCTCCGTTACCTCAGCTGCCCTCGCTGCCGCCGCCCGCCCGCGCAAGTCGCGGGCCGCCGTCGTCATGAGCGTTATTGCACTGGTACTGATCGGCCTCAACCTGCGGGCCGGCATCACGGGCGCCTCCGCCCTTCTGCACGACCTTCAGCTCGTGCTCGGCTACGGCCCGCTGGTTGCGTCGGTGATCCCGTCCATCCCGACACTGTGCTTCGCCGTGGCAGGGGCGGCAACGTCCTGGCTGACGGGACGGCTCGGCGTGGAGAAGGCAATTCTGCTGTCCCTCGCGATGCTGACCGCTGGGCTGCTGCTGCGCGGCATCCCCTCCACCGGCATGCTGCTGGCCGGGACGGTGGTCGGGATGTCCGGCCTGGCCGTCTGCAACGTGGCGATGCCGTCCTTCATCCGTGAACACTTCGCGCACCGCACCTCCCTCATGACCGGCCTCTACACGGTGACCATGACCACCGGGGCCACCGCCACCTCAGTGGCCGTGGTGCCGCTGGCACAGCTGCTCGGTTCGCCGTCCGCCGGAGTGGGCGCCATCGGGCTCCTCGCTGTGTCGGCTTTCCTCGGTTTCCTGCCGGTGGCGCTGCACGCGCACCGCAACCGGGTGGCGCGAAACGTCAGCCACGTCTCGCCGTGGCCGCTGCTGCGGACCCGCAAGGGCGCCCTGCTGACGGCCATTTTCACGCTGCAGGCGCTGCTCGCCTACGCGCTGCTGAGCTGGTTCCCGTACATGCTGACCACCATGGGCCTCAGCGCCGCCGAGAGCGGACTGATGTACGCGCTCCTGCAGCTGGTGTCCGTTCCGGCCGGTATGCTGCTGATCGCCATCGGTTCCCGCCCGGGCATGCTGCGCCCGGCGTTTTACCTGGTCAGCGGGGCGATGCTCGTCGGGATGGCTGCGCTCCTGGTGCTCCCGCTGTCCCTTGCCGCTATCCCCGCCGTGCTGCTCGGCTTTGGACTCGGCATCTTCCCGCTGGTCATGGTGATGATCAGCCGCAGCGGCCAGACCACGGCCGAGACCACCGCACTTTCCACCCTGGCGCAGTCCAGCGGCTACCTCCTGGCCACCGTGGGCCCTTTCGGAATGGGCCTGCTGCACAGCGCGACCGGCGGGTGGACGCTCCCGCTGGCCTTGCTGCTGGCCATAGCGGTGGCACAGATCGTGGTGGCACACCTCCTCACTGCCAAGAACACTGCCAAGCCGAAGGGTTAGGAAGCAATGACGCTCAGTACCTCGCACCGCCAGCCGCTGGCTGACGAAGTTACGGCGAAACTCCGTGCCATGGTCCATTCGGGCGAGTGGCCCCTGCAGCAGCGGATTCCTTCCGAAACCGAACTGATGGCCCGTCTGGGTGTCTCGCGCGGAACCCTCCGTGAGGCGATCAAGGCCCTGGCCCACGGCGGCATGCTCGAGGTCCGGCGCGGTGACGGCACCTACGTCCGCGCCGTCAGCGAGATTTCCGGGGCTGCCCGCCGGCTGTACCGGGACCACACCGACGAGCACGTCCTCGAGGTCCGCGTTGGACTGGACACCCAGGCGGCGCGTCTTGCCGCCCGCCACGCAACGCCCGACGACGTCGCCGCCCTCCGCGTGCTCCTCGCCGACCGCGACGCCTCCTGGAAAGCAGCAGACTATGCAGCGTGGGCCCGGGCCGACTGGGGCTTCCACGACCGCGTGGCGCAGGCCTCCGCCAACCCGCTGCTGCACGAGCTGTATGCCAGCTTTGGCGAGGTCTTCCACGACGAGCTGCTGAAGCAGCACCGACGCCCCGGGTTCCAGGGGTTGGCGCACGAAGGCCACGGGGCGCTCATTGACGCCATCGAGGCCCATGATGAGGAGGCTGCCGTGCTGAGCGTGACGCGCAACCTCAACTCCTGCGCGGAATGGCTGCGGGAGTAGGCCGTACTTCGCACCCTTGCTCAGCGCACCCCCCGTAAAGGGGGACCACTTTGGGGGGTTCATAGGCTTTTCCCAAGGTTTTTCCAAGGTTCCCGTCAGATCCTCAAACCAGCGGTCTACCTCTCGCGGCGGCACTCCGCCCCCACTTGAGCAACTCCTTCAGGCAGTTGGAGGTACACCGTGACGTACAGTGCAGCCGCGGCACCCAGGTTTCCGCGGAAATCCCACAAATCCTCCCGGCGGCTGGTCGGAATCCTGTGTATCGCGGCAGCGGTGGCCTGGGTGCTGGCCGTCATGATGGGGCTGTCCGTCACGATTGAAGGGCCGCCGCGCGCTCTCGCGCTCTCCGTGCACATCCTGGCCATGGTGCTGGCCTTTGGCGCGATCCTGCTCGTGGACTGGCACGGCTTCCTGTGGCTGATCGGGAGACGCCAGCTGGCGGAAACCATCCGGCTCGACGGCGCCGCAGGTCCCCTGATCTGGTCCGGCACCGCCGTGCTGCTGCTGTCCGGCGCGTTCCTGAGCCCGGACCTGAGCAACCCATGGACGGTCGTGAAACTTGGGGCGGTGCTGGTGCTGATGGTCAACGGCATCAGCCTGATCCCCCTGATGCGCCGCCTTGTGGTTATGCCGGCCAGCACGACCTTTGCCGGATTGCCCATGGGCCAGCGCATCCACATGCTTCTGTGTTTGGGAATCTCGCAGGCGTGCTGGTGGGCTGCGATTGTGATCGGCTTCGTCAACGCGGAGCTGTGACGCCTGGTTTCTGACAAATAGTTTCCCCTGCCCACCCGGCACGGGTTTCGCCACCCTCCAGTACATCAGTAGGCTTACTATCTGACTGGGGAGCTTGACGCTGTCCAACTGCCCGCTGATGACTAGGAGTTCCCATGGCCCGTGCAACACACGTGTCCGAGCAAGAATTGCCTCAAGAGCACCAACAACCCACCGCGGACACCACCCTGGCCACAAATACCCCGCATGAAAAAAAGCCCGCCCGCGAACTCTGGGCGGACGGTCTGGGCCGCGTGGGCATCCGGTCCGCGCAGGTGTTGCTGGTCCTCACCCTCGCCACAGTGTCTGTCTACGCCCTCCTGCAGGTCCGGCTGCTGGTCATTCCCACACTGATCGCACTTATTCTCTCCGCAGCCATCGGGCCATTCGTGAACCTGCTCCGCCGCAGGGGCATGCCCGGCGCCGCGGCCACGGGCATAGCTTTTGTTGGCTTGCTGGCGCTGCTGGCCGGCGTCATCACAGTGATCGTCATGTCGGTGCGCAGCCAGTGGAGCGAACTGGCGCAGCAGGCCGCCTCCGGACTCGACGAACTCGAGAAGTTCCTGCTCACCGGGCCCTTCCCGCTGGACCAGGAGCAACTGAACCAGGCCAGGGAAGGCATTATCCAGTTCGCCACCAGCAGCCAGGTCCGTTCCGGTGCGATCTCCGGGCTGTCAGTGGTCACTGAATTCATTGCCGGCGCCAGCCTCATGGTGGTGATCCTGTTCTTTTTCCTGAAGGACGGTGAGAAGATCTGGAACTTCTTCCTCCGCCCGTTCAACGGCCGCCGCGAAGCCAAGCTCCGCCGGGTGGGCCGACGAACCCTGGAGGTCCTGGGCGGCTACGTCCGCGGCACCGCAATCGTGGCCCTCGTGGACACCGTGGCGATCGGCGCGGCACTGCTGATTTTGCAGGTGCCCCTGGCCATACCGCTTGCCATTATCGTGTTCATGGGGGCTTTCATTCCCCTTGTGGGCGCGACGGTTGCCGGTATCCTCGCCGCTCTCGTGGCGCTGGTGGCCAACGGGCCGGTGGTGGCGCTGATCGTCGTGGCCGTTGTCATCGCGGTGAACCAGCTGGAAGGCGACCTGCTGCAGCCGATCGTCATGGGCAATACCCTCCAGCTCCATGCTCTTGTCATCCTCATGGCGCTGACCGCCGGCACCATCCTGGCCGGCATCATCGGCGCCGTCCTGTCCGTACCTCTGGCGGCTGTGGCCTGGGCCGTGATCCAGGTCTGGACAGCGGAGGACCCCCGGCTGGAACCGATGAATCCGGATCTGCCTCCGGCCAACACTCAGCCCGTCTAGGCAGACTGCAGCACCACCAACTCCAGCACCACAGCGCAACGGCCGGGTTCCCGTTTGGGGACCCGGCCGTCGTCGTTCATTGGCGCCTCAATCAGCCGCGGCGTCCGCCGCGGAAGACCCGCGGCATCCGCATCAGCGTTCGCGAAGCATCAGCGGTCGCGGAGCATCAGCGGTCACGGAGGCCCTGGAAGACGTTCTTGGGCCGCTGCATCTCGCCGTGCTTGGCTCCGAGCACGATGACCCAGGCCGCAAACGCCGGGATCGTCCACTGCAGGGCCTTCAGCTGCTTCTGTGCCGCCTGCAGCTTCTCCGACGCGCCGGGGCGGGGTTCGGTGGCGCCTTCGGCACCCTCGTCCGCCAGCTTGTCGACTTTCTTGCCCAGGGCCCCCGCATACAAGGTGACGGCGGCGCCCGCCAGAGTCACTGCCGTCTTGTAGATCGTGTCAGCGGCCACGCCGTCCTGCTTGGCGATCCGCTCCTTGTTCTCCAGGGCAATGAACAGGTCCGCGATGAGGTGTGTTGCGAAGGCCGCGGTCTGCACCGGGGCCCATTTCATCCAGCCCCGGCTTGAGAGGCGGGTACGCTCCGACGGGTCCTTTGCCTCGGCGGTCGCTCCGTTCAGGCCAATGGCGCCCATCAGCGAGCCGCCGAACCAGGCGGCTGCCGTCAGGTCGTGGACGGAGCGTGCCAGTAGATTTCCTGCCATGATGTGCTTCCTAACGTAGAGGTCGGATCCGGAACAACGGCTTCCACGCCGCCTTCAGTTTCCCCTCCGGCGACAGCCGCACCAACGACATGGTTTAGACATGGTAAGCACACTTACTAATGTTACGGAAGCCCGTAACAGCTTCATACTTGCGCGTAAGATCATCGCCATGGGAGCAACAGGAACATTGTTCGGCTGGGCCTTCGGCGACGCGGCCCGCGAAGACGACGAAACCTACATGCACGGGCTCCGCCGCGAGGCGCTGGAAAATGCCCGGCAGGCCGCCGCCTCCCGGGGCTTCGGCGTCGAGCCGGGTTCGGAGCACTTCATGGTGCTCAGTGCCGGCGATGCCCTGGTGGAGGTAGACACGGCACCGGACTCCCTGGTGGTCCGCTGCACGGTGAAACTGACCGGAGAAGGGGCCGAGAAAGTCCACGCCGAAGGCCCCATGAACGGCTAGCGTGCTCATGACGGACAAGGCTACCCCGCTCGGCGAAGCGGCCGACGCGGCAGAGGCGGTATCGAATACCAAGACGCTCGACGTCGTCGCGCGGGCCGGTTTTGCCGTCATGGCGCTGCTGCACATCGTGGTGGGGGCCATTGCGATCGCCCTGGCGCTGGGCCAGCCCGGCGAGGCCGAGCCCACCGGTGCCATCGAGCAACTCGCCGCCAACGCGTGGGGCCCGGCCCTGATGTGGGCGGGAATGGTCGCCTGCATCGGGCTGGCCCTCTGGCAATTGAGTGAGGCGACACTGCGGGCACGCCACCTGCCGACAAAGGAAAGAATCGGCAAGCACATTTCCTCCGGCTTCCTGTCAGTCGCCTACGGCAGCGTCTCCCTGACGTTCGGAGGCTTCGCCGTCGGACTGCCGGGTGATTCCGGCGAGTCAACGAGGGATGTCAGCGCTGCATTGCTCGCCACACCGTTCGGCACAGTCATACTGAGCGCAATCGGGCTCACCATTATAGGTATCGGAATTTACTTCATCCTGAAAGGCGTCCGGCGCGGGTTCAAGGAGGAGCTCTTCCACTTCGACGGCTCCCGCCGCGGCCGTATCATCGATGCCCTCGGCGTCACGGGGCATGTGGCGAAAGGCATTGCGCTGATCCTTGCCGGGCTCCTGTTTGTCATCGCGGCAGCCAAGCACTCTCCGGAGGAGTCCACGGGACTGGACGGCAGCCTGAAGGCCCTGCGGGAGCACCCCTATGGCCCTTATCTCCTCCTGGCGATCGGGGCCGGCTTTATCTGTTACGGCATTTTTGCCTTGGTCAGGTCCAGGTTCGGCCGGATGTGACAAGGGATGGGACGACAGTGTTCGGAGGTTGGACACCATGAGGAGGAACCGCATGACGCACGACCGCAAGACACATCAATCGGGTAGGGCCGCCCGGCTGGGAACCGACTTGGCAGGACGGGCTTTCGCCGCCGGCTTCAAAGCACTCAAGGCGCTGCGTCCCGACCGGCCAATCCATCCAAAGGGCACCAGCCTTATCGGCGAGCTGACGCGGCACGGCGTTGGCGAGGCCGCCTCCCCCGGCCTGCCCCGGGAACGGAGCGGCATCAGTTGGCTCGACTCCCCCGGCACGGACGAGGTGCAGGCGCGCTTCTCCCGCTCAATCGGCCTTCCGGACACCCTCCCGGACATCCTCGGCCTCGCGGTGCGCTTGCGGTCGGGTATTGGGTCCGACGCCGGTTCGGCCGGCGGTTCTGGTGGCGGCGCAAGTGGCGGCGACATTCTCTTCGCCACCACCGGCTGGGGCTTTCCTGCCCGCTTCCTGCTGGTACCAAAACTGGATGTCAGCGCCGCCCGGTTCACCACGCTCATGCCCTACAAGGGCGAGGACGGGCCAGTGCTCCTCGGGCTTCGGACGCTGTCGCTGCCACCCCGGGCTACCGGCCGCGCGGAGACCGGCGGAGACTTCCGGGAGTCCCTAGCCGAAGGCGAATGGGTTCTCGCACTGAACTTCGCCAAGCCCGGCGGACGATGGGTCCATGCCGGCACGCTCAAGCTCAGGGGAGCCCCGGGCCAGGACGACACCCCTGACCGCTTCGACCCCATCGAACACTCGTTGCCGGGAGCGGAGACGTACCCGTGGGCGCGCCGTCTCCGCGAGTACTCCTACCGTACGGCGCGGGGCCCAGCCCCGCACCTTCCCGGAAACCGGGCACTCACGCCGCGCCTGCTCACGCCACGCTTGTTCACGCCGCGCTCACCAGGCCGGCGCCGGGCAGGCGGGGACGCTGGCCTCGGGGACGACCCGCAACAGGGAGGGCACCAGACCGATTACCAGCACGGGCACCAGCCTGACCAGACTGAGAGGAAACCGATGGCCACAGTTACACAGACCTTCAACTCCCCCGCCGCCGACGTCTGGAAGATCATCGCCAACGGCTGGCTGTACTCGGGCTGGGTCGTCGGCGCCTCGAGGATCCGCGCCGTCGACGCGCACTGGCCGGAGGTTGGCTCCCGCCTCCACCATTCCGTCGGCGCCTGGCCGCTCGTGATCGACGACAGCACCAAGGTGACCGCCGTCGAGCCCGGGAAGTCACTGGAGCTGATCGCCCGTGGCTGGCCGATGGGCGAGGCCAAGGTGCGCATCACCCTGGAGGATGAGGGAGCACAGTGCCGCGTCTCCATCATCGAGGACGCCATCCACGGGCCTGGGCTGGCCGTTCCCAAGATGCTGAGGGATCCGGCCATCACCATCCGCAACCGCGAAACGCTGAAGCGCCTCGAACTCATGGCCGCCGGAGGCGCCGGAGACAAGACCAACGGAGCCTTGGGCAACGGCGCTTAAACCAACGGGGCCCACACCCGCAGGATTCCCTGCGGGCACGGGCCCCTGTTGCTGTCAGAGCTAGACTCCGGCGGCGACTCCGTCGCGGGAGATGGACACCATGTCCTCGCGCGGCACTACCTTGATGCGCTCACGCACAACCTCAACACCGTGCGATCCGCCTGCAGCGGTAGCCTCGGCGCCCAGGGCGAGTTCGTGGGCGTCCAGGGCCAGCCAGCCTTCCCAGGTGGTGTATTCCACGCCCCGGCCGTCGAGCAGTTCGACGACGGCGCTGGCGGCGGGTGCCTCGGCAACCGGAAGGTTTTCGCGGTCTTCCAGCAGGTAGGTCACGGTCTCCAGGGCGTCGCCCTTGGTGTGGCCGATGAGTCCAACGGGACCGCGCTTGATCCAGCCGGTGGCGTAGATGCCGGGAACGTGCTCGCCGGAAGCGTCCAGGACGCGGCCGCCGTCGTTCGGGATGACACCCTTCTTGTGGTCGAACTCGATGTCCGGCAGGGCCGAACCGAAGTAGCCGATCGCCCGGTACACGGCCTGCACCGGGTAGTCGATGTACTCGCCGGTGCCGCGGGCGTTGCCCGTGCCGTCCAGTTCGGTGCGCTCAAACTTGATGCCGCTGACGCGCCCGGGGTTCTCGGCGTCGTCGTAAATTTCCACCGGGCTGTGCAGGAAGTGCAGGTGCAGGCGGCGGGAGGCCTTGAGCTCGGAGAGGTCCTCGGGCTGCTCGGCGATCCAGTTGGTGAGCGTGCCGACCATGGTCTTGGTCTGGTTGTTGCTCTGGATCTGGCGGTCTGACTCCTCGTCGAACTCGAAGTCCTCCGGGTACAGGATGATGTCCACGTCCTTGGAGTGCGACAGTTCGCGCAGCTCGAGCGGGGTGAACTTCACCTGGGCGGGACCGCGGCGGCCGAAGACGTGCACGTCGGTGACGGGCGATGCCTTCAGCCCGGCGTAGACGTTCTCCGGGATCTCGGAGACCAGGAGGTCGTCGGCGTGCTTGGAGAGGACGCGGGCCACATCGAGCGCCACGTTGCCGTTGCCGATCACGGCGATTTCCTTGGCCTCCAGTGGCCATTCGCGGGGAACGTCCGGGTGGCCGTCGTACCACGACACGAAGTCAGCGCCGCCGAAGGAGCCCTCGAGTTCAATGCCCGGGATGTTCAGGTCGGCGTCCTTGATGGCGCCGGTGGCGAAGATGACGGCGTCGTAGTGGGTGCGCAGGTCCTCGATGGTGAGGTCCGTGCCGTAGTCAACGTTGCCGAAGAAGCGGATGTCGCCGCGGTCCAGAACCTTGTGCAGGGCGTTGACGATGCCCTTAATGCGGGGGTGGTCCGGAGCGACGCCGTAGCGGATCAGGCCGTAGGGTGCCGGGTAGCGGTCGAAGAGGTCGATGCTGACGGTCAGCTCGCCGCTCTTGACGGCCTCGCTTTTGGTAAGGATGTCCGCTGCGTAGACGCCGGCCGGGCCGGAGCCGACGACGGCCACGCGCAACGGGCGGGCAGCTGTTCCTACGGTGGTGCTGGTTGACACGGCTGTGTTCCTTTTCGTCGGTCCCGCTTGGGGGCTAGGGGGTGAGAACGCGGGTGGGGCTCGTAGTTCTGGTGCGGGGCTTGTTGGGGCTGGTGGTGCTGTAGTCAGCGGTTTTGAAGTGCGACGGCGCGAAGGGGCTTACGCGCACAACGTCACCGATGACGATCACTGCAGGATTCGCGACGCCGGTGGCCTCGGCCTGGTCGGCGATGGTTCCGAGGGTGCCGATGGTGACGCGCTGGTTCGGCAAGTAGCCGTTCTCCACAATACCAACCGGAGTGTCCCCGGGCAGGCCGGCTTTGCCCAGAGCGGACGCGGATTCGCGCAGCTGGCCGACCCCCATGAGGAGCACCACGGTGTGGTCGGGCCGGGCCGGAACCTCGGACAGTTCTTCATGCCCGGTGACCACGCTGAAGCCCTTGGCCAGGCCGCGGTGCGTTACTGGGATGCCGGCGGCTGCCGGGACCGAGATCGCCGAGGTGACGCCGGCCACGACTTCAACCTCGACACCGTGCCGGCGGCAGAATTCCGCTTCCTCGCCGCCGCGGCCCAGGACGTAGGGGTCGCCGCCCTTGAGGCGCACCACGCGGTGGCCGGCGAGGGCTTCGTCCACGAGGATCTGGTTGATCTCGGACTGGGGCACGGGGTGGTGTCCCGGGGTCTTGCCGACCTCGATGACGCGGACGTCGGGGGCGAGTTCGTTCAGCAGCTCGCGGGGGCCGAGGCGGTCAGCGACCACGACGTCGGCCTGGCCGAGGAGCCGCCGTCCGCGGACGGTGATGAGGCCGGTGTCGCCGGGACCGCCGCCCACGAGGGCAACGGTTCCCACAGAGGCACGCCGGCGGCGGAGGGGCAGGTCGCCGGATTCCAGTGCGGTGGCGACGGCGTCTCGGAGGGCCATGGCGCGGCGCGGGTCTCCCCCGGCGTTGACGGCGATCTTGACGTCGTCCACGACGGCGACCGCGGGGGTCCAGGCGGCGGAGGCTTCGTGGTCGGAGGCGTTGACGCACCAGACGCGCTGCGCCTCGGCGTCGGACGACACCTGGGCGTCCACAACGGAATCGCCGGTGGCAGTCTGCACGAACCAGACGCCGTCGACGTCCCCGGAACGGTAGGTGCGGGGCTCCCAGGTGAGCAGGCCGGCGTCGGCGAGTTCACGGAGCGCGGCGGAGGCAACGGGGGCGACCACGGTGACCCGGGCGCCGGCGTCGAGCAGGCCCTTGGCGCGGCGTGCAGCCACGGGCCCGCCGCCCACGACGAGCACGGGGCGGCCGAGGAGGCGCAGCGCCGTGGGATAGATGTCCTGAATTGCCATGAATCAACGGTAGGGCCGCGTCACATGCCCCAACAACGGCGGGGAAACACCAGTTCACGCAAGGTAACGCTGCGTCACATTGTGTCCTGGGGGTGGCGGGCCGCCGTCGGCCGCCTTCCTTTCGCCGCAGGCTTCGGGCGGCGGCCTTGGCGGGCAGCGGCAAAACGGGCAGCAGAAAGCCCGACGGCGGGAGTCGCCGTCGGGCTTTCGGGTGAAGTGCGGTGGAGGTGCTTAGCGGGTGCTGCCGGAGAGGAGGCCGCGGCGCTGGAGCAGGCGTTTCTCCACGGGGCCGAAAACGAGCAGCTCGATCAGGATGCCGACCGCCAGGATGAGGAGGATCGCGGACATCACGATGGTCATGTCAGCGAGGTCGCGGCCCTGGTTCAGCATGGAGCCGAGGCCGAAGCCGATCGTGCCGCCCACGGCGATGATTTCCGCGGCCATGAGAGAGCGCCAAGAGAACGCCCAGCCCTGTTTGAGCCCGCCGAGGTAACCGGGAAGGGCCGCGGGAAGGATGATCTGCACGGCCATCTGAAGCCGCGATGCACCCAGCACGGTGCCGACGCTGCGGTACTGCGGCGGGATCTGGTCCACGCCGGAGATGAGGCCGTTGATGATCGACGGGATGGCGCCCATGAACACGACGAAGTACACCGTGGCATCGGTGAGTCCGAACCAGATGATGGCCGCCGGCACCCAGGCCACGGACGGCAGGACCTGGAGCCCGGAAATCAGCGGGCCGAACGCCCGGCGCAGCGGAGCCACCTGTGCCAGCAGCAGGCCGATCGGCGTCGCGATGACAACGCTGATCAGGAAGCCCAGAAGCCCGCGCTGCAGCGATGTCCACACGGCTTCCAGCAGCGACCCCTCGGCCCACAGCGTGCCGAACTGCGCCACCACGTCCATCGGGCCGGGCACCTGGTCGCGGCGCTTCAGGCCAAGCGAGACGTAGAACTGCCAGATGATGACGAGCACCACGAGGGCGGCGATCGGCAGCAGGACGCGGCTCCAGTCGACGCGTGCCTTGCGGGCGGCGTCGGACTGCAGGGAGTCGAGTCCGGATTCGAGTTCCCGCAGGTCGGCGGAACCGGTGGAGGACCGCGTCAGGGCTGCGTGGATTTTGGTGGAGCCGACAGGCTCGACCGGCGGCGATTCGGGCTCGACCAGAGGAGACTCGGGCGATTCGGCCACGGGAGACGAATTACTTGGCATGGCGGCGGATCTCCTCTCGCAGCCGGGCGGTGATGACCCCGGTCAGCTGTCCGGCAAGACTGGCGTCGGTACGGTGCTCTTCAGTGACTGCCCATTCCTGGACCACGCGGCCGGGCCGGGAGGACAGCAGCAGCACGCGCTGGCCCAGGCGGACCGCCTCGCGGACATTGTGCGTCACGAAGACGATGGTGCGCCCCGTTTCCTTCCAGATGCGCTCAAGTTCGTCGTGCAGCAGGTCCCGGGTGATGGCATCCAGGGCCGCGAAGGGCTCGTCCATGAGGAGCAGCTGGCGGTCCTGCGCGAGTGAGCGTGCAAGGGCCACGCGCTGGCGCATGCCGCCCGACAGCTCATGCGGGCGCCTGTCGGCCGCCTCAGCCAGGTGCACGAGATCCAGCAGTTCGGCTGCTTTCACGCGCCGCTCGGCCTTGCCGACACCGCGCAGCTTCAGGGCCAGCTCAACGTTTTCGCGTGCGGTAAGCCACGGGAACAGTGCGGAGTCCTGGAACATGAAGGCAGCACCGTCGCTGGGCACCTCCAGGGCGCCCGACGTCGGGAGCTCCAGTCCCGCCATGATGTTCAGCAGGGTGGACTTGCCACAGCCGGACGCACCGAGGAGGGCGACGAACTCGCCCTTCGCAATGGTGGCGTTGACGTCGTCCAGCACCGGGGCGCCTTCGCCGAAGCGCTTGCCCAGGTTCTCCAGTACGACTGGCATGGTCCCGTCCTTTGTTCGTGTGCGTTAACTGCAGTGGCGCGGAGGGCGGACGCTAGTCCAGCCCCAGCCCTGCCGCCGAAGTATTGTTCTTGGCCACCGAGTTCAGTGCCCTGAGGTCGAAGAGGCCGTTGAGGTCTGCCTGCTTGGTGGTGCCGGCGTCCACGCCGTCCTGCAGCAGCTTCTCGTAGGTTCCCGCCAGCGGGTCCACGGTGAACACGATGTTCTGCAGCGAGCGGTCGATGACGTCCGGCGACAGCGCCTTGCCCGCGTCCTGCTTCAGGGCCGCGTTGATGACGCTGGCCTTTTCGGCGGCCGGGGTGTCGTTGAGCCACTGCACCGCTGCGACATGGCCCTTGAGCAGGGCTTTGACAGTTTCGGGGTGTTGGGCAGCGAACTTTTTGTTCACGATCAGGATTGTGGTGGGGAACTCTCCCGGCTTGCCCGTTCCGGTCCCGTCCCAGAGGTCCTTCTCGTCCACCAGGACCTTGGCCCCGGCCTGCAGCACCAGCCGCGACGCCCACGGCTCGGGCACCCACGCGCCGTCGAGCTTGCCGTCCTGGAACAGCTTCAGCGTCTGCGCGTTTTCGGTGGGGTTGATTGCAACGTCCCCGCCGCCGTCGGGAGTGGTCTTGTAACCCTGCTTGCCAAGCCAGGCGCGCAGCGCCACGTCCTGGGTGCCGCCCAACTGGGGCGAGGCCAGGGTCTTGCCCTTCAGGTCAGCGGCGCTCTCGATCCCGGGCTTGACCACGAGCTGCGCCCCGCCGGACGCTGCCCCGGCGATGACGCTGACGGACTCGCCGTTGCTTTTGACGAACGAGTTGATCGCCGGGTTCGGCCCGATGTACGCGGCGTCAATGGCGCCGGCGTTCAGTGCTTCAACCGCGGCGGGGCCGGCGTTAAAGACCTGTGTGCTGAGCTTCGTGCTGCCCAGGTTCTTCTCGATGAGGCCCTGCTTCACGCCGACGAGCGCCGCGGCGTGGGTGATGTTGCCGAAGTAGCCCAGCTTCAGCTCGCTCGCTGGACCTTCTGACGAAATGGAGGCGGCCGAGGCGTTCGAATCCCGGGCCACTGCGGAGCCCATCACGGCGCCCACGATGATCAGCAGCACCAGTCCGAGGGCCAGCGCGACTTCCAGGGCGCGGCGCCGCTTGGGCGTCTGGCTTTCGCCGGCCACAATGCGGGTCATGCCCGGCCTGGAAGTAGTCATGGATTCACCATAGGGAGTGGGGTAAACCGGGTTCAACGGATGGGAAACCGGGGGTCACGCAGGTTCATGCAGCGTCACATTCGGCCACAAAATCTCCCTGTCCGCCGTCCGATGGAAATCGAGGGGTCAGTCCCCCTTGACATTGATGAGCTGCCGCAGCCGGTGGCGCACCTTGACGAGGTCGGCGGCGTCGCGCATCACCTGGTCTATGGGCTTGTAGGCTGCCGGGATCTCGTCGATGAACGCCTCGGTGACGCGGAACTCGATGCCGTGCATGGCTTCCTTCAGCTGGGCCAGGGAAAACGCCTTGCGCGCCGCTTTGCGCGAGTACTCCCGCCCGGCGCCGTGCGGCGACGAATTCAATGACACGGGATTGCCCAGCCCCTCGACCACGTAGGATGCCGTGCCCATGGAGCCCGGGATGAGCCCCGGGTCCCCGGCCTCTGCCTTGATGGCGCCCTTGCGGGATACCCAGACGGACTTGCCGTAATGGGTTTCCTGCTGCGTGAAGTTGTGGTGGCAGTTGATCCGTTCCAGCTCTCGCACGGCCCCGCCCACCCATTTGCCGAACTGCGTGATGACGCGGTCCATCATTTCTTCGCGGTTCAGCAGGGCGAAATGCTGCGCCCACCGGAGCTCCTCCATGTACCTCATGAACTGGGGCGTGCCCTCCTCGAGGTACGCGAGGTCCCGGTCCGGCAGGGTCAGGCGCTTATCCGAGGCCACTCCCTGGGCCACCGTGATGTGGTGCTGGGCGATCTTGTTGCCGATGCCGCGCGAACCGGAGTGCAGGAACAGCCAGACACCGTCGTTTTCGTCCGCGCACACCTCGATGAAGTGGTTGCCGGAGCCGAGGGACCCCAGCTGCAGGTCCCAGTTCCCCATGTACCGTCCCGGATCAAACCCGGCCTTGTCGGCCCGCCTCCGCAGCTCGGCGACCCGGGGTGCAGCAGTGGCCGCCACCTTCCGGTTGTTGTGGCCGGCGGAGAGCGGAATAGCTCGCTCAATGTCCTCGCGCAGCGGCCTGCGGTCCCGGGGCAGCTCCTTGAGGGAATACTGGGTACGCACCGCGATCATGCCGCAGCCGATGTCCACTCCGACGGCGGCCGGGATGATGGCTCCCAGCGTCGGAATGACGGACCCCACCGTGGCGCCCTTGCCCAGGTGCGCGTCCGGCATCAGCGCCAGATGCGGGTAGATGAATGGCAGCTGAGCGGTCGCCAGGGCCTGCTCGCGGGTCTTGTCGTCCAGGATCGACGCCCAGTTGATGAGCCGGCTGCTGATGGTTTCCACGACTTCCCCTCCACGGGCTGAACGAGGACTAACGTAATTTCTAGGCTAACCCTCGGCCTCTTACCAAGGAGACACAAGTATGGTGAACGTTCAGACCGAGATCCTGATCCGCCGGCCGAGCTCTGAAGTGGCTGAGTTTGCGGCTAATCCGGACAACGCTCCGCGGTGGTATGAGAACATCCACTCGGCGCAACGGCTGACGGCGGGGCCGATCGACGTCGGATCCAAGGTCGCCTTCACTGCCAGGTTCCTGGGCCGGGACTTGAGTTACACCTATGAATTCGTCGAGTACGCTCCAGGCGAGAAGCTCGTGATGCGCACCGCCCTCGGCCCGTTTCCGATGCAGACCACCTACACGTGGGCAGAGGTCAGCGGCGGGACCCGCATGACGCTCGGCAACACGGGCAAGCCCTCGGGCTTCTCTAAGTTCGCGGGGCTGCTCATGGCTCCGATGATCCGCAGAGCAACCCGCAAGGACCTGCAGAAGCTCAAGTCGATCCTCGAAGCTGGCGACGCAGCAGGCCCCGGTCAGGCATGACCCTCTGCTTGAGCGGCCTTGGCCCGCTCAAGCGGCCCAGGGCAGGGCCGCCCGTGCGGGGCCGGGCCGCGCTCACCGGGCAGGGCCGCGCGTGCCGGGTCGGGCCCAGGGCAGCCCGCCCGGGGCAGGGCCGCGCGCACCGGGCGGGGCCGCTCGTGCCGGTGCAGGGCCGCCCGTGCGGGGCAGGGCCGCGCGTGCGCGTGCCGGTGCAGGGCCAAGCTCGCGCGTGCCGGGAACGCCGACGGCCCCGGTCCGGAAACGTCCGGGCCGGGGCCTTCTTCGCGGCCAAGGCAAGCGGGATCAGATGCTGTAGCGCTCGTCCTCGTGGTCGCCCGGGTGGTCCTTGACCAGGCCCGCGGCGAGGGTGTTGCCGTCCAGCGGGTCGATCACCAGGAACGCGCCTGTGCGGCGGTGGTGCAGGTAGTTCTCCAGCGGCAGCGGGGCGGCGAGCCGGAGCTGCGCGTGCCCGATGTCGTTGAGCTCCAGGTTGGAAGCACCCTCGAGCTTGAAGGTGGCCAGGTCCAGCTTGCCGCTGACGCTGCGGACCAGTGCCTGGACGGTGCGGCTGCCGTGCTTGACCAGGACCTTGGCGCCCTCGCGGAGCGGCTTCGGGGACAGCCAGCACAGGGCCGCGTATAGGTCGGCCGACGCTTCACGGACGGTGCCGGCTGCGGCGATGGTGTCACCGCGGGCGACGTCGAACTCGTCAGCCAGGCGGATCGCCACCGACTGCGGCGCTGCTGCTTCCTCCAGCGAGGTACCGGCGAAGTCGATGCCCACCACGGTGGTGGTGCGCGGGTCCTGGCCGGGGGTCAGCACGCTGACCTTGTCCCCCACCTTCACGGAGCCCTCGGTGATCTGCCCGGCGTAGGCGCGGTAGTCGCGGTATGCCTCCGGGTCGAGCCCGCCTGCAACGGCGTCGGGTGCCAGCGCGCCCTGCGGCCGGATCACCAGCTGCACCGGGAAACGGAAGCTCTCCAGGTGGCTTTCGAGCTCGTCGGCAGCCGGCAGCGTCTCGAGCACCTCGAGCAGCGCAGGCCCGGTGTACCAGGGGGTGCGCTCCGAGCGCTCCACCACGTTGTCGCCGTCGAGCGCGGAAACCGGAACCACCAGCAGATCGGTGATGCCGTCAGAACCGAGCCCCAGTTCGCGGCCGACCTGCTGCACGTCGGCCTCGATCTCGCGGAACACGGACTCGCTGAAGTCAACGAGGTCGATCTTGTTCACGGCCACGATCACGTGGGCAACACGCAGCAGCTGCAGCACGGACAGGTGCCGGCGGGTCTGCTCCAGGACACCCTTGCGGGCGTCAATGAGTACGACGACGGCATCCGCAGTGGACGCGCCGGTCACCGTGTTCTTGGTGTACTGCACATGGCCGGGGCAGTCCGCGAGGATGAAGCTGCGGCGGTCCGTGGCGAAGTACCGGTAGGCAACGTCGATGGTGATGCCCTGCTCGCGCTCGGCACGCAGGCCGTCGGTCAGCAGCGCCAGGTCGATGCCGCCGGCCGAGCCGCCAAAACCGCGGTCCGCGGAGGTGCGGGCAACGGCGTCGAGCTGGTCGGCAAGGATCGCCTTGGAGTCGTGAAGGAGGCGGCCCACCAGGGTGGACTTGCCGTCGTCGACCGATCCCGCGGTGGCGAAGCGGAAAAGGGAGGCTGAGGCGAGCGGCGCCTCGTCAAGAAGTGCGGCCGCGCGGGCGGTGTCGATTTCGGTGCTCATTAGAAATAGCCATCCTTCTTGCGGTCTTCCATGGCAGCCTCGGAGATGCGGTCATCTGCACGGGTGGCGCCACGCTCGGTGATGGTGGAGGCGGCAACTTCGATCACGACGTCGCGCACGGTGGCGGCAGCCGATTCCACGGCGCCGGTGCAGGACATGTCGCCGACGGTCCGGTAGCGGACGGTCTTGGTGATGACTTCCTCGTGCGGCAGCGGCTGGGAAACCTCGCCCACCGCGCGCCACATGCCGTCGCGGGCGAAGACCTCGCGCTCGTGGGCGTAGTACAGGCCCGGCAGCTCGATGTTTTCACGCTCGATGTAGCGCCACACGTCCAGCTCGGTCCAGTTGCTGATGGGGAACGCGCGGACGTGCTGACCGACGGTGTGGCGGCCGTTGTACAGGTTCCACAGTTCGGGGCGCTGGTTGCGCGGGTCCCACTGGCCGAACTCGTCACGGAGGCTCAGGATGCGCTCCTTGGCGCGGGCCTTGTCCTCGTCACGGCGGCCGCCGCCGAAGACGGCGCCGAACTTGTTCGACTGGATGGCGTCCAGCAGCGGAACGGTCTGCAGCGGGTTGCGGGTGCCGTCGGCGCGCTCGGCCAGCTCGCCGCGGTCGATGAACTCCTGGACGCTGCCGACGACGAGCTTCAGGCCCAGCCGTTCGACGGTGCGGTCGCGGAAGTCGATGACCTCGGGGAAGTTGTGGCCGGTGTCCACGTGGAGCACCGGGAACGGGACCTTGCCCGGCCAAAATGCCTTGGTGGCCAGGTGCAGCATGACCACGGAGTCCTTGCCGCCGGAGAACAGCAGCGCAGGCTTCTCGAACTCGGCAACAACCTCGCGGATGATGTGGATCGCCTCAGACTCGAGCGTGTCCAGGCTGGAGAGGCGCGTGGAAGCAGCGACGTCGGTCACCTGGGTGGGCTCCTCGGTTATGAAAGTGCTCATACGTGTAGTCCGCATTCTGTCTTGTTGGTTCCTGCCCAGCGGCCGGCGCGGGGGTCCTCGCCGGGAGCCACCTTGCGGGTGCAGGGCTGGCAACCGATGGACGGGTAGCCCTGGGACAGGAGCGGGTTGACGGGCAGGAGGTTGTCGTCGGAGTACTGGACCAGCTGGTCGAAAGTCCAGGCAGCCATCGGGTTGACCTTGACCAGGCCATTGGCTTCGTCCCACGTGACCAGCGGCGTGTTGGTGCGCGTGGGGGCCTCGTCGCGGCGGACGCCGGTGAACCAGAGTTCGTAGCCGGCGAGCGTGCGGCGGAGCGGGGCAACCTTGCGGAGGGCGCAGCACTGGGCGGCGTCGCGGGCGAACAGGTCCTTGCCCAGGAGCCGGTCCTGCTGCTCAACCGTGTTCTCGGGGAGCACGTCCACCACGTTGATGCGGAGGTTCGCGGCCACCTCGTCGCGCGTGGCGTACGTTTCCGGGAAGTGGTAGCCGGTCTCCAGGAACAGGACGTCGACGCCGGGCAGCTGGTCCGCGACGAGCGCCGGCAGGACGGCGTCGGCCATGGAGCAGGCGACGGCGACGGCAGGCATCTCGAAGTTGCGCTCCACCCAGGCGATCACTTCGCGGGCGGGGGCGTCCCAGCCGAGCTCGGCTGCGCCGGCGTCCGCCAGTGCCTTGAGCTCCTCAACGGAGCGCTTCGCCGGCGTCTCTGCCGCCACCGGATCAATTCCTGAAGAGGGGCCACGGACACCGGGGTTCCCGGCCGAGCTTGCGAGGTTGGGGAGTGGCTGGGGATTCACTGGAGTGCCTCTTCATCTGCTGCGTGGGCCCACTCGGCGAAGGTCTGGCCCTCGGCGCGGTCCGCTACGAAGCGGCGGACAACCCGCTCGACGTAGTCGGGCAGGTCCGCGACGTAGACCTTCAGTCCGCGGACGGTACGTCCGAGGCCAGCCTCTTCACGATCGGAGGAAGCCAGCCCGCCGCCGAGGTGGACCTGGAAACCCGGGGTGGGGTCGCCGTCGGGCGTGGGGAGCATCATGCCCTTGAGTCCGATGTCCGCGGTCTGGATGCGGGCGCAGGAGTTGGGGCAGCCGTTGATGTGGAGGGAGAGTGCCTGCGGGAGCTGGCCGCTGTCCGCCAGGTCCGCGAGGCGGCGCTCCAACTCAGCCACGGCTGTAGCCGCAGTGACCTTGGTTTCGACGATGGCCAGCTTGCAGTACTCGATGCCGGTGCAGGCGATGGTGCCGCGGCGGAACACGGACGGGCGGGCGGAGAGGCCCAGGGCGTCCAGTTCGGCGACCAGCGGCTCCACTTCGTCCCTGGCAACGTCGAGGACCACGAGCTTCTGGTGCGGCGTGGTGCGGAGACGGTAGGAGCCGCGAAACTCGAGGGTGTCCGCGAGCTTCACCAGCTGGGACCCGGAGAGGCGGCCCGCGATCGGAGTCGCGCCGATGAAGAACTTGCCGTCCTTCTGCTCGTGCACGCCCACGTGGTCGCCCGGGGTGGACGGCTTGGGGGCGGCGGGACCGTCGGCCAGCTTGTAGCCGAGGTATTCGTCCTCAAGGATCTGTCGGAACTTCTCCGGACCCCAGTCGGCCATGAGGAACTTCAGGCGCGCCTTGGTGCGCATGCGGCGGTAGCCGTAGTCGCGGAAGATGCTGGTGACGCCGAGCCACACGTCGGCAGCCTGCTCCGGCGTGACGAATGCGCCGAGGCGCTTGCCAAGCATCGGGTTGGTGGAGAGAGCGCCGCCGGCCCAGAGGTCGTAGCCCACGCCGAGCTCAGGGTGTTTGACGCCCACGAGCGCGAAGTCGTTGATCTCGTGCACCACGTCCTGGCTCGGGTGGCCGGTGATGGCGGTCTTGTACTTGCGGGGGAGGTTGGACAGGATCGGGTTGCCGATGAACCGCTCCCCCAGCTCTTCGATGAGCGGGGTGGGGTCGATGATCTCGTCCTTGGCAATGCCGGCCACCGGGGAGCCGAGGATGACGCGGGGGACGTCGCCGCAGGCTTCGGTGGTGGACAGGCCGATGGCTTCGAGGCGGCGCCAGATCTCCGGCACGTCCTCGACGCGGATCCAGTGCAGCTGGATGTTCTGGCGGTCGGTGAGGTCGGCGGAATCCCGGGCGAAGTCGACCGAGATCTGGCCGATGACGCGCAGCTGCTCGGTGGTGAGCGCGCCGCCGTCGATCCTCACGCGCAGCATGAAGTACTTGTCCTCAAGCTCATGCGGTTCGAGTGTGGCGGTCTTGCCGCCGTCGATCCCGGGCTTGCGCTGGGTGTAGAGCCCCCACCAGCGGAAGCGGCCGTGCAGGTCCTGGCCGGGGATGGCGTCGAAGCCTTCCTTGGAATAGATGGACTCGATACGCTCGCGGACGTTGAGGCCGTCGTCTTCCTGCTTCCAGGTTTCGTTGGCGTTCAGCGGGGTGGTTCCGTCCACCTTCCACTGGCCATGAGGCTTTGCGGCGGGGCGGGAGGCACGGGCCGGGCGCGCGGGCTTGTCCGTGGCCGCTCCGGCTAGAGCTGTATCAGTCATGCATCGACTGTAGAGCCGCCTGGAAACCCGTCACAAAGGCCCGGAAACGCTAGGTCACCTAGGGAAATATTTCGTCATGAATCGCCGAAAGGCCTTGAACAGGCCCGGCTGCTGTGCATCGGAGCCGGCAGTTTCAGGCTCGGCCCAGGGGCGCCGATTCAGGCCTTGGCCGCAGCCGCAGCCAGTGCTGCATCGTAGCGTTCCAGGGCGATCTCGGCGAGCACCGGGGAGGGAAGCAGCGGCGCGGTGACGAGGTCGGCCCCCGCCTTGGCGAGCTGGTCGTGGAAGTATCCGGGCGCGAGGAGGTAGGACGCAATGACCACACGGCCGCCCATGTCCACGCCACCTGCGGACTCCCCTGCCCCTGCACCGCCGGCGGCTTCCTCACGGAGCATGGCGACGGCCTCGGGCACCGAGGGCTTGGCGGAGGCACCGTACGCCGGAGCGATCCGGTTGGAGCGCAGGGCCCGCAGCTGCTCTGTCAGCTCCTCAACACTCACAGCGGCATTGGGGTTGGAGGAACCCGCCGCCGCGAGGACGATCAAGTCGTTGTCCGTGACGCCTGCTTCGCGGAGCCGCTGGTCGAGCAGCGCCGCGAGCCGGGGGTCCGGGCCCAGCGGCGCCGCGGCAACGCTTCCGGGGCGGCTCTTGACGGCCCGCGCGATGTCCACCTTCACGTGATACCCCACGCTGAGCAGGAGCGGCACCACCACCGCGGAAGCGCGGGCCGATCCGCCGTCGGGATCCCCGGGAAGGCCCGCCATCACGTCCACCAGATCAGGCTGCTGGACGTCCACGTACGCTTCCCGGACGTCGAGCCCGGGGCGGAGCGCCGCGATGGCGTCGCGGAGGGCGTTTACCTCGGCCGCTCCCTGGGCGTTCGAGGTCCCGTGGGCACAAGCGATCATGATCGGGCTGTTCATAGGGGCTAGCGTAACGTTGGAGCCGCACTGTCCGCCCCTTCACATGAGCCGGGACGCTCCATGACATTCCCCTTTGACATCGCCCTGGTGTGGCTGGACCTGGCCGGCGTCTTTTTCTTCGCGGTCTCCGGATCACTGCTGGCCGCGCGGAAGCAGTTCGACATCATCGGCTCCCTCCTCCTGGCGTCCCTCGTCTCCCTCGGCGGCGGCGTGATCCGCGACATCATCCTCAACACCGGCCCGCCGGCGGCCTTCACCAACCCCGCCTACCTTGCGCCTCCCGTGCTGGCAACGGCCCTGGTGTACTTCCTGTTCTCCAGCGCCCAGCGCTTCACCTCGCTGCTCACCCTGTTCGACGCCGGCGGGCTGGCACTGTTCTGCATCACCGGCACGCTCAAGGCGCTGGCCCTGGGAATGAACCCGGTGGCGGCCGTCCTGCTGGGCGTCACCACCGCGGTGGGCGGAGGCCTGCTGCGTGACGTCACCGCCAACGAGGTGCCGCAGCTTTTTGATGCCCGTGACCTCTACGCGCTGCCGGCCTTCACCGGGGCGGCGCTCACTGCCATCCTGTGGGTTTCGGGCGTCTTCAATACCCTCTCCGCGTTCGCCGTGGCGGCCGTGGTTTTCGCGTTCCGCGTGGTGGCCTGGCGCCGTTCCTGGCGGATTCCGCTGGCAGTCCGAGGGTGGCACCGGCTGGGCCCGGATGCGGGGATTTCGAGGGGCCGGGATTAGCTAGGATAAGAGCCATGACTGACATGTTCCTCGAGAAGTTCCGCGCGCTTGTTCCAAAGTATCTCGAAGACGAATGGCAGGAAGAGGACGGGCTGCCCGAGGAGGATCTAGATAAGGCCCTCGCCGATCACCAGTTCAGCATTCCCCTGGTGCTGCGCGAGTTTTACCTGGCCCTTGGCGGCTGCGAGGACCTCATGGAGGCGTACCACTACTTCTGGGACCCCGAGGAACTCGAAGTGGACGACGAAGGCTTCCTCATGTTCCTCGAGGACGAGGAAGAAAACTTCACCTGGGGCTTCCGCGTTGGAGACCTCAGCGTCCCGGACCCCATCGTGTACCGCCGCAACAACGTCCGTGGGCAGTGGAAGAGCGAAGAAGGAACCTTCTCGGAGTTCGTCTTCGACATGTTCGAGTGGGCTTTCGAGGACGAGGACGACTAAAGGTCCTTGGTCTCAGGGTCCCTGGTTTGCGGGTCCCTGGTCTCAGGGTCCCTGGTTTGCGGGTCCCTGGTTTGCGCCGCGGAATTTCCCCGCCTTTGGAGCTCCCCAGCGGCGCGGTGCCCGGAAGCGCCGAGGCTGCCGTCGCTTATGACACCAAACGTGGGGAGTTTCAGCGCACAACGCGGCCGCGGAGCACCTGCCACACTTGGTCGATGACCTTCTGCGGGTTGTAAACCACGTCCTGGTAGCCATAGCGGAGCACCGCATAGCCTTCCAGGATGGTGGCATTGTTCCTGCGCCGGTCCTTTCTCACCTGCGCAGGCTCCAGATGACTCGCGCCGTCCAGCTCGACAATGAGAAAGCCCTCCAGCAGGAAGTCCACAATTCCGATCCTCGGCAGCTCCACTTGCGTTTCCGTGTGGATGCCCGCGGCCCGGAACGCCAGCCGCGCCACCACCTCGATTGGGGAATCCGCCGTTCCGTCCACGAGTTCCAGGACTTGGCGGGCAGCCCCGTTCCGGTTGCCAGGCAGCCTTTCCCGCAAGTAGGGCAGGCTGGTCCGGCCCTGCAGGACTGCGCTTTCGACGACGACGGCGGCCTCCAGCGCCGGCAGGCACCTCACGGCGTGGAGCAAAGTGTCTGTCAGTCCGGCCACGGGCCAGGGGGAATCGGGCGACACGACGGAGCCCCGGTGGATCACCGCGCCCTTGGTTGCCCCGTGCCGGCAGAGTAGGTGAACGCGGTCTGGTTCGTGCAGCCGCCAGATCCGGTGGTGCACGGTAGCCGAGGCACAAGTCAGGAGCCCGTTGCCCAGCACCGCAGCCACGAAGTCCGGGGCGGCACCTGGGAGGGCCACCACCCCGTGCCGAAGCCGACCGACCTCCCCCGCCGCGACGGCGTTCCTGATCCCCCGCTCTGAGAATCCTGCTCCGAGCAGGGTTGATGTCCGCGCCACCGAACCGACATGCCTGAGGTACGAAACGAGTTCCATCCGACCATCACGCCATCCCTGGGCACGCAAATACACCTGCCGACGGGTCTATGTGGACAGTCAGCCGCTGAAGTTCCCCACGTACGCGGACGGCCGACGGCAAGCCGCTGCAACACGCCACACGGGCAAGGTGCCCAGCGTCAAAAGCGGGGAAAGCCGGCGGGAGCAGCCGCCGGGGAGAGAGGGGTCAGTTGCCGTGACACGCTGTTTAACAAGAGATTTGAATAATGTGACAAACCTGTCATAGACTTATTCACGGATCCACTAAATGCCTCCGGTGGATTTGATGCGAACGGAGAAACGGCCCCGGTTCCTGGCAGTGTGGCGCTGCAGGGAACCGGGGCCGTTCCGTTTGCGCCTGAAAGGGTGAGGCTAGCTCGCGCGGTCCACCACGGCGCGGGCGAAGCTGGACAGCGAGTCCTTGACCACGCCTTCGGGCAGCGGGGCGAGGGCGGCGATCGCCTCGTCGGCCCAGGCCCGGGCAACAACCCAGGACGCGGCGGTGACGGGGTGCTCGCGCAGCCCGGCAACCGCTTCGGCAAGTGCTTCGTCGGAGGAGAGGTCGCCGTCGATCAGGGTGAGAAGCTCGACGGCGGACTGGTCGCCTTGCGCCGCGGCGTTGCGCAGGAGCAGGACCGGCAGCGTGGGAACACCTTCCCGCAGGTCGGTGCCCGGGGACTTGCCGGACTTCACCTTGACCCCGGTGACGTCAATGACGTCGTCGGCCAGCTGGAAGGCCACGCCGACCTTTTCGCCGTATTCCACCAGGACATCCTCGTAGGACTCGTCAGCGCCGGAGAAGATGGCGCCGAACTGCCCGGATGCCGCCACCAGGGATCCGGTCTTGTCCGCGATCACCGAGAGGTAGTGCTCCACGGGGTCCTCGTCCGGGCGCGGGCCCACGGTTTCGTGGAGCTGGCCCAGGCACAGCCGCTCAAAGGTGCGGGCCTGGATGCCAAGGGCGCGGCCGCCCAGCTCGGACACGAGGATGGAGGCGCGGGCGAAGATCAGGTCGCCGGTCAGGACGGCCACGGAGTTGCCCCACACCTCGTGCGCGGTAGGGGCGCCGCGGCGGAACGGAGCGGAGTCCATAACGTCGTCGTGGTACAGCGTGGCCAGGTGCGTCAGCTCCACCACGACGGCGGCCTGCACCACAGCGGGCAGCGAGGCGTCGCCGAGGTGGGCGCAGAGCAGGGTCAGCAGGGGTCGGATGCGCTTGCCGCCGGCCTCCACCAGGTGCCGCGACGTTGCGTCAGCCAGGGGGTCGGAGTTGGCGATGGCTTCGCGGAGTTTCTTCTCCACGCGGGCCAGGTTGGTGGTGATCGCAGGCCCGAGTTCGGGGTCTCCCGCGATGGCCGCGAAGCCCGCCGGCAGCTGCAGTCCGGTGGCGATGGCGGTGGTGTTGAGGCTGGGTTCGGAGTCCGGCAGGCCGTGCCCGGCGTGCGTCCAGCTGTGGTTCGCGGAGTTGGTCACGGGTTAACCCTAACTATTTGTTGCGGAAACCGCTGATTTGAGGCCGGGCGGGGCGGAGGAGGTATTGGATGTGGCCGGCACCAGCAGTTCCAGGACGCGGATCACCCGGTCTTCGAAACCCTTGGCCGACGGATCGGTGAGGTTGGCCAGCAGCCGGACCACGAAACGCATCAGAACGGGGACCGGCATTCCGGTCCGCAGCGCGAGCTTCATGACCGCGGGCTTTCCAATGAGCGCGGCAAAGGCCCGGCCGAGCGTGAAGTGCGATCCCCACTGTTCGCGCACGTAGTCCGCGTACCCGGCGAGGCGGGCATCGGCGTCGGACGCGGCCCAGCCCCCGGAAGCGGAACGCGAAGCGGCGTCAATGATGAACTCGGCCGCGAAGCGGGCGGACTCCATGGCATAGGAGATGCCCTCGCCGTTGAACGGGGACACCATGCCGCCGGCGTCACCGAGGAGCAGCAGGCCGGGCGAGTAGTGCGGGGTACGGTTGAAGCCCATGGGCAGCGCTGCGCCGCGGATCTCCCCCACCTGGTTCTCCGGCGTGAAACCCCATTCGGGAGGCATGCCGGCGGTCCATTCGCGCAGGACCTGCTTGTAGTCGAGCTTGCCGAATTCCTTCGAGGAGTTCAGGATCCCCAGGCCGACGTTGGACGTGCCGTCGCCGACACCGAACACCCATCCGTAGCCGGGCAGCAGCTTGCCGTCGCGGCCGGGGAGCTCCAGCCAGCCCTCCATCCAGTCGTCATCGTGGCGCGGCGAGGTGAAGTAGGTGCGTACGGCGACGCCAAGAGGGCGGTCATCGCGCTTCTGGATTCCGAGGGACACCGCGGTCCGCGTGGAGTTGCCGTCCGCTGCGAGCACGACGTCGGCACGGAAGTCGCGCGTCTCCCCCGTCTTGCGCCCCGACTCGTCCAGAATCGCTGCGCGCACACCGGTCACGCGGCCGTCGTCACTGCGCAGCGCCTCGGTGACGCTGTGGTGTTCCAGTACGACGGCGCCCGCGGCCTGGGCGTGCCGGGCCAACTCCTCGTCGAAACCAAGGCGCGTACGGATCAGGCCGTATTGCGGAAAATCGGAGACCTCGGGCCACGGCAGTTCGAGGCTCCGGCCGCCCGCGAGCAGGCGCAGGCCCTTGTTCCGGCGCCAGCCGTCCTCTTCGGGGTGCGGCAGGCCAAGCTTCTGGATCTCACGGACGGCGCGGGGCGTGAGGCCGTCGCCGCACACCTTTTCACGCGGGAAGCTGGTTTTCTCCAGCACCGTGACGTCGATGCCGGCCTTGGCGAGGTAATACGCGGCGGTGGATCCGGCCGGACCCGCGCCAACAATCAGTACTTTCACAGTGTCAGCGGGCGTTCCGCGGGATGTTGCGGCGCAGCTTGGCTACCGGGCCGGTGTGGGCAGCGATGGCGTCGGCCGAGCCGTTGCCGGTGACGGGCTTGTGGGCGCGGTGCACCGCCACGATGCCGCCGCTCAGGTTGCGGTACGTGACATCCTGCCAGCCGGAGTCCTGCAGCCATGCGGCCAGGTGGTCCTGGTCAGGCCAGGCACGGATCGATTCGGCGAGGTACACGTAGGCATCGGGGTTGGAGGAGACCTTGACCGCGATGGCAGGCAGCGCGCGCATGAGGTACTCGGTGTACATGGTGCGCCAGAGCGGCACCACGGGCTGGGAGAACTCGGCGATGACGATCTTGCCGCCGGGCTTGGTCACGCGCAGCATTTCAGCGAGGGCCTTCTTCGGCTCGTTGACGTTGCGCAGGCCGAAGGAGATGGTGCTGGCGTCGAAGGTGTTGTCCGCGAACGGCAGGTTGGTGGCGTCACCGGCGATGAAGTCGATGTCCGGGCGGCGGCGCTTGCCCACCTTCAGCATGCCGAGGGAGAAGTCGCAGGCCACAACGTCTATGCCTGCATCGGCATACGGCTCGCTGGACGTTCCCGTTCCTGCGGCCAGGTCGAGCACCCGCTGGCCGGGCCGGACATCCATGGCTTCCACCACAACCTTGCGCCAGCGGCGGGTCTGCCCCATCGAGAGGACATCATTGACGACATCGTATTTCGGTGCGACGTCGTCAAACATCGTGGCTACTTCGTCCGGACGCTTTTCCAGGGATGCTCGGTTCACCCAGTCATTGTCTCAAATGTTCTGCAGCCTTCGTGACCACCTGCCGCCCGGCGTGGTGGCAGCAGAACAGGAAGCTTTAGGCAGCTGAGAGTAGTGTTGATCCATCATGACCAGAACGCTCCGCACTCTGACAGTCCCTTTGGATGGAGAATCGACTCCCGGAGGGCTGCCGTCGTATCTGGTGAGGGACGACGTCCTGTGCTGGACGCGGCGCGAAGCCGGTCTGGTCGGTTTCGGCGAGGTGGCCCGCTTTACTGCCACAGGCCCGGAACGCTTCCTCGAGGCCGACATCTGGTGGCGCCACATGGTCATCGAGGCCGACATCACCGACCACGTCGAGTGCCCGGGCACCGGCCCCGTGGCTTTCGGCTCGTTCGCCTTTTCCAAGGTTTCCCGTCACGGGTCCCGACTGATTGTGCCGGAGATTGTGGTGGGCGTCCGGGACGGCCGCGCCTGGCTCACCCAGATAAAGACCGACGACGGCGAGCTCACCGAAGAGGGGGCCCTCGCCGCCCTGCGGGGCTGGCTGGAAAACCCTGCCGCGAAGCCGGGAGCGACGCCTGCTGAGGAGTTTCCCTCGGATGAGTCCGGCTCGGGCGGGCCCCCCCTAGGTGAGACAGCCGCGGAGCCAGCTGCCGGCGTCGTACAGTCTGACGCCGCGCATTCAGAAGCTGCCACGCTCCAGACCGGCTCGCTGAGCGAAGAGGACTGGATGACTGCCGTCGCTGCCGGCGTCGCGGAAATCCGCACCGGCAAGCTGGAGAAGCTCGTGCTGGCCCGCGACGTCCTGGCCACGGTGCCCGAGGGCGTCAACGCGGCCGAGGTGCTGCGGCAACTGGCCGTCCGGTACCGCGAATGCTGGACCTACGGAGTGGACGGGCTGGTCGGCGCCACGCCGGAAATGCTGATCCAGGTGGAAGGACGCACCGCCCAGGCCCGGGTGCTGGCAGGGACCCTGGACCGCCGCGATGCCGTGGGTGAGGGCGGGCTGCCGCTGGACTATGCCGAACGGGTCCTCGCCGGCTCGGAGAAGCAGCGGCACGAGCATGAGATCGCGATCCAGTCACTGACCACCCAGCTCGCGCCGTTTTCGGAGGCAATGAACGCGCACAGCGAACCGTTCATTCTGGAACTGCCGAACGTGTGGCACCTGGCGTCGGACGTAAAGGCCGAACTGACCGAGGTGGAGGGCCACGTTCCGACGTGCCTTGCCCTGATCAACGCCCTCCACCCCACCGCGGCGGTCTGCGGTACACCGACAACGGTGGCAGGAGCCCTGATCCGGAAGCTCGAGCACATGGACCGCGGACCGTACGCCGGGCCGGTGGGCTGGCTGGACGCCGCGGGCAATGGTGAATGGGGCATTGCGCTGCGCGGCGCCGTCATCGAATCCCCCACGACGGTCCGGTTATATGCCGGATGTGGAATAGTCGAAGGTTCGCACCCCGAGGCGGAGCTGGCCGAGACGTGGGCGAAGTTTCGGCCGATGCTCGAATCGCTGGGCATCAGCCACTAGCAGCAAGGGGCGGTCCGGAATTCCAGACATCCACCGCCGTTTCCGGCTTGCCAAGGAGGCCTAATTAGTTATCCAATGGTGAAACTTAGTTTTCTGTGATGCACATCTCACAATCAGCGTTACACTATAAGCCGTCTTAGTCCCGCATACTCCTGCAACAAAAGGTAAGAAACATGCAGCTCAAGTCCCTTGCCACGGCCAAACTCAGTGCCAAGGCAGCCGCGCTCCTCGCCGTTGGGGCCCTCAGCCTCACCGCGTGCGGCGGCGGCAACACCGCTCCCGCAGCCACAAGCAGCGAAGGCGGCGTGCAGCTCATCAATGCCGGCAAGCTCACGGTTTGCTCGGACATCCCCTACGAGCCCTTCGAGTTCCAGAAGGACGGCCAGATCGTCGGCTTCGACATGGACATCGCCGGCGAGCTGGCCAAGGACATGAAGGCCGAGCTCAACGTGGTGGACAGCTCCTTCGAGGCAATCGAGACTGGCACAGCGCTGACGCAGTGCGACGTTTCCATCTCCTCGGTGTCCATCACCGACACCCGCAAGGCCGTCATGGACTTCTCGGACCCGTACCTGAACGACGACCTGACCCTGGTGGCATCCGAGGCTTCCGGCATCACCAACCTGGACAGCGCCAAGGGCAAGAAGGTCGGCGTGCAGCAGGCCACCACGGGCGCCAAGTATGCCAAGGACCAGGGCCTCGACGCCCAGCAGTTTGAGGACACAGGCCTCCTCGTCCAGGCGCTCAAGGCCGGCACCATCGAGGCTGCCCTGGGCAACCAGTCGGTTCTCGGGTACGCCATCAAGGACGACGCCAAGTACAAGCGCGTGGAGGACTTCGCCACCGGTGAAAAGCTCGGTATCGCCGTCAAGAAGGGCAACACAGCCGTGCTCGAGCAGGTCAACACCACGCTGAAGCGCCTGACGGACGACGGAAGCCTCAAGAAGTTCGAGACCGCCTGGTTCGGCGAAGCCACCAAGTAACCGGCGCGCCGGAAACCTACGCAGCTGGGGCCCCGTTCAGGATCTGTACAGCAGTCCGTTCGGGGCCTCAACTGCGCAAAATGAATGTGAGACAACGATGGCAATGACCGCAATGACCGCACGACAGCGGGCCAGGGTAAGCCTGTACGTGCAGGCAGGAATCTTTGTAGTGGCCATGGCCGCGCTGATTCTGGCCACCGACTGGGAGACCATCGGGAACAGCGTCTTCAACTTCGCCAAGATCGGCCCGATATTCCCGGACATCTTCGTCACCGGCCTGACGAACACCCTGCTTTACACGGCACTCGGCTTCATCGTCGGCCTCTCCGGCGGCCTGCTGCTGGCCCTGATGAAGCTCTCCAGCTTCCCCCTCTACCGCTGGATCGCCACCGGCTACATCGAGTTCTTCCGCGGCATCCCGGCGCTGCTGGTGTTCATTGCCTTTGGCTACGGCGTTCCGCTCGCCTTCGGCGTCCAGTGGAACGTGACCGTCATCGTGATGGTTTCCCTTGGCATGGTTGCTGCGGCCTACATCGCGGAAACGCTCCGCGCCGGCCTGCAGGCTGTCCCCAAGGGCCAGATGGAGGCGGCCCGGTCCCTTGGCATGCCGCAGTGGCGGGCGATGGTCACCATCGTCATCCCGCAGGCATTCAAGATCGTTCTCCCGCCGCTCACCAACGAGATCATCCTGCTGACCAAGGACTCCTCGCTGATCTACGTTCTCGGTCTGACTGCCTCGCAGTACGAGCTCACCAAGTTCGGCCGTGACGGCATCTCCAGCCTCGGTGCGGGCCTCACGCCGCTCCTGGTGGCCGGTGCGTTCTACCTGGTGATCACCATCCCGCTGAGCCTCCTGGCCCGGAAGTTCGAAAGCCGCTCCGCGCGGACCAAGCGATAGGCAGAGAAGTCATGAACGACGTCGTAATTCACTCCCGCAACCACACCGGGCAGGTCAAGGCCGCCGGGGTGGCCATCAAGGACCTCCGCAAGTCGTATGGTTCCAACGAGGTCCTCAAGGGCATCAGCCTGGACGTGGCCCCCGGCGAAGTGGTCTGCCTGATTGGCCCGTCCGGCTCCGGCAAGTCGACTCTGCTGCGGTGCGTCAACCTGCTGGAGCAGCCGAACCAGGGCACCATCCACGTGGGTGGCTTTGACGCCACGGACCCGGACGTGGACATCGACCGGATGCGCCGCAAGGTGGGCATGGTGTTCCAGCAGTTCAACCTGTTTCCGCATCTGAGCGCGCTGCGAAACTGCACCATCGCGCAGACGAAGGTCCTCAAGCGTTCCCAAGCCGAGGCGGACAGGGTGGCGAAGGCCAACCTGGAGCGCGTGGGGCTGGGGCACCTCGCCGACCGCTACCCGGACCAGCTTTCCGGCGGCCAGCAGCAGCGCGTCGCCATCGCCCGGGCGCTCAGCATGGACCCGGAGCTGATGCTCTTCGACGAGCCCACGTCCGCTTTAGACCCCGAGACCGTGGGCGATGTCCTGTCGGTAATGCGCAACCTGGCCAAGGAAGGCATGACCATGCTGGTGGTCACGCACGAGATGGGCTTCGCCCGCGAAGTGGCCGACCGCGTGGTCTTCATGGACGGCGGCGTGGTGGTGGAGGAAGGCGACGCCGAGAACGTCATCGGCGCACCCACCCAGGCCCGCACCAAGGAGTTCCTGCGCCGCGTCCTGGACCCGACGCACATCGACCTCTCGGAGTAGACGGTCTTCGGACGCGCAAACGGTCCGAGGACACCGAAATTCAGGTGTCCCCGGACCGTTTCCGTGTCCTGGCACTTTTCGCGGATCCTGAGGAGAACCGACGACGGCGCGGCACCCCCGCCTCTGCAAGCTTGCGCTCGAGTTCACCTGCCTTCCAGAGATCGGTCCACACCCATCTCACGACATTCCTGCCCGTCGCCCGGATCCGGTCCTCGCGCAACTTTTCGTCGACCACCACCTGACCCGGTGTCCGGCCGTTGAGATACTCTGCCCGCTGGTACTTGGCGATGCCGTCGAACTCCCCTACCGTCCGGGTTTCCTCCCAGTAGAAGTCCGAGTAGCCTACCCGACCGGTTGAGCTGCGCACCTCGTACTGCAGTTCCGGGCATGCAAACCCGGCTGCCAGGATCAATCCGCGGCTATACGATTCGCCCGCAGAGCCGGAGGCAGGGTCCGCATTTTCGATGGCCGCGCGCACCCGCCGTTCGGCAGCCATCACATAACGGCCCGGTAATGCCCTGAGCAGCTCCTCCTTGGTGAGCGCGGGAAGTCCATGGACGGGGTCTGGCTTCAGCACGTGGTCGAGCGGAACCAGAGCCTCGGCGAACGGCACGAAGGCGGCGAGATCCAGGACTGTCTGCATACGGGAAGTAACGAGGAGGCCGTCCAGTTCGTGGGCGTTTATGCAGGCGGGATCAATCAGGTGCCGCCGGACACCTGCCCGGGATCTGCCACCGCCCCGATAGGTGGTCAGGGCATGCACCGGCTGTGCCCGCTGGATGGTGGGAATGTCCCACGCCGAGGCAGCCGAATGATGGGAAAAGATCGTGGGGGCACCGCAGGTTTCTGCCACGGCCTCGATGCGGAGCCTGTACTGCTGCCAGCTGCCTAGGTCCTTCCACTCGGCTGCCTCCACATACACGCCATGGCGGACGCGCACCAGGCTGCCGGCCTTTAGGGCGGAGGACAGCGGGCGCACACTTGCACCAATTTCTGTGCGGTTTCTGGCCAGGATCAGCGGGGGAAGGTCTCTCATGGTGACAACATCGCACCAATGCCTCGGCCCCTGAAGAGCGAATAGTGGCTATGTGGGCAATTGGGACGCGGCTGAGGACACGCTTCTCACCCCGGGACGCGCATCCGGGCGTAGGACGCGGGAATATCCCTGTCCTAGGGCCGTATCCGTGTCCCAGAGCCGGATGGGTGTCCCGGTCCGCAGCCCGGCTACGCCGACCCCCTACTTGGCGAGGACCCCGGCCACGGCCGCGCTTACCGCCGCCTTGATCCGGCGGTGCAGGTCCCGGAGCCCGTGCCGGTCCGTGCGCACCTCGATGATGGTGCGCCCAGCGAATGGTGCGGCGAGCGCTTCGGCGAGTCCCGCCGTCGTACTTACCGAGCAGTGCCCGACGCCGTACGCTGCGGCGAGTGCCGCAATGTCCACTGAGTGGGGCGTGCCGAAGAGGCGTTCGACGGCGTCTCCGTAGCCACCTGCCTCGGCCACGGCCCCGTGCTCCAGGAGGCTGAAGATGGCACCGCCGGAATCGTTGAGCACCACGATGCGCAGCTGCGGCTGGTCCTCCCCGGCGCCGAGGAGGAGGCCGCCGGCGTCGTGCAGGAAGGTGACGTCACCGAGCAGCAGGGTGGTTTCCTGGTGGCCGCCGAGTGCGATGCCCGTGGCGGTGGAGATGGTGCCGTCAATGCCGGCGAGGCCGCGGTTGGCGAAGACGGTGGCCGAGGGTTCGGGGGCGGGCTGGCCGGCGAGGTCCACGTCGCGGATCCCGTTGGAGGAGCCGAGGACGAGCTGGCCGCGCGAGTGCTGCCAGACGAGGGCGCCCACGGCCGGGCCGGTCGCCGCCTCTCCGCTGGCGAGCGCGCCGTCGAGCGCATGCTGGGCAGCGGCACCGGCAAGCAGCCACGCGTCCAGCCATGCAGCGGAGCCGCGGCCGGCGAACTCGGCGAGCCCGGTCAGGCTGGCCACGGGAGTTTCGCGGCGGCGCCCGGGCTCGTGCCAGGCAACCGGGACGGGCTCATAAAGGGCCGCCGGAACATCGGTCCTGGCCAGCAGCGCGGAGACGGGCCGCGACAGCGTGGGCCGGCCGAACACCACCACGCGCTCGATCGGCAGCGCAGCGTCAGCGCCGAAGTGCTCCAGCAGCAGCCGGTAGGGGCCCACGGCGTTCGGGCCGAACCGCGAGTTGGAGGACGGCTCCGCGAGCAGCGGCAGGCCGTGGGCCCGGGCGAACGCCTCGGCGACCGGCCCGGCGTCGTGCCCGGCGAGGACAACGGTGCGCCGCTCGGGCAGGTCGGCCGTGGTGTGCGTCAGGTTCATGGTGAGCGGGTCGGTGCCGATGCGGAACGGGCCGCGGCCGCGCTGCTCGGTGAGCCGCTCCCCCTCTTCCGGAACAAGCGGATCGCGGAAGGCGAGGTTGAGCTGCACCGGCCCGGGCGGCGTGTCCTCGAACGCGCCGGTGGCGGCAGCGAGCGCTGTATCGACCGCACGCTTGGGGCTCTCGCCGGCGGGGACGTCGACGGCGAAGCGCACGTGGTCGCCGAAAAGGTCCAGCTGGATGGTGGTCTGGTTCGCGCCGGTGCCGCGCAGCTCTTCCGGGCGGTCCGCGGACAGCACCACCAGCGGGACGGCGGCGTGGTTGGCTTCCATGACGGCCGGCAGGAGATTCCCGACGGCGGTCCCCGACGTGGTCAGGACGGCTACCGGGGCGCCGGTCACCAGGGCCAGGCCAAGGGCGGTGAAGGCGGCGGAGCGTTCGTCGATCCGGACCAGCAGTTCCACACGCCCCGCCGCCGACGCCTCGGCCAGCGCGTAGGCCATGGGAGCTGAGCGTGAACCCGGGGCGACCACCACATAGCGGACGCCGCCGTCGAGCAGCGCCGAAACAGCAATCCGCGCGGCCGCCATCGAGGTCAGCGAACTATGGTCTTGGCTGTGTTCGGCTGAAGAGGAGGCGGGAAAAGCTGGGGCGGAAGGCTGCATTGGATCCTCGGAAGTCACCGAACCAGTCTGCCACCATCCGACGCTCCCTCACTTTTCGCCGCGAATTCCGAAACGCCCCCTCACATCCTGCCGCCAAAATGCCAACGCTCTCTCACAGTGACCGTGAGAGAGCGTCGCCGAAAACCCCGCAGGATCTGCAGGAGCGTCGGTAAGAAACCCGCGAGATCTGCAGGAGCGTCCGGGAAAACGTGCAGGAAGTGAGGGAGCGTCGGGGGGTGGGTGAGGGTGGCGGGGTTAGTCGTCCGTGCGGAAGACCTGGATCACTGAGGGGCGCGGGGCCCTTGCCTGGCCGGTCTTTACCGGAGCACCGGCGCGGACGTAGTCCGGGAACAGGGAGTTCGGTGCCTCGAACGTGCCTTCCTCGCCCGGGTGCTGCACGGAGACGAACACGGTGCGCTCGTCGTCGTGAATGATCGGGCCGCAGGTCTCGGCATCGCGGGGAACGGCGAGGAACTGCTCCACGCGGCCGCGCTCTACACCTTCAAGCGTGACCTTGAACAGGCCGTCGTTCTTGCCGATGCCCGAGGGGGCGCCGTCGGTGGAGATCCACAGGTTGCCCACGGAATCAAACGCCAGGTTGTCCGGGCAGGAGATCGGCGAGACCTTGTCCGTCGGGAAGCCGGAGAAGTAAGTGACATCGCCCTGGGCCGGGTCGCCGCAGACCATCAGGAGGTTCCAGGTGAACTTCCTTGAGGTCTGGTCGCCGATCTCGGTGATTTCCACGATGTGGCCATCGCGGTTTTCGTTGCGCGGGTTGACCTCAGTGGCGCCTTCCTTGCCGATTTTGCCGCGATCCGAGTTGTTGGTGCACGCGACGTAGACCTTGCCGGTGAAGGGGCTCGGCTCAACGTCCTCGCAGCGGTCCATCTTGGTGGGACCCACTTTGTCGGCGGCGAGACGGGTGTAGACGAGGACTTCCTCAACGGACATGCCCTTGACCTTCGACTTGCCGTTGACAACGAGGGGCAGCCATTCGCCCCTGCCGTCAAAGGCGCCGTCAGTGGGTACCGTGCCCTTGCCGTCGATTTCCGAGGCCGGGGAGTCACCCGTGAACTTGGCCACGTACAGGTCACCCTCAGAGAGGAGCGTCATGTTGTGCTTGCGGTCGCCCTCGCGGTACTTGGCCTTCGAGACAAACTTGTAGAGGTAGTCGAAACGCTCGTCGTCGCCGGAGTAGGCCACGGCGTGCCCCGACTTGGCCACAATCACGTTGGCACCCTCGTGCTTGAAGCGGCCCAGCATGGAGTGCTTCTTCGGCGTAGAGGTGGGGTCGAACGGATCAACCTCGACGATGTAGCCGAAGCGGTTGGCCTCGTTTTCGTAGCCCGAATTGTTGGTGTTGAAGCGCGGGTCATCCAGTTCCCACTTGCGTGCCGTCGCCTTGTTGGTGAGACCGTAGCGCCTGTCCCCGGCGGAGGTTCCGGGCGCAACGAAGTAGCCCTGGAAGTTCTCCTCGCCGGAGAGGATGGTGCCCCACGGCGTGGTGCCGCCGGCGCAGTTGCCAAGGGTGCCCTTGATCCAGCGGCCTTCAGGGTCGTCAACGGTCTTGACCAGAGACGAGCCAGCGGCCGGACCGGTCAGCTCATAGGTGGTGCTGTTGAGGAACCGGCGGTTCAGCGGTGCACCCTGCACGTAGCTCCACGGCGTGCTCTTATCCTTGCGCTCCAATTCCACCACCGTGAGCCCGTGGGCCGCCTGGCTGACGGCGCGCTCCTCGTCCTCAGGCATGGACGGCGGGAACATGATGGCGTCGTTGGTGTACTCGTGGTTGGCGAAGAGCACCGCGCGGCGGCCCTTGCTGCCGGGGATTTCGAGGATGTCGGTGTAGTCGTTGTTGTACCCGAACTGCTTCTCCTGCTTGGCGGCAGTCTGGGAGTAGAGGTCGAACTCCGGGACGCCGTTAAAGATTGGGTCACCCCACCGGATGACCGGCTGCCAGGTGAAGCCAGCGGGCACGGTGACGGCATCGACGTCAGCGGGGACGGCCGGGATGGCCGTGAACTGCAGCTTGGAGGCGCCCGCACGGCCGTAGCCGTTCTTCGCGGCGGCCGAGAGGCCTGTGCCGCCGTCGGCTACTGCCGTTTCGGAAGATGCCAGGGAACCGCCGAGCACGACGGCAAGGGCTCCGGCCGCGCCGAAGCCCAGGGCGGCGCGGCGGGACATCGTGGTGGATGCGATGTCGCGGAAGTAGCTGTTGGAGCTGGTGTTGCAGACGTCGCCCGAGCAGGCGTTGTCGCACTTGAGCGCGCAGGTGACGGGGCTGCGCTTGCCTTTGGTGTGGCCGAGCATGGGCAGCAGGGCAAACTTGCGCCCGGGGATTTCAGACATGGAGGGACCTTCCAAGGGATGTGTTGCGGTCCCGCCCACCCTGTCAGCGAAAACCAAATGTGAGAGGTCACTCTGGTTAAGTTCGGGTGAACTTACATCCCTGTAAGTTAACCTCGCCAAGTTCACTTTCGGACGAGCTCTCCGTAGGCCCGGCGGAGCCGGTCCAGCCACCAGTTCTTGCGGTCGTCAGCACCGGCGTACCGCTCTAACAGTCCCTCGTCCGGCACAGCGTCACGCAGCCTGATGGCGCCGTCGTCCGCCACCAGCGGATCCGTGGTGACGTCCCCCGCGAGCAGGGAGACGGTCCCCAGTCCGCAGGCGTACGGCAGTTCCGGAAGGGCGGCGGCGAGCGCCAGGCCGGCCCGGATGCCGACAGAGGTGTCAAGGGCGGAACTCACGACGGCGGGCATTCCGGCCTGCGCAACGATGTCCAGCGCACGCCGCACGCCCCCGAGCGGGGCCACCTTGACGACGATCAGGTCTGCGGCGCCGGCCCGTGCCACTTTCAGGGGGTCGTCCTCCTTGCGAACGCTTTCGTCCGCGGCAATGAGCACAGGGACTCCCGCTTCGCGCAGGAGGCGTCGCACTTCAGCCAGGGCGTCGATGCCCGGGACCGGCTGCTCCGCATATTCAAGGTCGAAGCCAGCGAGCCGCGTCAGAGCTTCCACGGCCTCCGGCACGTCCCACCCCCCGTTCGCGTCGACCCGGACGGCGGCATCAGGGAGCTCGGCACGCACGGCCGCCACCCGGGCCGCATCGTCGTCAAGGGATTGTCCGTGTTCAGCCACCTTGACCTTGACCGCGTCCACCCGCCCGAACCGCGCGAGAACGTCCGGCACACGTGCCGCGGGGACTGCAGGCACGGTTGCGTTCACCGGAATGCTGTCCCGGAGCGGCTCCGGAAATCCCTGCCAGCCTGCTTCGATGGCGGCGCGAAGCCAGCGGCTGGCTTCCGCGTCGCCATATTCAGGAAAAGCACCAAACTCTCCCCAGCCCGCGGGTCCGCGCAGCAGCAGAGTTTCGCGCTCGAGAATGCCGCGGAATTTCACGCGCATTGGAATGGACACCACGCGTGCGGCGCTCAGCAGTTCGGTAAGCGGGGGCAGCTCCTCAAGTGTCGGCAGGCTGTCCCCGGCGGACAGCCCGGACGGCTGCGGGAACCCGGAAGCCCCGGGAGGCGATGCGGCAGGCATGAATTCACTGTACCGGCGCCCCTCCCCGGACCTGCTCCGGAAGTTCAGCTATGTGGACAACGGGTTGGCGACTCAGCCATGTGGACAACGGGTGGGAACGCAACCATGTGAGAGTCTCAGGAGGAGATCAGCCAGGGCGGACGGCGTGGCCCAAAATATGCGCCATGGGCGGGGCCAGCAGCTGCGGGGCGAAGCCGAAACGTTCGTTGTCCTGCACCTGAAATCCGGCGGCAGTGATCGCTTCGAGTGTGTCCCTGTTGAGGTGGCAGCCGCCAGCGAACCGCTGCCAGCCCGGCGTCAGTGCGTCCTCCACGGAGGCGATCCACCGGCGATGGGACCGGACGTGCTCGTAGAACGCGAGCGTTCCGCCGGGGCGGAGCACCCGGTAGATTTCCGCGAGCGCCTTCCCCTGGTCCTCGACACTGCACAAGACCAGGCTGCACACCACGACGTCGGCTCCGGCACTCGGAGCGGGGAGATGCTCGGCCGATCCGGCCACCACCACGACCGGAACGGACACGGATGCTGCCCGCTGCTCGGCGAGGCCGCGCAGATAATCGTCCGGCTCCACGGCGAGAACGTCAGTGACTGCGGAGGGGTACAACCTGAACGAGGAGCCCTCGCCAGCCCCCACTTCGATGACACTGCCCTGCAGGCCGGACAGCAGGCGCCGGCGGTGTTCAGTGCCGCCGCGGCGGTTCATTCCGACGACGGCTCTTGCGTAGGCGCGGGCAAACCGCGGGTGCTGCAAGGCAGCGGGTCCGTCCGGTTTCTGGGATGGCATGACGGATGTACTTTCTCTGGAATGTGCCGGCCCCTGCGTCATTGAAGGGGCCGGCAGCTTGTTGGGGTGTTGCCCTCCGGCACCACCCTTGCACTTCCTGGAGTGCGGAAGCAACGGTCCGCTATGGCACCGGCTGGGGAACCTCGGAAGAGCCGCCGGCCACGTTGTCCTTTCCGGGTACGTTGTCCTTCCCGCCAGTCCCGTCATTCCCCCGAACGCTGTCCTTGCCGCGGACACGGTCCTTCCCGCGGACAAGGTCACCGGCACGTTTGCCAGCGGCACGCCTGCCGGTTTGGCGCCGGACAACTGCGAGTGGACCGGCAGCACGTGCTCCGGCACCCCCGGAGACATCGTCCCCGAACAGATCATCACCAAAGTCCGCCCCAATGGCTGCCCCAAACCCGGCGACGACCGTGGTCCCCCGCCCGGGAGCCGACTGCACCTGCAGGGATCCTCCGGCCTCACCGATAGTGTCCCGCATGATGCGCAGGCCGAAGTGTCCCTCAGGTGATCCGAGGCTCTGGTCAAAGCCGCGGCCGTCGTCCGAGATCCGTATTTCAGACCGGTCCCCCACCTGCCGCAGCTGCATGGTGGCATGCTGCGCCTTGGAGTGCTTGGCTGTGTTGGCCAGGGCTTCCCGTGCCACCCGGTACAGGAGGGCGGCACGGTCGCGGTCCAAGTCGCACTTGGCCGGGAGGTCCAGCGAGAGGCTGATCCCGCGTTCCTCGAGCGGATCACCCAGCCGTACCAGTGCCCCGCACAGTCCCAGCCGGTTCAAATCCGGCGGATACAGCTCGGTGGTCATAGCCCGGAGGTTCCGTACGTTGTCCTGCAGGATCCTGCGGGCGTCCGAGAAGAGCCGGCGCTGCCCCACCGGGCGGTGCAGTTCCTCCGATTCCAGGATGTAGGACAGCCCTGAAAGATCCTGGATCACTTCATCGTGCAGGTCACGGGCAATCCGCTGGCGTTCCAGTTCCGAGGCTTCGATGGCGCGGTGCAGCAGACGGGTCCGGCCTGCCTCGTAGGCCTGGATGCGGCGCGCGAGCCGCACGGCAGGCAAGAGCTGGGCCAACTGCAGGACGCCCAGCGCAAGGAGGAACGGCGGAGCCATGTCGAGCAGGACCGCGGCCTGTTCCTGGCGGACGGCGTCGTCGTCGTAATAGGCCTCAAACGCCAGCCGCTCACCGTTGGGTGCCGTCACCGGGACGTACACTTCCACCAGTTCCCCGGTGTTGACGCCGTCGGCCTGCACCTCATCCGCCTGCAGTTCCAGCGTGGCCTTGATCTCTTTGCCGGCGAGGACATCCGTTGCCTCGTGCGGCAGAGTGAACGTCTGGCCAATAAGTTTCTCGTCGTCGGAATAGACCATGCGCCCGGCAGCATCCCAGAGCCTGATCTCGAACACGGACCGCTCCCCTACCCAGGGACGCAGCCGCTCGTCGAGCCGGGCAATGCCGGCCGGATCCCCCTGCAGGACGCCCTCGTCCAGCAGGGGTGCCACGACGTTCTGGGCCAGGTTTTCCGTGGCCTGCTTCGAGTTCTCCAAGGCGTGATGTTCCGCCTCCGACCAGATCCAGAACGCCACGGGGGTGGTGACCACAACCAGGGCCACCAGTCCCATGAGCAGGAATTGCCGGACCGCTTTGTAAACCTCAGACCTCCCGGGCTGGGCCGTTTCAAGCGGGTGGAGCTGTGCAGGCCGTAGGAATGACGGCCTAGCCATCGGACGGCTGCTCGAGCATGCCGCGCCGTGAAGCTTCCATTACTGATTCCAGCTGGGAGTGCGTTCCCAGCTTGGCGAAGATCGCTTTGACATAACCCCGGCAGGTGTTGAGTGAGATGTCCAGCTTGCTGGCCACCTCCTTGGACCCGTGTCCGCCCGCCATCAGGCGGAGAACATCCAGCTCGCGCGGCGTCAGCACCGGACCGCCGGGCTCCACTTCGCGAACAACCGGTGCCGGCTTCGGAGTGCTCATGCCCAGCTGTGCCACGAGGGACGGGTGGACCACCATGTTGCCGGCCCGGGCGTACCGCAGAGTGTCCAGCAGCGTAGACAGTGAGCCGCCCTTGGGGAGGAAGGCGCAGATGCCCATCGATGCCGCGGTGCGGAGTGCTTCCGGCGTGGGATCCCCTGTGAGCATGACGATCCGCGTCTGCGGGGCGTCGGCCAGGATCCGGGCAGCAGCGGTGAGGCCGTCGCCGTCGGGCAGGTGGAAGTCCATGATGACGACGTCGGGCTTGAGCGCCATGCTCTGCTCCACGCCGCTCTTGGCGGTGGTGGCCGAGGCGACGCTCCGCAGGTCCGGCTCACGGTCCAGGGCGGCGGTCAGCAGTTCCGTGAACGTGCTGTGATCGTCGATGGTCAGAATGCTGATTTCGCGCATGCTCTGTGAACTAACGGGTGGGAGCGGTAGATCGACGTCGGAGAGATCGGACGCATCGTCGTCGCCGGCAGCCGTCGCCTGAAGCAGCCTGGCATGGGCATCGCGGAGGGCACGGCCTGGCAGGCAGCCGATTTCCTGGTCCATGACCCGACGGCACCGTCCGTATGCGCGCAGCGCTTCCATGTACTGTCCGGATTCCTCGAGGCCCAGCACCAGGGCGGTCCAGGCCTTCTCGTTGATGGAATCCTCCAGCAGGAGCTCGCTGGCCAGTGCGACGGCGCGTTCCGGCTGTCCCACTGTGACGGCGGCTTCGGCGGCGCGGGCTTTGATGCCGGCCACGCGGGCTGCGTGCAATGCCCGCTCCTCTTCGGCCCAGCCGGCCAGGAGCTCGTCGCCGAGCAGGGGCACGGAGGCGATATCCAGCGCCTTCTCGAGCATCTTGTAGGATTCCTCGGGGTTGGCGTGTCCGGCCTGCTTCAGGAGTTCGTCGAACCGGTCAAGGTCCAGGTCCACCATGCTGCGGTCCATCATGTAACCGCCGGTGACCGTCCGGAGGGCGCCGCCCTTGCCGGAACCGGGCTGCAGGTGGCGGCGCAGCACGCTCACGTAGCTTTCGAGGGTGGAGAGCGCCTCCGCCGGAGGCTGCCCGTTCCAGAGGACGTCGATCAGGTGGTTCTTGGAAACCGGAGTGCCCAGCTTGAGCAGCAGGATCTCCAGCACCTGGCGGGGCTTCGGGCCGCCCAGCTCGTGAGAGCCGATGACCACGTCGCCGCGGCGGACCTTAAGCGGACCCAGGATGTTAATGGAAAGCCGGGCCGGCGCTCCATTTACCCCCTCTGAGATTGTTGGAATGTACTCGTCTTCGCGGACTCCACGCGACCAGCGGGTTTCCTCTGCAACGGTCTGAACCATTTGTGCACCTACTATCCCCATGAACTGCATTCCCCATGAATGGCTTGGATTCATACTTGTCACTGGGGTAAGCACGGGCACGAGTAGCGAGTACTCGATTTTCGGCTGACGGACTACTTGGTTGCGTTTCCGGCAGAGTGCCCCCTTCCCGCTTCCTGGGCCGGGTACTGCCCTGCCGTCCCCCTCCAACCGCAGGGGACAGGACCGTTGAGGTTCGCAGGGTCGCCAAGTTTTTCCCAAGAATCCGGGGCTATCTTGGAATAACCGCAGTTCCCGGCGGCTTCATGCGATCCTCGATCCGCGGAGGACCGCCGGATAAGCGTGAAATGGATGAATCGATGGCGCGGATGGTGGCAGTAGCGGGTGGAACCAAGTACTCCGAGTACCCGGCTCTGAGTAGCGTGGCTGACGTGCCCGCAGCCAAAAAAAATTTTGTGGGCGAAGCGCCATGAAGCCGCCGCGGGTCCTGCTGGCCGAGCTGCGCGCCGAAGTCCACTCTGTCCGCTTCCGCGTGCTGGCCACGCTGCTGGTGTTCATGGCGATGGGCTTGGTGGTTTCCGGCACCGTGACTTCCGTGGCGCAGCTAAGGAGCCTCGACGACCGCGTTAATGAGGAACTCCAGCACCCCCGGAGGAACCTGGAGACACTGGCGAGGTCGGCTCCCAGTAATTCCGGGTTCACGTCCCTGGATGAGCTGTTCACGCTGTTCCTGCGCTCCGAGACGCCCGGCGGGCATGAGTCGCTGATGACCATGGTCCGGGATGGCAACGTTATCCTCCCCGGCGGGATCCAGCCCACCAACCTCCGCAGCGAAGCAGTCAGGGAGCGGATCTGGTCCCTGAGCCGGCCCGGCCAGACTGTAGTACAGGACACTGTGATCGACGGCAGGGTCGTGCGCCTTTCCATCACCTCGGTGAGGCTGCAGGGCCGGCCCGGGGACGGGCTCCTCGTGGCCGCCAACGAGATCGGGCGGCAGCGGGACGAGGTCATCCGGTCCATGTGGACCTACGCCCTGGCGGCTCTGGCAACGCTCGTGGTGGCCGGCTGGATGGGCTACGTGATCACGGGGCGCCTGCTCAGCCCGATCCGCCGCCTCCAGGAAGCCACGCAGAACACAACGTTCGAAGACCTGACAAAACGCGTGGAGGTCACTGCACCCACGGACGATATTGCCCAGCTGGCCATGAACTTCAACCACATGCTGGAGCGGCTCGAGTCCGGCTTCGAGAACCAGCGCCGGTTTGTGCACGACGCCGGCCACGAACTCCGTACCCCCATGACGGTGATCCGCGGCTACCTGGAACTCCTGCGCGCCGGCGACCCAGAGGATGTGGACCAGACCCGCATCCTGCTGCTGGATGAACTCGACAGGATGCAGGTGCTCGTGGAGGACCTGCTCATCCTCGCCCGCAGCGGCCGGCCGGACTTCGTCTCCCCCGAGTGGATCGAGGCGGACATCTTCCTGGAGAACATCCTGAACCGCATCAAGGTCTTCGCGCCGCGCACCTGGGAGCTGGATGCCAAGCCCGGCGGCCTGGTCCGGGCGGACCGGCACCGGCTCATGCAGGCGCTGGAGCAGCTCGCGGTGAACGCGGTAAGGCACACCTCCGAGGGGGACAGGATTTCCGTCGGCGCTGCCTGGGCAAAGAACGACGACGGCGGAACGGCGTTGGGCGGGCGGCCTCTCCTTGCGTCGGACTTGGAAATCTGGCTGTCGGACACCGGCAGCGGCATCCCTGACGAGGATCAGGAGCGCATCTTCGAGCGCTTCTTCAAGGGCCGCAATGCGGCTGGGGCATCGGAGGGCTCCGGCCTGGGACTGTCCATCGTCAAGGCGATCGCGGAGGCGCACGGCGGGACGGTGCGGGTGGAATCTGCCGTGGGCCAGGGCAGCCGCTTCATCCTGACCATCCCGGCCGGCGGCGGCGTCACCGAGGAAGAAGAGACCGGTGAGGCAAAACGATCGGGCCGCCCGGCGGGAAAAATCAAGGCGACCCGGCCGTCGTCGGGCGCGGCTATCCTCTCAAGCCCCGGCGGTAGTCAGTGACCCGCATCCTCATTGCCGACGACGAGCCGCGGATCGCCGCGTTCCTCGTCAAGGGCCTCACCGCGGCGGGATACACCACCACCCAGGTCTCTGACGGCGTGAAGGCACTGGACTATGCCTCGTCCGGCGAGTACGACCTGCTCATCCTGGACATCGGAATGCCGCGCATGGACGGGCTCGCGGTCCTCCGGAACCTCCGCGCCATGCAGTCCATCGTCCCGGTCATCGTCCTTACAGCGTCGGACAGCCTGGAGAGCACAGTCGCCGCGCTGGAGGGCGGAGCCGACGACTATATGACCAAGCCGTTCCGGTTTGAAGAGCTGCTGTCACGAGTGAAGCTGAGGCTCCGAGGCACCTCGCCCGTGACCCCCGCGCCTACGCTGGTATGCGGCGACCTGACGTTGGACATCGACCTGCGGACCGCGGAAATAGGCGGGCGCACCATCGACCTTTCAGCCCGCGAATTCGTCATGGCCCGGACCCTCATTGAAAATGCTGGCCGCGTACTGAGCCGGGAGCAACTGCTGAGCCGCGTTTGGGGCTACCACTTTGAAGGGTCCTCGAACGTGGTGGATGTCTACGTGAGGTACCTGCGGAACAAGCTCGGCCAGGACCGGATCCAGACCGTCCGGGGCGTGGGCTACCGCATCGTGTGCCAGCCCGAGGAGAACGCCCCGCTTTAGCGAGCGGGCCCGCCGTCGAGCATTCCGCCGAGCCGTCCGGCGAGCACCCCCGACGAGCACCGCCGACGAGCACTGGGGCCAGATGAGAGGATTCTCATCCGTGTCTCATGCCTGCTTCACCTTCCCGGCCGAGAGTGGAATCACCAGCTAGGGAAGGCGGAGCAGTGAAGAGGTGGTCAGTGCTCAGCATTCCCCTGATCGGCCTCGCCGGTTTTGGAATCTGGGCACAGTCGCTGGCGGCGGCGCCGGCCAGCCAGCCCAATGGAGTGGTGGTGGTCGATCCCGCTTCATCTTCCACGTCTTCTACGACGGCGCCCGGATCCGCGCCGGGTCCTGCCCCCACATCCTCCGCGCCCGCCCCCGATAGGTTCCGTTCCGCAGAGGCCCCCCGGCGCCTGGATATGGCCCAGCCGCAGACCACTGAGCAGGCCGAAACCCAGGATGCCGACGGCGACTCGGGGGTTGTCCAGCGTGTCGCACCCACGCAGGTGACGTCGCCGGCGGTGGCCGCTCCAGACGGATCCGCCTCCGCAGTGCCGGATGACAAGGATGTCCCGGACGACAACGGCGGATCAGACGACGGCCGGTCGGATGGCAGTGGACCGGATGGCAGTGGACCGGATGGCAGTGGACCGGATGACAGCGAGCCGGCTGGCCAGGCAGGCCTGGCCGAAAACGGCGGTGGCACAGATGACTAAGCGCGGCAGCACCCCCAGGTTTTCCCCGAAGAAGGAGTCAGTGATGCACACGAACTACCGCGACCTGCATGAACACATTCCGCCGGAGCGGCGGGGCTACACGGTAGGCGTGCCGAACAGCCAGCCCTCCACCATCACCATTGACGATTCGGAGCTGCACCAGCAGGTCCTGGACATCATCCAAAGCGTGCTGTCGACCACCGATGCACGCTCGGACGTCCGCCGCCGGCTGCTGCGGCACTTGGCGGAAAACCCGGGCCATCCGGAGCAGGCGCTGCTGGAACACCTGCGGGAGAGGAACCGGAACGGTGGCGCACCGCGGCGCGGCGCCGGGAGGCAGGGCGTGGGGAGCACCGCCGGCCACGAGTAGAAGCTCCTAGAACAGCAGGAGCACGAACCCGCCCGCCGTGCACAGCAGACCCAGGCCGGTGAGGATCCAGCCGAGGATCAGCACGGTGTTGTCGTGCTTCGGCGGCTTCAGCCCCCAGCGGGAGGGGTGGCAGACGTCGTAGTGGAGTTCCACGTGGTTTCCGGCCTCGAGTCCGCGGGCCACGTCGGCGTCCACGAGTGTTTGCCGCGGCATATTTTCCTGGTCAACCCAGCGGAATCCGGTGAATCCTCCGGCCGTGTAGACCTCCCCCGTGGTGGCGGTCCAGTCGCACCGCCGCTTGCTGATGACCAGGCCCCACACGAGAAGGGGCACGCCGGGAATGAACCCCACCCACGACATCAGTTCCAGGACAGGGCCCAGAACATCCGCGAGTCCGGCCATGCTCAAACTCTATCCGGCGGCGGGCCGTCAAGGGTGAACTGTGAACAGCGGTCAGCTGCCGGTTTCCTCCGGATGTTCCCGGGTTCGTTCCACTTCCGGCGTATCGCCCTGTTGAGGAATGACGTCGGGGTCCAGCTTGGTGCTCAGGTCACCTTCGGGCGAGTCGCTGCGGACGTCGTCCTTGTCGCGGACGCTCTTCTCGACGCCTATCTTCTCAGCGCCGCCCCTCTCAGCCTCGCCGCCCGTCTCGCGCCCAGTCCCAGAACCAGATCCAGATCCAGTGTCAGACCCAGGTCCAGAGCCAGCGCGTGCGTCGTCCAGGTTTTCGCTCATGGGGCCAACGTAACCGGCCCTCCGCACGCTGTCGACCCCCCGCCCGAGGAAAAGAAACTCCGGCAGCCATACCTCAAAACAACCCGCTCAGAAGCCACACCCCTGACAGACTGCAGCCACCCAATAGACAGGCAGCTCCCAGCAAACTGTGACACCCTTGTTACGATGATTTCCCAGCTCAGGAACCAGCACAGGAACCCCGGACGCAACCAGCACCGGGGCCCGATGCGCCTCGCACGGGGCACCGGGTTCCTTTTCGTGCTGGCCACCCTGGCCTGCATGGCGGGGCTCGCCGCGACTTACTACTACTTTGTCCGCACCACCACCGGCCAGTTCATCGACGAGTCGGCGCTGGTTGAAGCCGTGGCCATCCACGGGCCTGCGGGCAAGGTCACCACCCGGTTCCTGGACTGGCTGCCCACCATCTCACTGGTGATGGCCGCCGTCGTCGTTCTTTTTGTCACCCTGATCCACCGCCGCTGGCGGGCCGCGGGTATAGCGCTGGCGGCGTGCGTGGGGGCGAACGTCGCAGCGCAGGTGCTCAAGCACCTGCTGCTGGTGCGGCCGGACCGCGGCGTGGAAACGCTCGAGTTCAACTCGCTGCCGTCGGGACACACCACGCTGGCGGCGTCGGCTGCCGCGGCCGTGTTCCTGATGGCTTCCCCGCGCTGGCGGCCGCTGGCCGGGTTCGTGGGCGGCAGTTTCGCGGTCGCCTCGGGGATGTCCACGCTGGTGAACCAGTGGCACCGGCCCGCCGACGTGGTGGCGGCGTTCCTCCTGGTGGGCTGCTTCATGGTTCCCGCCGGCTGGCTGATCATCCGCACGGGCAGCCATGAGTGGAATATGTGGGACGGCTTCAACGGGCACTGGGCGTCGTCGCGGCTCTGGATCGGGCTGCCGGTGGTGATCGGGCTGGCCTCGGCTGCCGTGGCGCTGTACTCGCTGGTGAAGATCGCGCCGCTGCCAGGCCAGGAGGGGAGCACCACGAACTACTTCTGGGCAGGGATTTCGCTGATCGTGATCGCCGGGTATCTGGCAACGGTCGCCACCACTGCCCTGTTCGCTTACGCCGCACGACGGCGGGACGCACCAGGGCGGTAAGCGCACCTTATCGAAAGCGTCGGTGTCGCTCCAGTTGATAGCATGATCAGGACCCCCATCATTCTGGAAGAGGATACCTGTGCGCTCCCGCCGTTCATCGCTGCCTAAATCGTCCGCCTTAGTGGCGTTGCTTCTTGTACTTGCAACGCTGCTCGGCGCTTGCAGCCAAAGCGCTGCGGTGGAGAACAGTCCGAGCGCTGCGGTGGAGAACAATTCAGGCTCTGCGGTTGAAGTTGCCGACTACAAGCTCGACACCAGCATCGGGTCACCATATCTTTCAACCGTTGTTGCTCCCCTGTCGGATAAGACATGGGGCGAAGTGGACAGTAACGGCGTGCTGCAGGTCAAAATTCGTGGCGAGAACGTTTATCATCCCGTAAACAGCGCATGGTTTATCAGCCAAATGATTTCCTCTTATAGGGGCTCCAAGGATCCGGAATATCTTCGTCGGGCGGAGGCCACTACGCGTTATCTCATTCTTCACTCCGTGCGGGATGAAAGCGGTGCAACCTGGTTCCCCTATACCTTCAAGCACGCACCCGGTAAAGGGAAGCTGGACATGGGACGCCCCTGGTACTCCGGGATGGCGCAGGGCATGATGCTCTCGACGTTCATCAACCTGTACGAGACGACCGGCGATATTTACTGGAAAAATCATGCCGATCGGGTTTTCCTCTCCTTCAAGGTAGAAAAGCAGAACGGACAGCCGTGGTTCCGGGAAGTTGAGAAGAACGGCGATAAGAATTACGCCTGGTTTGAGGAATACGTGGGTAAAGACGTACCCTCGTCCCATGTCGTCAACGGGCACATTTATGCAGTTTACGGCGCCTACGATTACTACCGCCTGACGAAAAGCGAAGACGCTCTGTTGATGTTCAATGAAGGAGCGGCGACAATTCGCGACCACTTCGAGGACTACAGGCGGCCAGGCGGACCCTCGTGGTACGCAGTTGCCCCCTTCGCCAAGGACGTCTGGAAATACCCCGCAAGCTACCACAAGGGCGTAGCAAACCAGCTGACGATGCTGGGCAGAATGTCGGGTGACGAGACATTTACCCAACAGGCTGAGCTGTTGAGGTCAGACCACTCCTGATCCTGCCGTCCGGGCGAGGGGAATTGTCCGTGCAGCTGCCGGCCCGGTAAGCGCACCTCATCGAAAGCTCCTTTACAAGCCCCGCACCGGGGCCGACAATAAGTCGCACCACAGCCTCCACTGGATTAGCAGCGCGCTGTCAGTCAAACCTGCACCAGCAATTCCTGCAGAGCAGAGGGGCGGACATGGACGACAAGACGGAAGCCACCCAGGCGACCACAACCAACGCGACCCAAGAGGACACCACCCAGGCGGACCGGGCCCTCAAGGAGAAGCACCGGGCCATGTGGGCGCAGGGCGACTACCCGGCCCTCGCCAGCGAGCTGATCCCGGACCTCGGCGCGATTCTCGTGGAGGCGTGCGCCCTCAAACCCAAGCAGCGCGTGCTGGACATCGGGGCGGGGGCCGGCAACGCCGCCATCCCTGCAGCCATGATGGGTGCCAGCGTTGTGGCCAGCGACCTCACCCCGGAGATGTTCGACGCAGGGCGCCGCCTGGCCGCCGACCGCGGCGTTGAGCTGGAGTGGAAGGAAGCCGACGCAGAAGCGCTGCCCTTCGCGGACGGCGAGTTCGATGTGGTCATGTCCTGTGTGGGCGTCATGTTCGCCCCGCACCATCAGGCCAGTGCCGACGAACTGCTCAGGGTCTGCCGGCCGGGCGGAACCATCGGTCTGATTAGCTGGACGCCGGATGGCTTCCTAGGGAAGATGTTCGCCACCATGAAGCCGTTCGGTCCCCCGCCGCCGCCGGGCGCCCAGCCACCTCCGCTGTGGGGCAGCGAGGACCACGTGCGCGAACTCCTGGACGGCAACGTCACGGACGTCCAGACCCGGAAGCAGATGGTGACCATCACCAGCTTCCACCAGCCGGAAGACTTCCTGCATTACTTCAAGTCCCACTACGGCCCCACCATCTCGGTGTACAAGTACCTGGCCGGGGACGAGGAAAAGGTCAAGGCCCTCGACCAGGCCCTGACCGAGCTCGCCTCAGCCTACGGCGACGCCCACGGTGACTCGCCCTTCCAGATGAAATGGGAATACCTGCTCCTGACCGCCAGGAAGGCCCGGGCAGGCGAACGGGCAACCGAAGGTACCGGGCAGTGACCGGATCCCCTGCCTCGCGACGTGCGCTCGGGGTCGCGTCGATCCCGTCCTTTCAGCGGATCAATGCGTTCCTCAATGACTCCACATACTCCCGACGCCGGCACCTGCACGGCACCTGCGACTTCACCCTGGGCAACCCGCACCAGATGCCCCAGGCGGCGTACGTGGAGACCCTGGCGGATGCCGTCCACCCGCGCGACGACCAGTGGTTTGCCTACAAGACCAACGAGATCGACGCGCGGGAGGCAGCGGCAGCATCGCTGGCCCAGTGGCTCGGTGTGCCATTCCGGCCCGAGGACCTGTACCTCACCACCGGCGGCTTCACCGCGATCGCGCTGGCGCTCAAGACGGTGACGGACCCCGGCGACGAGGTCATCTACAGCATGCCGCCGTGGTTCCTCTACGAGCCGCTGGCCGTCGAGGCCGGCCTGGTCCCGGTGAAGGTCCGGATCGACCTGCGGACGTTCGACCTCGACCTGGCAGCCATCGAAGCCGCCATCACCCCGCGTACCCGCGCCGTCATCATCAATTCGCCAAACAACCCCACCGGGCGGATCTATCCGCCGGAGCTTCTCCAAAGCCTCGCCGGGCTGCTCGAGGAGGCCTCTGTCCGGAACGGCCGCCGCATCTACCTGATCTCGGACGAGCCCTATAACCGGATCGTGTTCGACGGCGCCCGCTTTCACAGCCCGACCGAGTTCTACCCGTACACGCTGCTGGCCTACTCGTACGGAAAGACGCACCTGGCGCCGGGGGAACGGGTAGGTTATCTGGCGTTGCCTTCCACCATGCCCGACCGGAAGGAACTCCGCCCTGCCATTGAAGCCCTGCAGGTGGCAATGGGCTGGATCTTTCCCAACGGCTCCCTGCAGTTCGCGCTCCCCCGGCTGGAACAGTTCACGATCGACGTGGAGCAGCTGCAGCACAAGCGCGACCGGCTCGTGGAGGAACTGTCCGGCATGGGTTACCAGCTCCGGCCGCCCGAAGGCGCGTTCTATCTGTTCATCCGTTGCCCCATTGCCGACGACGAGGCGTTCACGGAAGCCCTCGGCCATGAGGATGTCTTCGTTCTTCCCGGCGCCCTCTTCGAAACGCCCGGCTACTTCCGGATATCCCTCACCGCCAGCGAGGAGATGGTGGAGAACAGCCTGCCCCATTTCCGCGCCGCGATCGAGCGGGCGAGCCAGGACCGCCCCGAGGACGCAGAGATTATCGGCCTCCCGACGGGGCTAATCCCCGTCATTCCCCCGCCGCACGGACCGGCACACTGATCTGCAGTTTACGGAGCAACGATGACCGTTGGAATTATCTGAGCCGGACGCTGCTGACCTTAAGCGTGGAACTCGACCGCCCGCCGAGCCTGAGCAACAACCTGCAGGCGGCTCTTTTGTCACGCCTTCGCCCAACTAGGTAGCACCTCAGGTCGTTCTCAGCGCTGAGAACGACCTGAAGTGCTACTTAGTTGGGAGGGGGTGGGAGGAATTCCGATGCTGTGCCGGACGTGTTGAATTCCCGGTCTGCGCCGGCACACTCCCGTTCTGCGCAGGTGAATTGTTGGTCTGCCTTGGTGAATTTTCGGTGAATTGCATCAGGGGAATTTATTTCTTGAAACGCACTATTAAGCAATCCACTGGAGAAATGAGAAACACTTTTATTGCGTAATTCCATAATCAACCTGTATCGTATTCATTCAGGTCGGGATGTGACCTCTCCTGGGGCCACAAGCCCCCAACTGCCTGCACCGCTGCTCGTGCCTGGGCCTTTCCCCGCACCAATCACCGCGCGGCCCCCTATTTCCATACCCTGTCCCCATCTTCCTACCCAGCCCTACTATCTTTGCTGTCCGGCACTGCCCGGCCAGTAGCCGCCGCTCCCGGCAACACACTCAGGGGAGCACAACTGTGATGAAAGGCCGGCCTTATGATCGCCGACACCCGCACAACACTGACCCGCCCTGAACCCCAATCTGCACAGCCCGCTTCCGCGCCAGTCCACAATGCGCCGGATTCCCGGCGGCAGACCGTCCGTCTGGTTCTGCTCGGCATCCTCTGCACCGCCGGCTGGCTTGCCTCCGTCCTGATGGGGCACTTCGTGGAATTCGGGCCGGAACTCCACCGCCTTGGACTTTCCGTCCACATCCTGGCATTGGTGCTGTCCTTCGGCACCATCCTCGTCGTGGACTGGCTGGGCCTGCTCTGGCTGATGGGCAAGGTGCACATGCACGAATCGCCCAAGCTCGAGGCGGCCGCGAAACCGCTGATCTGGGGCGGCCTGGCGCTTCTGCTGGCCTCGGGAGCCCTCATCCAGCCCGACCTCACCAACCCGGTCACCGCCGTGAAGCTCGGCTGTGTGCTCGTCCTGATGCTGAACGGACTGAGTATCGCCCCGATGATGCACAAGCTGTTCGCGCTCCCGCCGGAAACACGCTTCGGTGAATTGGCGCACCGGCTGCGCCTCCGTCTCCTGATCGCCCTCAGCATCTCGCAGGCGTGCTGGTGGACGGCCGCGTTGATCGGCCTCGTCAACAGCACGCTCCGCCGCTGGGCCGGGGTGTAGCCGGCAAAGCCCCTACCGGTGGAACTGACGCCCTCAGGCGTTCGGGTTGCTGACGAGCTCCAGGAAACGGGACGTTCCCGCCGCGCCGGCCCCGGGATAACGGGCCGCCGTGAGTGCCGCCCGATGAGCGCAGGCCGCCAAATCGGCACAGGCCACCGGAGCAGCACAGACTGCCGGATTGGTGAGGGCCGCTGCCACCAGCTGCTTGCTGTGCCCGTGTTGGGGGTTGGCAAAGAAATCCGCCGTGGCCGCCAGTTCCACCAAGGCCCCCTGATACAGCACGGCCACCCTGTGGCTCATGTACCGGATGACGTTCATGTCGTGGGAAATCATGATCAGTGAAAGACGGCGGTCCCGGTGCAGCCGCAGCAGCAGGTCCAGGACTTTGCGTTGCGTCACGGCATCGAGCGCCGACGTGGCCTCGTCGCAGATCAGTACGTCCGGTTCCAGGAGCAGCGCGCGGGCGATCGTCAGCCGCTGCAGCTGACCTCCCGAACACTGGCTTGGATACCGGTCCAGCAGTCCGGGTTCCAGCTCAACATCCCGGACGGCCTGGTGGATGCGATCCCGGCGCTCGTCCGCCGTCCACGTCTGTTGCCGCAGCAGCGGGGCCTCAAGGCTCGCGCGCAGCTTCATTCGGGGGTCGAAGGCGTCGTGCGGTTCCTGGAAGACGAGCTGCACCTCAGTGCCGGGGCCGCTGCGGGCGGCACTGCCGCCGTCGTTCTTCCCGTCATTTTTCCCGTCCTCCGAGGGCAGCGCCCGCGTAATGCTGCCGCGGTCCGGGGCCTCGACCCCTACGAGCAGCCGGGCCAAGGTGCTCTTACCTGAGCCGGACTGGCCCAGGACGCCAAGAATCTCGCCTTCCCGGAGGCTCAGCGAGACGTTCTCCAGCGCCGGCCGGGCGCCGCGCCCGTTGCCGGCGAACCGCTTAGTGACACCGTCGAGCGTCAAAATGTCGCGGGAGGGGCCGAGTGCCTCCCCGGCCGCCTCTATCCGGCGGCGGGTGAGGGCGCATGCCTCCAGGAGCTCCCTGGCGCACGCGGTCTGGGGCGCGCCGAGGACCGCCCTGACCGGGCCTTCCTCCTGGACCCGGCCGGCGTCGAGCACCACGACCCGGTCAGCGAACGCAGCAACGGTGGCCAGGTCGTGCGTGATGTAGAGGACCCCGAGGGCGTGCTGGCGCCTCTGGGTGTCGATCAGCTCCAGGATCTGCCGCTCCAGCACCTTGTCCAGGGCGGAGGTCGGCTCGTCGGCGAGCAGCAGTTCCGGCTGGCCGGCCATGGCCAGGGCCAGCATCGCGCGCTGGGCCATGCCGCCCGAGAGCTGGTGCGCATAGGACCGCGCACACCGGGCGGGATCGTCGAATCCGGCGTCGGCGAGCAGCTCCAGCGCCTGTGCCCTCGCGGTGCGTCCGCGCAGTCCGCGGTGCAGCTTCAGCGGTTCGGCCAGGTGGCGGCCGATGGTCATCCGGGGGTTGAACATGCGCTTGGGCTGCTGGTACAGCATGCCCACGCGGCCACCGCGTATCCGGTTGAGCTGCGCGCCGTCACACCCCAGGAGGTCCGTCCCGCCCAGCCGGATGGACCCTGCCTCGGCGTGGATCTGAGGCGGCAGCAGCCCCAGGACCGACAGCGCGGTCATCGTCTTGCCGCTTCCGGAGGCTCCCACCAGGGCCACAAACTCGCCCGGTGCCACGGAGAGGTCGACGGCGGAGAGCACCGGACACTGGACCGGCGCATTGCCGGGCGCAGCCTCGCGGAACGCGGCCTTGCGGGACGCGGACTTGCCGGACGCAGCCTCGCGGAACGCGGCCTTGCCGGACGCAGCCTTGCCGGACGGAATAAGCCGCCGCTCTGCCGCGAAAGCACGTCCGGCGCCGGGTTCCCGGACACTGAGGTGCAGCCCCTTAATCACCAGTCCCTCAGACATTGCTGACCGCCGGTGCAGGCGCAGGTGCAGGTCCAGCGGACGACGCCAGCAGCAGCCTGCTGCTGGACATCCGCGCCAGGTGCTGGCCGATCAGGGAGACACACAGCGCCACGGTGAAGATCACCAGGCCGGGCGCCAGGATCGTCATCGGCGACCTCACGGCATAGGGCTGGGCGGCGGCGAGCATCGAGCCCCAGTCGGACTGCGGCGGCTGCACCCCGAGCCCCAGGTATGAGAGGGCGCCGACGCTGATCAGGAACTGCCCGAACCGGAGGGTGGCCTGCCCGAGCAGGGGCCCGGACAGGTGGGGCAGAATGTGCCGCAGGATGATGAACCAGGGCGGGCAGCCGAGGACACGGGCGGCCTCGATGAACCCGCGGGCGTTGACGTCGTACGCGAGCGCCCTGGCCAGGCGGGCGAACGGCGTCCAGCCGGTCACGGTCAGGGCCAGCAGCAGGGACGGATAGCCCGCTCCCAGCGCGGCCACCAGGAACAGGGCCACCACCATTTCCGGCATGGCCAGGAGGATGTCGTTGGTGCGGGTAAAGAACTCGTCCAGCCAGCCCCGCCGGCGGGCACTGAGCACCCCGACCGCCGTGCCGATGACCGCGGTGAGCACTGTGGCCAGGGCGGCGACGGTCAGCGAGAAGCCGCCGCCGTCAAGCAGCCGGCTCAAGGTGTCGCGGCCCAGGTGGTCGGTGCCCAGCCAGTGGGTTCCGCTCGGCGCTGCCAGCCGCAAGGCGAGGTTCTGTTCCGCTGGCGGATAGGGTGCGATCCAGCCGGCGAGAAGCACGGACAGCACGATGAGGGCCAGGACCGAGGCGGCGGCCCAGATGTGGCCCGGCAGATGTGGAAAGGGCAGATTGCGTAGCCTACGCATGGCGCATCCTTACCTGGGGGTTAAGGAGCCCGTGGACCATGTCCGCGGCGGTGGTCAGCAGGACAGCAAGCCCCACGACCACCACCACGGCTCCCTGGGCCAGCGGGATGTCGCTGTTCAGGACTCCGTCGAACAGGAGCCGCCCCATGCCGGGGATGGCGAAGATGACCTCGATGATGACTGATCCGCCCAGCAGGCCTGCGAACCATACGGCCGCGAGCGTGGTGAGGGGCAGCAGCCCGTTGGGGATCACGTGCTTCCGGAGGGTTTGGACGTAACTGAGTCCTCTCCCCCGCGCGGCGACGACGTGGTCCGCACCCAGCGCGTCGAGCATTCCGTCGCGCACGGCGGTGGTGAAGTGGCTCGCCGGGCGCAAGGCGAGAACGGCCACGGGAAGAACGGCCGACGTCGGGCCTTCCCACCCGGCGGAGGGCAGCACGGACAGCTTCAGCGCAAAGACCAGCACGAGCATCGGTGCGAGCCAGTACTCCGGCATGGCGATGAACGCCTGCGTGACGGCGGTGATGGCCTTATCAGCCGCGCGACCCTCGTTCAGGGCGGCGGTAATGCCCAGGACGGCGGCGATCACGGCGGCAATGGCGAGGGCCATGACCACGAGGCTGAGTGTGACCCAGAGGGCGGGCAGCACCTGATCCGCCACAGGCGTCCGGCTGGTGTAGGACAGGCCCATGTCGCCGCTGAGGAACCGTCCCAGCCAGCGCAGGTACTGCGTCCACAACGGATCCTGGAGTCCCAGCTGGAGGGACAGGGATTCGACGACTGAATTGTCATCGATCGCGTCACCCGCCACCCGCGAGCGGATGATCTTCCGGACCGGGTCGCCTGGGGTGACGTACGGGATGAGGAACACCACGAAAGACGCCAGAAGAACGGCGGCCACAAGGGCCGCCGCTCTCCTGGCGACGAACTGCATCATCCGCAGCCCTGCTCTAGGGCTTGTGTATCAGGGAAGGCCACGGTCAGGATCCGGACTTGGCCGTTTCAGCCCTGAGCACATAGCGGGCCAGGGGGTCCTGGACGTGGGCCTGCAGGTCGGTGCGGACGGCGTCGATGGCCTGCTCGTTGACGAGCCACACGTTCACGGCCTGGTCCTGGAGGATCTGTCCGGCCTCGGAGTAGAGGCGGTAGCGCTGCTCGGAGTCGGCGGTGGTGGCCGCCTGGGCGATCTTCTTGTCGTACTCCGCGTTGCAGAAGTGGCTGAGGTTGTAGGTGCCCTCGCAGGTGTAGTCCGCGGTGAGGAATCCGATGGGGTCCGCGATGTCGATCAGGCGGTTGCGCTGGCTCAGCACCATGTCGTAGTTGCCGGACAGCAGGTCCGGTTCCACGGCGGCGTATTCCTTGGTCACGATTTTCACCGGAACGCCCACAGCCTTCAGGTTTTCCTGGATGACGGTGGCCACGTCGGCGAACTCCGCGCGCTCCACGATGGCGACGATCTCGAGCGGCCGGCCGGCGGTGTAGCCGGCAGAGGCGAGCAGCTTCTTCGCGGCCTCGAGGTCCTGCTTCGGGGCCTCGGCGCCCTCAATGGACCAGGGTTCCGACGGGGCGAAAGGACCGGTGGACGGGGTGGCAGCACCTTCATAGACGCTTGCCGCAAGGGCATCCAGGTCGAGAGCCGAGCGGACCGCCTTGCGGAAGTCGACGTCGTCGAACGGGGCCTTTCCGTTGTTCATGTACAGGGTGGCGGTCCGCGGCGAGTCGGCTTTGAGGAGCTTGACGTTGGAATCGCCTTCCAGCGCGGCCAGGCCGGAGACCGGGATGGACAGCGAAACGTCCGCCTCGCCGGTCTGGACCTGGGTGGTGCGGGTGCCGCCGTCGGTGATGAACCGGACCTCGGCACCGGCAAGCTGCACCTTCCCGCCCCAGTAGTCCTCGTTGCGGTCCAGGGTCAGCGACTGCTTGGGCTTTTCGGAGACAGGCTTGAAGGGGCCGGTGCAGTGGCCGAACGGATCGACACTTTCACCCTTGAAGGCGGCCGGTGCCAGCACGCCGGTGTTGACGCTGGCCAGGCGGTAGGGAACCAACGGGCTCTTGGTCGGGGTGGTCACGCGGACGGTGTGCTCGTCCACGGCCTTGACACCGCTGACCACCTTGGGGCTGAAGGCCCTGGCGGGCACGTCGGCCTTGAGGACGTTCTGCAGGGAACCCACCACAGCGGCAGCCGTCAGCGGGGTGCCGTCCTGGAACTTGACGCCGTCGCGGAGGGTGAAGTCCCACTCGAGGTCGGAGACCTGCTTCCACTCGGTCGCGAGCGAGGGCACGATCTTTCCCTGCGTCTCGTCGTAGCGGGTCAGGGTTTCAAGGCATCCGGACAGGGACAGGATGTAGGCGGCGTCGCTGGCCAGGGCCCAGTCCGCAACCGGCGCGCGGAAGTTGTCGACGACGATCCGCTGGTCAGGGTCCGCAGCGCTGGTCTTTCCGGCCTCGCCGCCGAAGCCGCAGGCGGACAAGGAGAGAAGCGCCACGAGCCCCACGGACACGGACAGCGGGATTGAAGAGCGCAACGAAACCACCTAGCTTTGAGGCCTGCGACGCTGCAGGCGGAGTGAAACGGCCGGAGAGGCCATCCAAAGTGTAGGCTAACCTAACTTCTCTGCTCAAAACGGCCGTTACGGCCGCCGTAATATACCAACCGGCTATCACCGCCGCCGCCGCAGCCGGGTGCTTCGAACGTCCGACGGCGTCAGTAGTTCCGGCGGTGCTTGAGCCGTGGAAGGACGACGGCGAACACGGCTGCCGCTGCGAACCCCAGCATGCCGGTGGCCATCACGCCCGCCCCGAGGGAGGCTGCCGCCGTCACCGCGGAGAGCAGCACCGGGCCGCCGGTCTGGCCCGCGTCGGCGATGAACCGCCACAGGCCCAGAAACTGTCCGCGGCCATTGTCGGGCGAGAAGTCGGCGCCGAGGGTCATCACGAGCCCCGAGCTGATGCCGTTGCCGAACCCGATCAGCAGCACCACGAGCAGCAGTCCGGTGAACCCTGCCGTGAGCGGAATCAGCATCAGGGCGGTGCCCATGATCAGGGTGGACGGCAAGGCCACCCAGAGGCGCCCGCGCCGGTCCATGACCTTGCCGGCCGGATAGAACACCAGCATGTCGATCGCCCCGGACAGCCCGTACAGCAATGAAGCCTGGGACGCGTCGAGCCCGACATGGTCCGCCCACAGCGGGATCACCACCTGCCGCGAGGCCCGCAGCGCGGACAGCAGCAGGATCCCGGCACCCGCGCTCAGGAACACGCCGGCATGGGACACGGCCACCCCGCGCAGTGTGGGCGCAGGACCGGCCGGACCCGCGGCGCCTCCGGGAGCAGCCACGTCGGGAATGGTCACCGCGAGCGCGGCTGCCGCCGCCATGCCTGCCACACCCACCCAGTAGGCGCCGCTGATCCCGGCGAACTGCATGACGGCAGCGCCGACGAACGGGCCGATGAAGATGCCGATCCGGTTTACGCCGCCCAGCGTGGACAGCGCCCGCGCCCGGAACTCTACCGGCACGGCTTCGGTGAGGTACTTTTGCCGGGCCAGGCTGAAAACGCTGGCGGACATTCCGACGACGGCCATCGCCGCGGCGAGCAGCCAAAGTCCGTCGGGAATCACCGAGGACAGCCCTGCCGCCAGGAGGGCAAGCGCCCCGGCCGCTGCGGCGCCCACGATGGACCAGCGCTCACCGAACTTAAGGGTGATCATGGAGGCGGGCAGGTTGAAGAACCACGAACCCAGCCCGATCAGGGTGACGATCAGCGCGGCGACCGCCACGGATGCGCCCAGTTCTCGGGCGGACAGGGCCACCACCGGCAGCACCGCCCCTTCGCCGAAAGAGAACAGGAGCGCGGGCCCGAACGCCGGAACAGCGATGCCGCGGAGGCTGAAGGGCTGCGGGCCATCGGGCGGAGTCATCCCGTTCATCCTAGGGGGGCCCATGGGCGCGGCCGCGGCAAATCTGCAGCATACCCCTTGAAAGTAAACCAACATCACACCGGCCAGTGCCGTCCGTCATAAAGTGATATTGCTAGGTCACGTTACTAAGACTGCTTAGCATTGCCGTACTAAACCGGGGCCGCGAGGTTCCGGATAACTGAACAGCCGCAGGAGTAATCATGGAAGTTTGGCCGGGCAGCCCGTATCCGCTGGGTGCAACCTTTGACGGGGTGGGGACAAACTTTGCGCTGTTCAGCGAGGCGGCCACGGCCGTCCAGCTGTGCCTGATCGCCAACGACGGCACCGAGACACGCGTGGACCTCATCGAAGTGGACGGCTACGTCTGGCACTGTTACCTCCCCCAGATCCAGCCGGGCCAGAAGTACGGGTACCGGGTGCACGGGCCGTACGATCCGGCCAGGGGCAAGCGCTGCAACCCCAACAAGCTGCTCCTGGACCCCTACGCCAAGGCCATCTCCGGGCAGGTCAAGTGGGACCAGTCGATGTTTTCCTACAACTTCGGTGACCCCACGTCCCGCAATGACGAGGATTCCGCCCCGCACACGATGCTGGGCGTCGTGATCAACCCGTTCTTCGACTGGGCGGGCGACCGTCCGCCCAAGATCCCGTATCACCGCTCCGTAATTTACGAGGCCCACGTCAAGGGGCTCACCCAGCTCCACCCGGAGGTGCCCGAAGAGCAGCGCGGCACCTTTGCCGCCGTCGCGCATCCCGCCGTCATCGCGCACCTGCAGCGGCTGGGTGTCACCGCGATTGAGTTGATGCCCTGCCACCAGTTCGTCAATGACAGCACCCTGCAGGAGAAGGGCCTGAGCAACTACTGGGGCTACAACACCATCGGGTTCTTCGCGCCGCAGAACACCTACAGCTCGATCGGTGAGATGGGCCAGCAGGTTCAGGACTTCAAGGCGATGGTCCGCTCACTGCACCGTGCGGGAATCGAGGTGATTCTCGACGTCGTCTATAACCACACGGCGGAAGGGAACCACCTGGGTCCCACGCTCAGCTTCAGGGGCATTGACAACGCCGCGTACTACCGGCTGGTGGAGAACGACAAGCAGCACTACATGGATTACACCGGCACGGGCAACACCTTGAACGTGCGGCACCCGCATTCGCTGCAGCTGCTCATGGACTCGCTGCGGTACTGGGTGACGGAGATGCACGTGGACGGGTTCCGCTTCGACCTCGCCTCGGCGCTGGCCCGGGAATTTTACGACGTCGACCGGCTCTCCACGTTCTTCGAGCTGGTGCAGCAGGACCCCATCGTGTCGCAGGTGAAGCTGATCGCGGAGCCGTGGGATGTGGGGCCGGGCGGCTACCAGGTGGGGAATTTCCCGCCGCAGTGGACGGAGTGGAACGGCAAGTACCGGGACACGGTGCGGGACTTCTGGCGGGGCGAACCGGCAACGCTGGGCGAGTTCGCGTCGCGCCTCACGGGATCCGCGGACCTGTATGAGCGCTCCGGGCGGCGGCCGGTGGCGTCCATCAACTTCGTCACGGCCCACGACGGCTTCACCATGCGGGACCTGGTGTCCTACAACGGCAAGCACAATGAGGCCAACGGCGAGGGAAACCGGGACGGCGAATCGCACAACCGGTCCTGGAACTGCGGCGTCGAGGGACCCACGGATGACCCGGAGATCCTGAAGCTGAGGGCCCGGCAACAGCGGAACTTCATCGCCACCATGCTGCTCTCGCAGGGCGTGCCGATGATCGCGCATGGCGATGAGCTGGGCCGCACGCAGATGGGCAACAACAACGTGTACTGCCAGGATTCGGAGCTGAGCTGGATCAACTGGGATTCCGTGGACCAGCCGCTGATGGACTTCACGGCCGCGGTGAACAAGCTGCGGGCCCAGCACCCGACGTTCCGGCGCAGCACGTTCTTTGACGGGCGTCCGGTCCGCCGCGGCAAGGGCGAGAAGCTGCCGGACATTGTGTGGCTGAACGAGGACGGCACGGAAATGCTGCCGGAGGACTGGGGCCGCGGGTTCGGCCGGACCATCGGCGCCTTCCTGAACGGGGACGGCATCCAGGGCCAGGACGACCGCGGCCGGCGGATTTCGGACGTGAACTTCCTGCTCTACTTCAACGCGAACGACGACGACATCAAGTTCACGCTCCCCTCCGGAGAGTTCGCAGCGTCCTGGGACATGGTCATCAACACCGCCGGGACCGGAGTGGACCGCGGACCGGTCGACGCCGGCCGCGTGCTGAAGGTCTGCGCGAAGTCGATGACCGTGCTCCGCGCCCGCTCGCTGAACCAGCCCGAGCCGAACCTGTGGACGGCGTAAGCCGGGGCGCGTAACCCGGGCTTGTAAGCGGGGGCGTGAGTGTGCCGTACGGGAAAGTAGGTCACCCCGAAATGACGATTCCGAAACACGGCCGCAACGTGAGGGCCCCATCCTGAAAGTGCGCCGCAAGAGCGCGTTGCACCGGCCGGCTGCAGAGGCGCCGGCCGGTGCACAGCCCACCCCCCGACGCTCCCTCACCTCTCGCCGCCAAACCCCCAACGCCCCCTCACCTTTCGCCGCCAAACCCCCAACGCCCCCTCACCTTTCGCCGCTAAACCCCCAACGCCCCCTCACCTCTCGCCGCCAAACCCTGCCAGCCATGAAGCGCAGCGGCGATAGGGACGGATTTCCGCTTCCCGCGGCTTAGCCGAACTCTGGACAGCCCAACTGGAAGTAAGTAAGTTCGGCGCATGGTGGCAGTCCCACACGCTAAGTCGGTCCTTGACCCGTCCCGTTCCTTCGGCCCCGATGCTCCCGTCTGCGTTCGCAGCGGCTTCCCAAGGTTGGTCGGCTTATGGCGGTAACGACGGTAGCGGAGGGGGTTCACCGCATCACCGGCGCCTTCGTCAACTTCTATCTGGTCGAAGATGAGGATGGCCTGACCATAGTGGACTCAGGCCTGCCCGCGATGTGGAACGTTCTGCAGGACGCACTCAAAGGCCTTGGGTATTCTCTGGAGGATGTCAGGGCACTGGTGCTGACCCATGCCCACTTCGATCATCTGGGCCTGGCGCACCGGTTGCACAGCGAGCACCGCGTCCCGGTGTGGGTCCATCCTGAGGACGCCTTCCTGGCCCGTCACCCCTACCGGTACAGCCACGAAAAATCCCGGTTGCTCTTCTCCCTCACACATCCTGCGGGAGTGCCGGTGCTGGCCAGGATGGCCGGCGCCGGTGCCCTAAAGGTGCACGGACTGGAGGAGTTCGCCTATCTCCCTGGAACAGGCACCCTCGACGTGCCGGGAACTCCCGAGATCGTCTTTTCCCCCGGCCACACCAACGGCCATTGCGGCCTGTTCCTGCGGGACCGCAACGTGCTGTTCAGCGGCGATGCCCTCGTCACCCTCGACCCCTACACACGAAGGGCGGGGCCCCGGATCGTGGCAGGTGCGGCCACGGCAAACAGTGCACAGAACCTGGAGACTCTGACCGCATTGGCAGCCACGGGGGCCGGACTTGTCCTGCCTGGCCATGGTGAACCTTGGACTGAGGGCGTCGAAGAGGCAGTTGCCATTGCCCGGCGCAACGGGGCAGCCTGACTGGTTTCTTGGACAACACGCCACAATCATTGCCACAAAACGGATTGCTCTGTACCTTTAGCTCACAGCAATCCTTCAGGCGTTCCAGGCAGGTCTGGGGTCTCACCGCATCACACTGAGGATTAGCAGTACGAGCGTCTCACCTGCTTGGACAGTCCGGTCCCCGGAGGAAACCACGAGGGACCGTTCTACCGCGCGCTGAACTCCGTGGGGGCCGTCCCGCGGCCGCTTCGTGTTCAGGAGACGCAATTCAAATGACCTCTGTTTCCAAATGGGTCGCCGCTGGGTCGTCAGCAGCAGTTTTTGCCGGGGGGCTCTTTATCGGCATGCCGGTCGCCTCAGCAGCCCCGGGTGACGCCGCCTGTGTCGCGGCGTCGGTCCAGTACGAGGCCGCCCTGGCCGCAGCAGGAATCACGGCGGAGTCGTACGCCGAACTCGAGGCCTTGGCGGAGGCCGCTGCAGTTGCCGAGGAGACCTACTTCGAAGTACTTGAAGCCTCCATTGCCGCCGCCGACAAGGCGCTCAATGACGCCAGAGTGAGGCTAGCGGAAGCCGATGCAGCGGAGAGGGCAGCCGAGGACGTGCTGGAGAAGGCCCAGGAGTCAGGGGACGCGGCAGCGATCGAAGCCGCGCAGGCGGCCCTGACAGCGGCGGGACAAGAGGAAGATCTGGCCGAAGAGGCTCTGGAGCTCCTCGAAAAGGCTCCCGCAGATGCTGCCAACACGCCCGAGGTCCTCGCAGCATTGCAGGCCTCCGACGAAGCAGCTGCTGCATTTGATGAGAAGTTGGCGACGTTCAGCCTGGACCAGGAGACCTCGGACGCGATCACGGCCCTATTTGAGGCTTTCCTGGATGCCTGCAACCCGGACGCCATCGGTGTAGACCCGGTTGTCACTCCCCCGGCAGTCACCACTCCGATCAACACTTCCGGAGGCACGACGCCGGGAGGCACCAGCCCGGTCAACGCCAACCCCGTGGGTGCTGCTCCCGTTGGGGGCACCACTGCTGTCCCCGTGGCCGGCGTGAACAGGGGCCTGAACGTGCAGACGGCCGCCGCGGCTGAGCCTGCCGACCACCCGGGTCTGGCGCTGCTGGCCGGATTGCTTGCGGCGGGCATCGTGGTTCCCGCCGCCGTGGCGCTCCGGATGCGCCGGCTGGAGCGCAGCCGCCGCTGAGGCCACGGCAGGAACAGGAAACCGCACAGAATGACCACCAGCATGAAACCAGAAACCGAACCGGACACGGAGCCAGCCTCTGGCACCCCCTCCAGGAGGCGCGGGGGCAGGGGCTGGCTAGCCGTGCCCGCCATCGCCGCCGCCGGGCTGGCGGCCCTGCTTCTGCTCCCGCCCAATGCCGGCGGCAGCTCCGCCGTCGTTCCTTCCACAGCCGCTTCATCCGCGAGCGCGGCAGCCGCCCCAAGTCCGGCTGCCCGCCCGGTGTCCCCCGCCGCGACGGCGGCGAAGGCGGCAATGCCCGCAGCGGCGGCACCGACCAGGCTGTCGATCAAAACTGCCGGCATCGATATGAAAGTCCTGCCGCTGACGCCCAGCACCCAGGAACTCGCGGACCAGGCCCTCGTGCCGCCGCTCACGCTCGATGCTTACTGGCTCACGGCGTATGGCGTTCCGGGTGCGGGTTCGTCCAACACGACGTACATCGCCGGGCACAGCTGGGACGGCAGGGAGGCGCCCTTCAACAGGCTCAGCAGCAGCTCGCTCGTAGGCGCGGCCGTCACAGTCACGACCGCTACCGGAAAGCTGGACTACGTGGTGGACTCGGTCACGACCCACGACAAAAATTCCCTGAAGGACAGCGAGATCTGGAACGTCGTGCCCAACCGGGTGGTCCTGATCAGCTGCTACACCGAGGATCCGTGGGGCAAGAACGTGGTGGTCACCGCCTCCCCCGCCCCGTAGCAACGCTCCCTCACCTTTCGGCGCCTACTGTCCTCGGGCGGTGAGGAACGCGTCCAGAGCAGCGAGATCGTCGGTGTTGATGTGGTCCACTCCTGCCCTGTGCAGCTCCGTCCAGAGAGCTTCCCGTGCAGCGCCGGGCTGGTCCGGGGTGGCCCAGAAGCGCACCCGGTAGCCCTCGGAGTGGGCCGTTTCCACGTAGGCAAGGAGCTTCGCGCGCTCGGCTTCCGGCATCGGGCCCACTCCCTGCCAGGTGAACAGCTTGGTCCAGTTGTCGCTGACCAGCGGCATCAGCTCTGCAGGTGCGACCGAGAGAAGGTCAGCGGAGCGTCCGTCGTAAAACCCACGGCGCTTCTCCGCAGCCTGCATCGTGGCCAGCGGGCGATTGCCGCTGATGACGGCGGTAACCGGACCTTCCGTGACCTTGCCCTTCACGTACCGGGTCATGAGCTGCGGGTGTTCGGCCAGCTCCTTTTCAATTGCTGCGTAGGTGGCCTCGCCCTCGCTCTTGATGTCGATCATGAGCTGCAGGCTGCCGTCCCAGCCCGGGTACACGCTGCGGCCTTCCTGGCGCACCAGCGCGTCGAGCGGATCCAGGTACAGGCTCTCAAGAGTGACTCCGGCGCGTGTGTCCTCAAAGTCGTGGGCGACACGCAGCTCGCCCTCAACCAGCCAGACGTCCGCCTCCACACTCGTGAAACCGTGCTCCAGCGCGTCGAGCAACGGCCGGCCATGCTCGTAGTCGTTGTGGGCGTGGGCGGCAGCGTGCGGTTGCCCCAGCACGATCTCCGGCGCCTGCTTTGCCGATGAGGGGGCGGCGGTGCCGGTCAGTGCCGTGAGGGCGATGAGTGCGGTGACGGTGCTTTTGAGCAGCACAGGGTTCTCCTTCAGTGCGGTCGGGATCGCGGTCGCGCTCCCTGATTGGGACCGTCCGACGGCGTGCCCCACCACACTGCCTACCGGCAGGTAACGCCTGCCTACTGCCGGCTGACGCGCGGGTGAACAGGACATGACACGCCGTCGTTGACCCCTCACCCGTCCAAAACTGCGAGAGCCTTCCCGGAAAAGGCGACCGGAAGTGGGGGAGCGTTTTGAAAAGAGGAGCGAAACGTGAAGGAGCGTCGGGAAAAACGTTGCGAAAAGTGAGGGAGCGTCGGGATTCAGCGGTGGTAGCGTGACGCGTATGCACGACGTTCCCGGCCGCAAACCCAGACCCGCATCCCGGGGCCGGGACGGCAGGGGCCGCGGCAGGGAAAGTGCGCCGCTCGTGAAGGCCACGCGCTCCAGGGGCCGCGCGGTGAAAGGCAGGTCAGGCAGGGACGCACCGCGGGGCAAGGCAACGCTCCGAAGGCTGCGCGGGTCCAAGGCCTTCCCAAGGTTGCTGAACGTCTTCGCACCGCAGCATCCCGCCCAGCTGATTGCCCTTGGTTTCGCGGCAGCGGTTGCGGTGGGCACCGGGCTGCTGATGCTGCCCATCGCGAGGAACGGCCCCGAGGGAGCCCCGTTCCTGGATGCGCTGTTCACCTCCACGTCGGCGGTCTGCGTGACGGGGCTGAGCACCGTTGACACCCCGGTCTACTGGAGCGGCTTCGGCAAGGCCGTCATCCTGGTCCTGATCCAAGTGGGCGGGTTCGGCGTGATGTCCTTCGGCACGCTGCTGGGCGTCCTGCTGGCCCGCCGGCTGGGCCTCCGTTCCCGGCTTGCGGCGGCCGCCGAATCCCAGGCGACAGGCCTAGGCGCGGTCCGCCAGGTCATCCTGGGCGTCCTTGCCATCACGCTGATGGTGGAGGTGATCCTCGCCGGGCTGCTGGCGGCCCGGTACGTCGCCGCCTACGGCTACACCCCGGAGCGCGCGCTCTGGCACGGCGTCTTCCACTCGGTGTCGGCGTTCAACAACGCCGGATTCGCCCTGCATACCGACAATCTGATCGACTTCGCGGGCGACCCCTGGGTCTGCCTGCCGATCGCCGCCGCCGTCATCATCGGCGGCCTCGGTTTTCCGGTGCTGTTCGAACTGCACCGGCAATACGGCCGGCCCGTCCACTGGAGCATGAACACCAAACTCGTCCTGGTGGGCACCATCGCGCTCCTGGTCGGCGGCGCGGGCTTCCTGACCGCCGTCGAGTGGTCCAACCCGGCCACGCTCGGAGGCCTCAGGCCAGGCGAACGGGTGCTGGCCGGTTTCTTCCAGTCGGTCACCACGCGCACGGCGGGCTTCAACAGCATCGACATCGGCCAGATGCATCCGGTGTCGTGGCTCGGGATGGACATCCTGATGTTCATCGGCGGCGGCCCGGCAGGCACCGCGGGCGGCCTGAAAATCACCACGTTCGGCGTGCTGTTCTTCATCCTTGTCACCGAGCTGCGGGGCGGAACGGGCGTGAACGTCTTCAGCAAGCAGTTGCCCCGCGCCGTGCACCGCCAGGCCATCACCGTGGTTCTGCTGTCCATTGCCTTGGTCGTCGCTTCCACCGTGTTCCTGATGCTCATCACGGACTTCGGCCAGGAACGGATCCTGTTTGAGGTTGTGTCGGCCTTTTCGACGACGGGACTTACCACCGGGATCACCGCGGCTTTGCCGCCGGCCGGGCAGCTGGTCCTGGTGCTGCTGATGTTCGTCGGGCGCCTCGGCCCGGCCACGCTAGGTGCGGCGCTGGCATTGCGGGAGCGCCCGGTTCTGTATGAATACCCTAAGGAAAGGCCCCTCATTGGCTAAGAACATCTTCTCCCGCAGCGGTGACCTGCCCGCGCTGGCGGATTCCGTCGTCGTCATCGGCCTGGGCCGCTTCGGCGGCGCGCTGGCGCTGGAGCTTGAGGCGCAGGGCACCGAAGTGCTCGGCATCGACGCGAACGAAGAGATCGTGCAGTCCTACAACGGGCGCCTGACCCACGTGGTGCGGGCGGACTCCACGAAGGAGGAAGTGCTGCGCCAGCTCTCCGTGCACGAGTTCGACCGGGCCGTGGTGGGGATCGGCAGCGACATCGAGGCGAGCATCCTCACCACCTCCCGCCTCCTCACGTTCCGCAAACCGCAGATCTGGGCCAAGGCCATCAGCGATCCGCACGCCGAGATTCTGGAGCAGCTCGGCGTTGACCATGTGATCCGCCCGGAGCACGACATGGGCAAGCGCGTGGCCCACCTGGTCCGCGGATCCCTGCTCGACTACGTGGAGTTCGAGGACGACTTCGTGATGATCCGCACCAGCCCTCCCAGGGAGGCGCAGGACCGGCCGCTCGGTGTGCTGGGCATGCGGGACAAGTACGGCATCACGATCGTCGCGGTCAAGCGCCCCGGCGGCACGTGGGGCCACACCACGGCGCAGACCGTCCTCTACGAGGAGGACCAGATCATCGTGCAGGGCAGCAAGACCCAGGCCGAACGCTTCAGCAACATGGCCTGACGCTCACTGCGCCTCCAGGAACACCGGCACGACGGCGGCCCTCCGGGGCGGCGGGCCGGGTTTTCCGACGGCGGCCCTCGGCTTCCGGGGCGCCACCCGCCGAACGCTGAGCTGCTCGAGATCCAGCAGCCTGCGGGCGCCGGTGCGGGAATCGATGATCCAGAACAGGTCGATCCCGTCCAGCGTGCTGACGACCTTTCCCCGGTGCGCGAGCCTCCCGCGGTGCCAGGCCTCGATCTCCTCCCCCGCCGCAAGCTCTGCCAATGACCGCACCTCAAGTTCCACATCTTCGTTCACAGTCGGACCCCCTTCTTTGGACTGATTCGATGGACTCAGCCTGCACCACGATGTTTTCTACAACGTTTCGGCTGAGGGCATCCCGGGTGTCGTTTGTGTTTCCGTCAGGACAGACAACCGCACCTGTCGTCGCAGGTCAGGAGGATCTAGCGCTGAGACTGCGCCCGATGACGTCACGAATGCCAGGAGCCTTCCGGGTCCGCCGCCGATAAAATGAGAGTGGCCGCGGCGGCAGCAGCCGCCCGGCATTTCCCGAACAGGAGGTCATGATGGGCTTGGGTGACAAGATCCACAACGCCGCCGAAAAACTCCACGGCAGAAGCAAGGAAGCGGCCGGCCGCGCTACCGGAGACGAACGGCTCCGGTCGGAAGGCAGGGGCCGCCATATCAGGGCCGACCTCAAGCAGGCCGGCGAAAAGATCAAGGATGCCTTCAGGCGGCACTAAAGGTCTCGTTTTAGGGCTAGAGGCCCTGTCCGGTGAAAGCGGACAGGGCCTCGATCCGTTTCCGTCCCCGAAGCCGCACCAGGCGAAAAGTGCACCGGATCACAATTCCACCCATCCACCCCGGCAGCAGCTCCGAACTGCAGGTGTCCCTCTCAGGGGAGAACCACCAAAACTTGCACAAGGAGAATGCTTTCCGATGAACAAGACACTGCGCTTCCTGGCCGTTCCCACCCTTGCCCTGGGCGCCCTCGCCCTCTCCGGCGCACCTGCCATGGCCCATGAGGGCGACCACTCCTACCAGGCCCAGCTCGGGCAGCTCAACGGCAGCTCCGCCTCCGGCACCGTTGCGGTGCACGTGACCGGCAACCAGGCCCATGTTGCCCTGAACGTCTCCGGTCTCGCCGAAACCTTCAACAACGCCCCGTACCCGCACGTCCAGCACATCCACGTCGGCGCCAAGGGCCAGTGCCCGGCACCCGGGGCCGACGCCAACGGCGACGGCGTCATCTCCACCACCGAAGGCGGACCGTCCTACGGCAAGATCGGCACCACGCTCTCCACCAGCGGCGACACCAGCCCCGCGGCCGGCCTCGACCTGAAGCTCGCCGGCCAGGGCGGCAGCTACACCATCGACCGCACCTTCGAGCTCAACGCCGAGACCAAGCAGGCATTGCATGACGGAACCGCCGTCGTCGTGGTTCACGGCCTTGACCCCGCGACGCTGAGCGCAGCAGGCCAGGCTGCCAAGAGCGATCTCGTGCCGTCCCTGCCGCTGGCGGCCACCTCGCCGGCACTGTGCGGCACCCTCGTGGCGGGCCAGATGGCCATGCCTGAGGGCGGCGCTGACACCGGTGTTGCGCAGACTCCGGAGAAGAACGACGCCGGTGCCCTTGCCTTGGGCGGCGGCCTCGTCCTCGCTGCCGCGGCCGGCGGCACCTATGTGGTCCGCCGCCGGAAGGCAGCCCCGGCCGCCTAATCAGGATCCGGCTGGACGGCAGGCCCGGCTCCCGTTGAGCGCGAACGGACACTTGTGGCCCTGCGTTTAAGGGCCACAAGTGTCCGTTCGCGCTTGCTGAGGGCGGCCGGACACAGGGCAACGCATGTAGTGAAGGACAAAGGGCTGGGATGGACAAGACTATGAGAAACCGCAACCTGCTGGGGTCGCTGGCAGTGGCATCGCTGCTGCTGTCCGGATGCGCCGCGGCGGTGGGGGCACATGGACCCGCAACTTCTGACAGTCAGGCGGCGGCAAGCCCGACGGCGGCCGCAGCGCCGGCGTCCAACTCGCCAAGGGCCACGGAATCCACGTCAGCAGCGGCCAAGGCAGCCGTGAAAGCACCCGGCAGCCCCTCCGAAGCCTCCAAAATGATCTGCAATGACGAGACCAAGGGCGACGTTGCCCAGATCCTCGCGCTTACCGGAGCACCCCGCACCGACAGCACTTGGGCGGACACCACCTACACCTGCACCTACCGTCTCGACGTCGGTCCGCTGGTCCTCTCCGTCAAGGAATCACCGGATCCAGCGTCGGCCCGGAAGCACTTCGATGCCCTCCAAGCCGAGCTCCCCGGAGCCGAACCCATCAAGGGCCTCGCCAACCTGGGATTCCCGGCCTACCAGACGCCCGACGGCTCGGTTGTCTTCCTGAAGGACAACAGCACCCTCCACGTCGACGGCAGCGCGCTGCCGTCCGCACTCGGCCCCGAAGGCGTCACACCCGCGGCGTTTTCCTACCAGGTCGCCACCACCATCCTCGCCTGCTGGACGGAGCACCACTAGGACCATGGCAGCCTCAGCAACCCGCCCCCGCCCACCTGCCGTGCCAAGAGTTGCCCTCCCCGCAGTGTCCCTGATGGTGCTGGGTTCCCTGGCCCTGACCGGATGCGGTGCAGCAGCACCAGGCGGCGCACCGCCGTCGTCCGTTCCAACTGCCACCGCTTTCGGAAAGGCAAAAAGCCCGACGGCGGCAGCCAAGCCCGCGGTCACGTCACCTGCTCCGCCACCTTCGACGGCCAAGCCGGCAGCGGCGCCCACAACGGTCGAGATTCCGGTCATCGGCGTCCGTTCGCCACTGATCAAACTCGGGCTGCGGCCGAACCGGTCGCTCGAGGTGCCGCCGGATGGGCCGGGTGCGCCGGCCGGCTGGTACCGCGGCTCGCCGTCGCCGGGCGAGACAGGGCCTGCCGTACTGCTGGGCCACGTGAACGCGACGGGCGGCGGGCCGGGAGTCTTCGCTGGCCTGCGCGCCCTCAAGAACGGGGCCGAGATCAACGTTACCCGGGAGGACGGCAGCACGGCGCGGTTCGCGGTGTACCGGGCCGCCGCCTACAGCAAGAACAGCTTTCCCACCCTCGAGGTGTACGGCAACACCAAAGGTTCTGAACTGCGCCTCATCACCTGCGACGGGTACGATCCCGGCACCGGAGAGTTCGACGACAACTACGTGGTCTACGCAAAACTGACCAACCTGGCCACGGCCAAAGCCCCGCCAGCACAGTGACCAGCTCCAGTACGTGCCCGACTGCTCCTCAGACTCCTTGCAGGCCGTCAGGCGTGCCGATCCGGGGCCAGGACGTTAGTTGTCGGGTTTGCGGGCCTGGGCATCAGCGCCTAAGGGACGCCGCCGTCGACATGTCGACCAGCATTGGGATTCATTCCCGTTCGCGGCGGCGTTGGCTGCCGCCACTGCGTATGAGCGTCAGCGGTTTCAATTCTTACTTACGAGTTCCAGAAAAAGGTGAATAGTCCCATCGTCGCGAAGGACTACTGTGCCTTTACCGCCTTCAACTTCGGATGCCCTGGATCTCGTTCCCCGCGGAACCGTTGAGCCGTATGAGCGCAGACTTCGAGAGCGGCGGGGTTAAAAGGAAAGGGGTGGATTGGTCCCGGCCAACCCACCCCTATTCCTTGCTCAGGCTTACGCGGTGCGGCGACGCCTACGGACCATGAGTACCGTACCAGCGAGGAGGCAGACCAAGCCAAGCCCGGCAGCCATGAAGGTTACGCCGCTGGCCCCCGTAAAGGCCAGGGTGCCGGTTCCTGCAAGCGGGGCTGAAGTGGGAGCAGGCCCCCCTTCAGTTCCGTCGGCTGACCCGGCCTGCGGGTCCTCGTCGTTGACGGCCGTGACGGTGACGGTGACCGTCGCGCTGTCACAGGCGCCGGTGGTGTCGCAGACCTCGTAGGTGAAGCTGTCGGTTCCGGTGTAGC
>NZ_JBIVOQ010000003.1:297818-339269 GCF_044754225.1 Arthrobacter sp. NPDC093125 | reverse complement strand
GATCGGCACCGGTGTCATTGCCCAGGACATCAATAATTGTGGCGGTGCCCTCGGTTGTCGTCACCGAGTCATCGGCAGCAACAGGCGGCACTGGAGCGGGTTCGGTCGCAACCACCTCCATGGCGTAAATGGAATTTTGAAAATCTGAGTTGTAGTGGAAAGACGAACCCGAGAAGTCGTAGATTATTGGCGAAACCCTCGCCGTCCCGGTGCCTACTACAGCAACATCGATCGTGACGTCGACGATGCCGCCGGCCTTGCCGCTGCCGGAGCAACTTAGGTAGTTGACGGAGGTAGGATCGCTGTCCCAGCCGCAGGCGTCGGCGTAGAACTGAGGTACCGACTGGCCACTCTCCACCACCGTTCGCACGGACCGAATCTCGAAGATGTCAGGGTCAAAGTAGGGCTGGGCAGCAAGTTGCTCATATGTCGTCGCCGTGCGACCGCGGAAGGAGAACGAATACGTCTGACCGACGGTGACCTGACTCGGCCCGCCAGACGAGGTGATGCTGTTTCGGTTCTGGCTTACAAACCGCTCCACATAGATCTCTCGAGGTGTCGGCGTGCTCGCGGCCCCGGCACCCGCAGCCGTCGCGGTGATGTGGAACTCCCTGGCTTTGTCGAACGACGCAGGCACCGGCTCGACCGCGACTCCAAACCACGCGGAGGCGCATTCGCCGGGAGCCAGATCTGGCAGGGAGCGCGACGCCGGCCCGTCGAGCGAAATGGCCGGGCTCTCGGAATCCCATGTCCACGTGGCGGCCACGTCCGTTGCCACGGCGTCACCCGTATTGCAGACGTCTGCACCCTTCAAGAAGCGGCTCGGGCCCTCGGCCGGTCTGTTTGAATCGAGACCCACCACGTTCCACTCAAGCGGCCTGACGGTCAATGCTGGCTCCGCAGCGACCGCTACCGTCGGCGGCGACATCGAGAGTAGGGCTAGGGCGGATGTGACCGCAAGAACTGTTCTGGCTCGGGACGATCGGGCTCTCATGCACCATCTCTTTTCGTTAGAGGTGGGCAACGCTCAACACAGCGGCCCACGGAGGTCGGGGCAGCAGGCAGGATCGGATAACGCCGTTGACGACACACTGCTCCCCCAAAGAGATAGTCGCCACGACCGTCTGAAAGACAAGTTGAATATAGCAGAACATTTCTCCCACAACCCCCGCCTGACCAGCGCTTATACCCTCTGCGGCGCGCTTAGCGGCTTGTCCCCCGGGCCTTCTGTGGCCACCGGGCCGACGTGGATCCTGGGCCCCGGGCGGGTCGAGGTGATCCTTCGCCGGCTGCCCCAACGATCAGGAATTGGCTTTGTCAGCCTGCCCGACTCAATCGATACCCCACAGCGTCTGGGCGTTTCTTCTTCGATGTCATGGCCTTGCTCGCCCAAATGGGACGCGCGCTCATCAGTCAGCCAGAGAACAAGGCAGGATCGGAGGCCGCAAACGAATTATGACGGACGTCAAAATCCGCTCAGCCAAGAAACTGCTTAGTCAGGACACTCCGCCAAGAGACGTAGCAGCCAGTCTCGGCGTCTCTGTGCCTACGCTGTACCGCTGGATCCCAGCAACCAAGACCATTGCAGCTGCAGCACCGTGACGTGCTTTTGGTGCAGGCCAATCTTGGAAAAACCGCCTACCAAAGCACGCGACTCCTGACAAGCCGTTGTCAATACCTGCCTGCACTCGCCCTGTTCATCTGCCCTACTTTTCCCCTAAGTCGTCCGCCACGCGGCGAAGGTCCTGGACCCAGCCGGTTGAGTGGCTGGGACCACCCACACCAGCTTCAAAGTTCGCCAGCGCTTCCGCTATGAGTTCCAGTGCTTCCGACATGTTGGCTTTGACCGCCGCATAGCCTTCATCCGAGCGGGGGTCGGATGAAGCGGATAACAGCAGCTCCGCTCCGGACTTGATGACCAATGAGGCCTCGTACTCGTTCACGCTCACACTCCGCGTCTTCCAGATGTTGGACGGTGCGGAAACTGCCCCGCCAGCCCAACCCTACCTCTGCCGAAACTCCGCCACTTATCGCCGCTGCGAGTTGGCCGACGGCGGGTCGGACTCGGACTGGGTCGGGCAGCGGTGAGCCGTCGACGGTGGCGGGCAGACCGAGCAGTCAACCGGGCGGGGAAGGCGCGTCAGCCGTCCCCGTGGCCCGGCTCCATCGCTAGGGGTGTCTGGCTGTAGGGGGCGCGGGGCAACCAGGGCGACTCCATCACGATTTCGTTCAGGGCCAGTGCCAGCAGGTCGCGTTCCTCCGGCGGCAGACTTCCTTCTTCAGCTGCATACGCGCTGACTTCGCTTTCGTCGGCGTTACCGCCGAGACCCAGGTAATAGATCCAGAGCTGGGCCAGATTCATCCCGAGCTCTCGGATTATGGACGCTGTCAGGATCTGCTGATCAGCTTCCTTCATCACAGACACCCCGCCACATGATTGTTGATTGAACTTCTAGTTAGGCATCGAAATGGGTGGTCACCGCGGTGTCTGAAGAGACAGACGCGATGACGGTGGCGGCAACGTCGCGCAGTTTGACGTTGCGGGCACTGGAGGCGTTCTTCAGAATTGCCATGGCCGTCGCCTGGCTGCACCGGTTCTGGGCCATGATCACCCCCGCGGCAAGGTCGATGGTGGTGCGGGACTTCATCGCTATCGTGAGATCATTCCGTGCGTCCGTGAGCTGGGCGATCCGAAGCGCCAGGCGCAGCGATGTGTTGGCCTGTATAGCGAACTTCTCGGCACGGCCAATGGAGTCGCCGGAGAACCCGTGGGCGTGGGTGGAGTACAGGTTCAGCCCTGCCTTGGCGTCACCTTCCCCCAGAAAGGGCACGGCAAGCATCGCACCGATTCCACCTTTCAGAGCAGCCGCGGCGTACTCGGGCCAGCGGTCGTCATGCCGCAGGTCGGGAGCATGGACGGTCACCGACTCACGGATGGCGGTGAGGCAGGGGCCATCGTCGAACGCGTATTGGACTTCGTCCATGGCCCGGGCATGGTCATCACTGCTGGCGATTGTTGCAGCCTTCTTCTGCCGGAGCAGGGTTACTCCGCAGAATACCTCCTGCCCAGGCGAGGACAATTCGGAGGCCGCGACTACTGCCAGTTCGTGGAGGAAGTCTTCAACATCGGAGCTGTTCAGGACGAGATCCTGAAGGTCTTCCTTGGTTCTGCTCCCGGCGCCGGGGGTTATTTCGTGGGCCATGACCGGCCTCGATCCTGATCGCTCCGTCATCCGCCCTTGCCGTCGCGCGGCCAGGTCGTGCGGCCAGGGAGTGGGTCCGCCCTGTATGGAACGGCCCCTTCAGCCTACATCCGCCGCGGTCCGGCGTCGGCTTGTTTTTTGCGCCAGCGGCCCGCCGTCGGGCTGCCCTAGCAGCCCGACGGCGGCCAGCTTAGTTCCAGCCGGATCCTGCCTGTACTCTGCCAAGCCATCCGCCCGCCCCGTTGCCGCGGTACAGCCACAGGCCACCGCTGACGGTGTCTGCCGCCAGGACGTCATTCCGCAGGTCCCCGTTGAAGTCGCCGCGCCCGACAATTGTCCGCATGTAGTTCCAGCCGTTCCCCGCTTGGCTCCGGCTCAGCCAGGCGCCGCGCCCGTTCCCCGGGTACAGCCACAGCGTCCCGGCGGTGTCGCGGGCCAGCAGGTCCGGCTTGCGGTCGCCGTTCATGTCACCGGGCCCGGCCACGGCGGTCATCGCGTTCCAGCCGTTCCCTGCCTGGATCCGGGTCAGCCAGCCGCCACGTCCGTTCCCCGGGTACAGCCACAGTGTTCCGCCGGCGTCACTGCCCAGCAGGTCCGATTTGCCGTCGCCGTTCATATCGCCGGCTCCGACCATTTCCGTCATGCCGTTCCAGCCGTTGCCCGCCTGGATCCGAGACAACCACCCGCCGCGTCCGTTCCCCGGGTACAGCCACAGCTTTCCGAAGCTGTCCCGGGCCAGCACATCCGCCTTGCCGTCGCCGTTCATGTCCCCGGAACCCACGACGGCGGTCATGACGTTCCAGCCCGAGCCCACCTGCGTCCGGGTCAGCCATCCCCCGCGTCCGTTTCCGGGATAAAGCCACAGCGCCCCGCTGCTGTCACGGGCCAACATATCGGCCCTCCTGTCGGAGTTCATGTCTCCCGGGGCGATGATCATGGTCATCCGGACGCGGTCGGGCTGCACGGCAACCGCCGCGTCCACCAGGCCTGCACCGCAGCCGAGCAGGCATCCGCCGGGCAGCGGCCGTGCGGTGGCTTTGAGCCGTGCTTCCAATGCTGCGGGGGCTGCATTGGGTCCGAGCTTGGCCATGAGCAGCGCCGCGACCCCGGCAACATGCGGAGCGGCGGAGGACGTGCCTTGGGCGAAGTAGTGGATCTGTTCCTCTGCTAGACCGCCGTTTTGTCCGCCATTTGCCGTGGACAGGATGCCGGCCTCGGCGCTTGCAGTCATATCCCCGCCGGGCGCCGTGACGTCAACAGCCTCACCGTAGTTGGAGTAGGGCGCCAAGGCCCCGGTGCGGCCGCTGGCGGCGACGCTGATGACGCCCTGACAGTTGGCCGGGCTGGAGTTTGCTGCAGGCTGGCTTTCATTGCCGGCGGCCACCACCACAGCCGCTCCGCGGCTGTTGGCCGCATCGAGTGTTTCCTGAAAGATTTCAGAGCATTGTTCGGCGCCGCCGAGGCTCAGGTTGATCACTCGGGCAGGGTTTTCATTTCGCGGCACTCCTGGGACCGCAGCTCCTGACGCCCAGGTTATGGCATCAATGATGTCCGAGGTGTAGCCACCGCACGGACCGAGTGCCCGCACCGGGAGGATTTTGGCTTCGGGCGCTACGCCGGCAATGCCCGCCCCATCGTCAGCAGCAGCGATGATCCCCGCGACATGGGTACCATGCCATGATGAATCCCACGGCGGCGACCCTACTCCGCACTGACCTGCGGCAGCCCAGTCGCCTTCGTCTGTCGGGTCGTCATCGCGCACGTCATCACCGTCGCGGGCTTCCACAGGATCGGAAATCATGTCGTAACCAGGCAGAACATTCGCATCCAGGTCATAGTGGACGGTGATGCCGGTGTCCACCACGGCCACCACTTCGCCGGCACCGCGGGTCACGTCCCAGGCGCCGTTCACACGCAAGCCGGCCGGTTCCTGGAACAGGTTCCACTGGTACGGCGCACCGGGATCATTCGGCAGGGCAGTCTTGGCCTGCATGATCGTGTCTAACTCGGCGTGGGCCACGGCGGGGTCGGCCCGCAAAGCGGCCAGGAGTTTATCAGCGTCCGCGGCGCCGAGCTTTTTGCTCGTGCGCAGGATGCGGGCACCGCCCACGGTGGCGCGAACGTCCTTGACCTGCGTGCCCAGCTTGGCGGCCGCGGGCCCGAAGGCCTTGACCCGTTCTGCCGGAGCGGCGGGGTTCTTGAACTTGACGATGAACTGGTCCGTCGGGACCGCTGTGCGGGCGGGGCGCTGTGCCGCCAGGGACGGCTTGGGTACCGGAAACGGTGCGGGCGTTTCCTGGGTGGCTGACGCAGGCGGCGCAATCAGCACCGTTGCCACCAGAGCGGCGACGCCTGCCAGTGTCAGGGATGAGTAGAACGAAGTTTGGCGCGGGTGAGGCATTGAGACCATCCTGTGCGGCTGACGTCCCGCCATGTGGGCGAGGACGCGATTTCTAGGGCGCGACCCCCCGCCGCGTCCGAGAAAAAGTGTATCCGCCGGGTGTGACACCCGCCTCTTAAGACTTCGAGGCCCCTGGGGCAGTCCCCGGAGCCCTAGGCGCTGGGGCGAAGCAAGTCTTCGACCTGACCCCGTAACCTGCTGGCGCCCATGTCTCCGCCGAGGAGGCCAGCCGCGGTGTCTGGTGATCGCAGGGTGCCCAGCAGCAGATGGGCGGCATCGATCGTCTTGTCTTTGTGGGCGATCGCCTCGCGGAGGGAGAGTTCGAGCACTTTTTTCGCCGCCGGACTGAAAGGGGTGTGCCCAAAGTACGTGAGGCCGCGACGCTTGGGCACGTCGGTTCTCTTGAGGGCGTCCGCACCGAACACGGCCTCGAGGCTGCGGCTCACGGCGTCGAGATCGATGCCAATGGAACGCAGTGCTTCCGCATCATCGGCCCCGAACGGCTGGGCCCCGGTCGTTTTCTCAAGACTTCGCGCCAGAAGCTCCCTCGTGACGCCGGCCCGCTCAAGCACGCCCGCCAGCTCCGGGCTCGAGTGCATCAACAGGCCGAGGAGCAGATGCTCGACGCCGACGTGGTCCGAATGGAACCGCTCGGCTTCGGCGACGGCGGCCGCGATGGTGGAATGGGCTTCCTTGCTGAATCTCTCGAACATCAGCTGCCCCTGCCTTTCTTGTTGTACTTGTGGTGGACTGCTTGTTTGCTGACCTCCAGCACGTCGGCGATTTCCTGCCAGGACCAGCCCTGCTCGCGGGCGCTCGCCACCTGCATCGCTTCCAGCCGCTCGAGCAACCGGCGGAGCGCCAGCACTGCCCGCAGGCCAATTCGAGGTTCGGGATTGCCGGCTTCAGCTGCCAGCTTCGTTGCCTCACTCATGCCGTCAATTTTCATTGACGGCAAGCCGGGTGTCAATAAAGGTTGACAAATTGTTCAAAGCCTACGCGAGTGCTTTCCCAACGGGCTGGATCAAGGGACGTGATAACGTGCGCGTGTGCCTGCCCAGGTTTCGAAGGGTGACGTCATCGCGTTTCGCCTCCAAGCCCACCACCTCAGCGAACGGTTGGGCGAGAACGGGCTGCTCGACGCGGCTGGCCAATGCGGAATTCAGAACAGCCCGCCCGGGTCGGCGCTGCTCGCCCTGCACGCCAGGGTGCGAAACGTCTCGCAGGAACAGGTGGGAGACGCGGTCGCCGAGGAGAAGAGCCTGCTACAGGCATGGTGCATGCGTGGCTCGCCCTACTACTTCCCCACAGCGGACGCACCGGTATTCACCACCGGCGTGCTCCCGCCAACCGAGGAGGCGATGCGCCATTTCATTCCCGGCGTGGAACAGTCGGTGGACAGACTCGGCATGAGCCTGGCCGAGACGGTCGAGCTGGCCGGCGCCGGGATCGGTGCCGTGCTGTCCGGGCACCAGCTCGCCATCAGCGAGCTGGGCGCAGTGATCGCCTCGCGGATTGCCCCCAAGCTGCCGAAGAGACAGCGCACCATCTGGGAAGAAGAAGGACCCTACGCTCCTGGCCAGCCGCTCGGCGAGGGTGTCGTACATTTCTGCATCCGCATCCTCTCATTGCAGCGGGTCGTCTGCTTCGCGCCGCGCGCCGAAAATAAATCGCCGTTCGTCCTGGTCGGTGAGTGGCTTGGCCATTCGATCCCGGACGTCGACCCGGAGGTCGCGCGCGCCGAACTGCTTCGCCGCTACCTGCGCAGCTACGGACCGTCGACGCGCGGGAACTTCGCCGCGTGGGCCGGGATCCATGCCGGTGACACCGCGTCCTGGTGGAACCCGGTCGAGGACGAGCTGACACAGGTCGATTTCGGCGGCAAATCGTGGATCCTCACCGAGGACCTCGACGTACTGCGGTCTGCACCGATGCCCAGGGGGGTGCGCCTGCTCCCACCGCATGACCCGTATACCCAGGGTCGCGACCGCGAAACGATCGTCGACAAGAAGTACCACCGGGAAGTGTGGAAGACGGTCGGCGAACGGGGCGCGGTCCTGGCGGGCGGCAACATCGCCGGCATTTGGCTTCCACGCAAGAGCGGCCGGAAGCTGACGATAACCGTCAAGCCGTTCGGCTCGCTGCGGGAGCGGGACAAGGAAGCGCTACAGAACGAGGCCGAGCAGGTTGCGCTGTTGCGAGGTGCGTCGTCGGTGAACGTCGAGTTCGGCACCTGCTGACACCCCTCGCCACGAGCAGGGAGGAGCTATTCCCTTACGCCCCGCGCCGCCGGCTCACCATCTCGTTTATCCAGACCGGCGCGAAGGGAGACGTGCAGTTCGCTGGAGTGGGATAGTCCTTGAGCACCTCCAGGCGTTCGCCGATGTCGATGGCGCGGGACCGATGCTCCGCGTGCTCGATCCCGATCTGCGCCAACGTATGGTTCATCGCCCATTGAAGGCGGTCCGGGGCGTCACTCATCTCGGATTCGATCGTGTCCAGTAAACCGGAAAGGTCGAGCCCCTCGGGCTTCTTCGCGACCCGTTCCGTGGTCAGCGCCCAGCCGGCACTGGCGACCACCAGGTCCGGATCTGCAGTCCAGGCCACGCGCAACTCTTCGGCGTGCGGGCTCTTCTTGACCACATAGTTCACCATCCAGTCCTGCACCTTGGGTGCGCGCGCCTGGCGCAGCATGGCGTCCAGCTCCTCGCGTTCGAAAGCTTTCGGCCGGCAAATCAACAGCGCCAGCAGCCGGGCCGCGGTGTCGTCTGTCGCCCACAATTCGCGGGCCAGCTCCTGCTGGGTCTTTAACCGCTTCGCTACCGCACGCAATCTGGACAGGTTCACGCCGTGGTCGTCGCCGCGCTTTTCGTTCGCCTCGCGCATCTTGGGCTCCTCGAGAGCGGACAGCTCGGCCATCACGGCGTCCATCACCGTCCCGGACATCCCTACCTCCCTTCGCTGGGTTCGGAACCCGGAGCCGGACGATGCATGACCGTCGTTGTGAACTCGTAGCCTTCGCGGGCGATTTGCCGCAAGACCGCCAGGTCGATGTCGGCGAGCTTGTTGACATAGACGCACCCCGCGCCGCGCCGGTGTTTTCCGAGTTTGGCCAGGAGCGGCTCTGCTGCCTCCCCATAGGTCAGCCCGTAAAAAACCAGGTTGGCCTTCCGTGGAGAAAAACCGATCGCGCACGAGTCGCCTTCGTGGCCGGAGGCGTAACGGTAGTGGTAGTGCCCGAAGCCCACGATCGAGGGTCCCCACATGGCGGCCTGCTGGCCTGTGACGTCCTCCAAAAGATCCAGCAGGACTTCTGCATCGGCTCTTCGGACGGGGTGGTCGACAGCCGCGATGAATTCCCGCGGATCGATGTCTGTGGGGCGGAGTACTTGGTTGGCCATGAAAGTAGTATGCCGTGCCAGGCAGTCAACAAAACCTTGGCGACCGTGAACAAACCCACCCCATACAGGGGGTTACAAGCTCTTTTGCCCGGAAAGCAGGGGGATGATTTGCCTTGACCCGATCTTGAGCAAGTGCTGATTCAGGTTTGATGCTTAGCAGACTCTTTCCTGAGCCTCAGGCGTCACTCTTGTACCTGTCAGAACAACAGTCTCAAGCAACGGGATGGTCGGCATGGGCACCTCAGCCAGCACAGCAGCCTCGGGCACAGCAGCCTCAGGCTCAGTGGCAGCAGGAGCAATCTTTGCCACTGCCCGGCGCATCCTGGGCATGGTCACGGGTACCGCCGTCGCCCTTGTCTTCCTGGCAACCTGCGTGGCAGCTCCGCTGCTGCACATCGGCTACTCCCCCGTCCTCACGGGCAGCATGCGCCCCGCATTTGCTCCCGGTGACCTGCTGATCACCGCGCCGAAAGCGGCAGCTGACCTGCAGCCGGGCCAGGTGGCAGTCTTCACTCCCCCAGGTGAAACCGCCCCGTACGCCCACCGCATCACCGCCGTCGCCGGCACCCCGGAACACCCGGCGCTCCTCACCAAGGGTGACGCCAACCCCGCTGCCGACAAGTGGCGGGCACGGCTCGACCAGGCAGAGGTGCCCGTGGTCGTGGCCACTGTCCCGCACGTGGGGAACGCGGTCCTCTGGGCGCAAAACCCGGTCCAGCGGGCACTCTTCACCGCCTTGTTCGGCCTATCCCTCACGGTCACCAGCGTGGTGTGGATTCTCCGCACACCCTCCAAAGTTTCCGGGCAGCCCAGCCCGGCTCCATCCGTCTAAACCCCAACCATCGCAAGTAAGGAACCCCCAAATGTCCGGTCTCGCTACACGTTCCGCTTCCCGCCCCAACCCCCGCCTGATCGCAGCCTTCGCCGTCGGCGCCGCCGGCCTCGCCATCACCGGCGGCGGCGTTTACGCCGCACTGAATGCCACCGCCTCGAACACCACCGCGCAGAACGCCACCAGCGGCGTCCTCAGCCTCACGATGACGAACGAAGCCAGCTTCGCGCAGGCAGTCTCCAACCTCGCCCCAGGGGATGTCGTCAACAGGTACGTCACCCTCCAGCAGGGCACCGACCTGGCGGGCCAGAACCTGGCCCTCGGTGTGAAGGCTGCACCGGCGACAAAGCTGACTAACGACGACGTCAAGGGGCTTCACGTCACGATTATCCAGTGCGTCGGAGGAACCTGGACCACGAGCGGTGCTGGCACTTGCTCGGGAACAACGCAGCAGCTGGCGCCAAAAACACCGCTCAAGACTCTCCTCACCACCCCGGCAACCCTGATCCCAGGTTCAGTCGCGGCAGGGTCTACGTTGAACTTGCAGGTCTCCTTGAACCTTCCCGACCAGGACGAAACCACCATCAACGGCGACGCCCCAACCAACAGCATCCAGGGCCTCTCCTCCGCCCTGACCTGGACCTTCAGCGAGACCCAGCGCACCGCCGCCACCACCGGAAGCTAGTCGCAGTGGACGTGCACTCTAGCAGCAGCAGAGCGGGGGCCGCTGCGGCGGTCACTGCTCTGCTGCTGTGCACGTCACTTGCGGCAGCCGACGCGGCCAACAGCGCGCAGGCAGTATCTACGAGAATGCCCGCCGCGAGCGGCAACTGGGGGGCCCTAGCAACGACCAGGACGACGGCGCCCTACGGCACCGGTTCACTGAAACTGACGTTCTCCGGTCCGCTGCCGCCATCCCAGTATTTCACTGTAGTCAACACCGGAACTCTGGCCCTGGCCGGTCAGATCTACAAGGCAACCACAAGCGGAAACAGTGTCGAAATCCAAATGTGCAGCACCACCTGGAACGAGTCAAATGACAGCTGCTCGGTGATACCTACGACTGTTCCGAGCAACGGCTCCAGCGCCTTCACTGCGGCACTTCCGGCCACAGGATCCAAGATCCGGCTTCGGGCCCGAATAATTGGCGTCCAGCTAAGCTCCTCCACTGTGACGATCAGCGTGAACGTCACGAGGACGCAAGTCCGCGCAGCGACCATTACTGGAAGCTGACAAGGGCGGGGTTTGCCGTCACGGTAACGAAAGCCCCAACCCGAGTGAAAGCGCAAAGGAAGGAACGAGACCATGGCAACAGAAGGCGACGCAGCCGTCTTCTCTGTTTTCCGGCTGCTTCGTCTCGCTGAAGACCTGGAAAGCGACGCCGTCGCGATCAACTACGCGTCCGCGTTCCTGGACATGCTGCCTGCCTGCATCGAGCGCCTCCTCTCGACCGTGCGCCGGGGCAATACCGCCGCAGCGATGGACACCGTCCTGAGCCTGAAAGTCCGCTCCTTCATGGTCGGCGGCCTTGCAATGGAACAGAGCTGCCGCGCTTTGGAAAAGTGCCTGTCCGACGGCGCCCCCTCCTCCGCGGTCACCGCTGCCCAGCACGTCGCGAAGGAGGCGCATGCGCTGCGCCTGGCGCTGGAAGAGTTCCTGAGGCAGTAGGGCCAATAGCAACAAAGCGACGGAAGTGAGACGGTCGAATCGGTTCAGTTAGGCTGAGTCCATGACGTTGGGGGACGCGGTAGAGCCGCTTGTGCACATCCAAAACTTTCGCATGGACTTCGGGGATACGACGGTCGTCAGGGACCTCTCCTTTGATGTCAGGGCCGGTGAAACCTTCGGGTTCCTGGGCAGCAACGGATCAGGGAAAACCACCACACTGCGGGCGCTGCTGGGCATCTACCAGCCCACCGCCGGGACGCTCCACATCGGCGGGAAGGTTTTTGAACCGCGGGACGGCGCGCGGCTGGGCTACCTGCCGGAAGAGCGGGGCCTGTACAAGAAGGAAGCCGTCATGGACGTGATGGTCTACTTCGGCCGGCTCAAGGGCCTGAGCAAATCGCACGCACGTACCTGGTCCCAGACCTACCTGGAGCGGGTCGGCCTCGCCGAGAAGGCCGCTGTCCGGCTGGACAAGCTCTCCGGCGGCCAGCAGCAGAAGGTCCAGCTGGGCGTGACCATCATGAACGACCCCGAGCTGCTCATCCTGGATGAGCCCACGAAGGGGTTCGATCCGGTCAACCGGCGGCTGCTGATGGACATCATCGAGGAGCAGAAGCTCGCCGGCGCCACGGTCATCATGGTCACCCACCAGATGGAGGAAGTGGAACGGCTCTGCGACCGGGTCATCCTGCTCAAGGACGGCACCTCCCGGGCGTACGGCACCGTCGCCGAAGTCCAGGACCAGTTCGGGGGCACCGTGTACCGGCTGGGCTACGAGGGCATCCTGCCCGCCTCAACCCTGTACGACGTCGTCCGCGACGCAGACGGCCACGCCGAGCTGGCCCCCGCCGCAGGGGCGGACGAAACCGCAGTTCTGCGGGAGCTGGTCGGAGCCGGCGTCGCTGTGCGCAGCTTCACCACCGCGCGGGCCTCCCTCGAGGAAATCTTCATCCAGGTGTACGGCGAACAGCACGAAATGGCGGAGGTCTAGGACGATGGCACGCACAGTATTCAAACAGCACAACCTGGGCACCGTCATCGGCTTCGAGTTCATGCGGACCATCAAGAAGCGCGGGTTCGTCGTGGCCACCCTGGCCATCCCGGTGGTCCTCGTGGTCATCTTCGCCCTCGTCAGCGCCAGCAACTCGGCCACTGAAGCAACCGCCGACGCCCAGAAGAACTCGGCCCTGGCGTTCACCTACACCGACGCCTCCGGCCTCATCCCGGAACCGCTGGCCAAAGCCGCCGGCGGCACCCTGTCCACCGACCCTGCCGCCGCACTCCAGGACGTGAAGGACGGCCGCAGCGAGGCGTACTTCGCCTACCCGGCCAACGCCGCCACCGAACCGGTCAAGGTCTACGGCGCGGACAAGGGCATGTTCGAGAACGGCAAATACGAGGCGGTCGCCAAGCACCTGCTCGTCACCGCAGCCCAGGCCGCGGTCGAATCACCCCAGCTCACGGCCGCCCTCAGCGGGGACGTGACGTTCGAGGCCGAGACGTACCGGGACGGCCGCGTCTCCGGCGGGATCGGGGCGGTGATACCGCCGCTGCTGTTCCTGGTCATCTTCTACATCAGCATGATCCTGCTCTCCAACCAGATGCTCAGCAGCACCCTGGAGGAGAAGGAAAACAGGGTCACGGAGATGATTCTGACAACCCTGAACCCGACCACCCTGATCACCGGCAAAATCATTTCCCTCTTCACGGTCGGGATACTCCAGATGGCCGTGTTCCTCACCCCGGTCGCCCTCGGCTACCTCTTCTTCCGCGACTCCCTCGCCCTGCCCGACGTCGACCTGTCCTCCCTGGCGTTCGAGCCCCTCCCGATGATCACGGGGGCGCTGCTGCTGCTGGGCGGATTCACCCTGTTCACCGGGGTGCTTGTCGCCATCGGCGCGATCATGCCCAGCGCGAAGGAAGCCGGCACGATCTTCGGACCCCTGATGGCCATGATGTTCGTGCCCTTCTACGCGGTCAGCCTCATCGTGAGCGACCCCACGGCCCTGATCGTGCAGGTCTTCACCTACTTCCCGCTCACCGCCCCGGTCACGGCCATGCTCCGCAACGGCTTCGGAACCCTTGGCCCGGTCGAATCCGCCATCGTGATCGCCGAGCTGTTCATCGTCGGGGTCCTCATTCTGCGGCTGGCCGTGCACCTGTTCCGCTACGGCTCCATCGAATACGGCCGCAAGCTCTCGATCGCAGGGACCTTCCGCCGGAAGGAACTGGCCGCCAAGTAGCATTGGCCGGCCGCGGAGCACGCCACAATTCCTTCTCGTGGTGGCAGGATGGGCACTGTCCACGCATCCGCAGGCGAAAACAGCTAACCGTCAGACACTCATACGAGGAGGAAGACGATGCAGGAAGCCAAATCCATAGTTGTCGGTTATGACGGTTCGGAAGAGGCGGAACAGGCCATCCGCTGGGCGGCGGAGCAGGCGTCCCTGCGCGGCTGTCCCCTTCAGGTGGTGCATTGCTCGCTGTGGCCGCTGCTGACCAAGAACCTCGGTCCGGTGCCGGGCGTGGCCGACAGCGGCCTGGAGCACGCCGGCCAGGCCACCCTCGACGAGGGTGTGGAACACGCGAAGGCCGCAGCGCCGAAGGCGGACGTCCGGTCCACCCTCGTCTACGGATGGCCCGCCGTGTACCTTCCCAAGCTTTCCGCCGGACAGGAAATGCTGGTGGTCGGAAGCCGGGGAATCGGCGGGTTCATGGGGCTCGTCGTGGGCTCTGTCAGCCTGGAAATGGCAGCCACCGCAGCCTGTCCCGTTGCAGTGATCCGCTCAGATGTTCACCGCGAGGGGCCTGTCGTCGTCGCGATCGACACTTCCGGGTCCCGCACGGCGCTGGAAGACGCATGCACCCTGGCCAGGGTGGGCAAAGCGGACCTCATCATCGTTCACGTCCAGCATGCGCCGGCCGGCTTCAGGATGCTTCGCGACCCCGCCGCTGCCCATCCGTCGTCACAGGCACTGCTGGATTCGGCGGTCAGCAAGGCCCGCGAACTGGCGCCGGAAAGCAATGTCGAGGGGCAGCTGCTCACCGATACCTCCATCCCCAAAGCCATCCTCAAGTCTGCACAGAACGCCCGCATCACCGTCGTCGGGACCAAAGGCCAGGGACTCATCAAGGGAACCTTCGGTTCCACTGCGCACGCGGTCCTCCACCATGCCAAGGGTCCGGTACTTATTTCCCGGCGCCGTCCCAGCGGGCAGCCCGACGTCCCGCACGGTGCGCCGTGAGCGGGAACCATGCAGGAGGGTTCAGCCCGCGGCGGGCCGGAACACGACCGGGCCGGCCGACGCCGTAGCGAGGTAAAGCTCGGCAGTGCTGCCAACCGCGCCGACCCTCAGCGCAGAGACCTTGTACTCCCCTTCAGCTGCACTTCCTGCGGCGGCATTACCGGCAGGGGCACCGGGCTGGTCCGGCTGCACGTTCACGGTGAGGGTCAGGGTGTCCGCCAGTGGCGCCAACGCCGTTTCGGCCTCCTTCGTGACGGGAACGACGGCGGAGCGGACCGCGGCTTCGGCTGTCGGGAGAAGCCCGCCGGTCACAGTCAGCGCGGTGTCGAGGGCACCGGCCACCACGCCGCCTGTCCCTCCGACCAATGCGTCGGTGACGGAGTTGAGAAGTCCCAGGTCAGGAGTTCCTAGAACTTTAGTGGAGGGTGTCGGTGCGGGCGGGGACTCGGACAGCAATGCTCCAGCCGTTGTGTCGTAGCCCAGGGTCACTTCAGCCGCGTCAACATCGATGTCGACAAGTCCTAAACGGACGCTGGTCCGCAGCAGGACCCTTGATTCGATAGTGAGGGAAGTGGCAGCCACGGCTTTGTCGATCTCGGCCGTCATGTCATCGGCCCATTTTTGGAGCAGTGCGGAGATCCGTTTCGTCAGGTCCTGCACGGCAGCAGCGTTCAGGAGCACCTGCGTGTTGGCCGGGCGATCATTGAGCCCCGCCGGACCGTAGGTGAGCCTGGCCAGGTCAAAGTGAATCCGGGCGGTGGCCAGGTCGATGGTGACCACTCCGTCAGTGATGGTCCTCCCGAGCAACTGCCGGGCCGCCGTCAGGTCAGGAGCGCCAAAGGTGATTTCGGTGCTCACACCGCCAAGGCTCAGAGCGCCAGCTGGAATGAGGCCGGCTACCCCTAGATTGATGGAGGTTGTGAGGGAGCCAGTGGGTGAGGCGAGGGCGGTCAGGTTCTCTGGGATGGCATTCAACGTCCTCGACACGCTGGTCGTCATAGGCCCGATCGCCGGGGCGGAAAGGTTCAACCCGAGCGCGGCGATGCCGTAGTCGCGCGCCACCAGAGGGGCCGGATTTAGCGACGGCCAGCCGTTGTTCAGGACGCACGCATCCATCTCGGACGAACTGGCGACAGCGCCGACGTCGAGCGTCATGGCAGCTTGCGATGTGGGAATGAAGGACGCGAGGTTGATGCTGGCCGTCGTCGGGGTGCTGGTGGATCCGTCGGCGGTTCCGGTGGCGTGAATGGCCCCTGACTGGTCGCTCACCAAGCCCGCAGCCCCGGCGGCCTGGCCGCTTGCCCTTGCGCGCGCCCACTGGGTGTAAGCCCCGGCGTTTCCGGCTGCCTGGTTCAGCCCCACCTTCGCCGAAAGCAGTGGCGAACCGAGGGCTCCGGCTTCAAGGGCCGTTGTGTACGTGACGGAATCGATCCGGGTGGCTGTCGAAGGCGCCACGGTCACCGTCCCGCTCGTGTTTCCTACCTGAATGCCCTCGACATCTGCCAGCGTGTCCAGGTCCTGGCCGCCCAAGGACCCGGACACCTGGCGTGCCGTCGACTCGGTCTTGAACAGCGTGGTTGTGCTGCAGTCGCCGGCCACCATGACGCCCGCGCCCGTGCTGACGTACTCGTCGTCCGTCCACGCGGCAAGGGTCCCCGAGGTGGAGGCCAGCAGGGCCGTGGATGCGACGGTCAGGGCCGCGAGCGGCGCCACGACTGTCAGCCTGCGAGCGCGCCGTTTCCCGGTCGAGGGGGTCATGAGAACCTCCGACGGCAGGCCAGCAGTGCGCCGGTACCGGCGGCTACCAGCAGGATGCCGGCGCCGATATAGCCAAGGATCTGTGCCCCGGTGGTGGCGAGCGGGCCGGTGAGCGGGGTCGCGGACGTCTCGTCTCCGCCGGCCACCACGCCAATACCGAACTTCAGGGTTCCTGGATTGGACTCAAGAGCAGTCGAAGGGCGTTCCAGCGTAAACAGCACCCAGGGCGCGTCCGCCGTTGTGAAACTGCCGAGGGGGTAGCTGAAGGTGCCGGCTGCGGAGAAGCTGTCGGCGGAGAGGATCCGCCGTTCTCCGGTTGGGCAGATCATGCGGGCGTTCGTGCCGCTGGTCCCCTGCCACTGCACAGGACAGGAGCGCGCGGTGATCCGATAGGCGCCGGGCCCTGACGCGAGGGAGCCGGAGGCCTGCAGCTGGACGGTGGCAGAGGCACTCGTGGGCCCGTCGAGCACCACTCCCACCTGCCAGCTGAATGACTGGCCGCCGGACAGCGGAGGAAGATCCAGCGGGTAGACCGATGACGTCAGCCGCAGCATTCCCTCTCCTCCTGTTTCCGGCACGGGTATGACGTCGTCGGCCGCAGCGGCGGGACCGGCTCCTGTGAGCAACATGAACAATGCGGTGCCTGCGAGCGCGGCGCTACCGCGGTGCGGCCGTCCCATCGGGCACCTCCCCGGTGTGTTCCGCTGAAGCGGCATCGGGAGAACCGGCGTCGGACGTTTCAGGCTCCTGCCGCGGCCAAAAGACCCAGCCCACCAGGCCGGCCAGCAGGGCGGTACTGCCGCCGATGACCCAGGGTGACCGCGCACCCATGACCCACGAACCCAGCTCGGGAACGGCGAAGAGCATCGTGCGTACCGACTGGACGCGGTATTCCACGGGGTCCTCCGACGTGTTGGCGTCACCTTTCAGGATCAGGACGGCACCGTCAGTGGACGCGGGGTCGGGCGTGACGGTGACGACGCGGTGGGTGACCGGAACGGACTCAGCCGTCCGTTGGACGGTGGCAACGTCGCCCGGCTTGAGGGACGACGCCGGAACCTCGTGGACCGCTGCCAGCGCACCCACCGGATACGCGGGTGTCATGGACCCGGTGCGGAACACCACGAAGCTCACCTTGAACAGCACGGAGGCGAGAATAGCGGCGATGCAGGCGGCGCCGAGGACAGCCACCAGGGTCAGACCAAGGGATCCGGCCCGTGTCAGCATTCCTCTCAAGAGATCACGCTGAAGAGTCGGACCATCAGATTCAAGGGGCTGCCTTGAACGGCTTCCCATGGCTGGTTAGACAGCCGGCTGGCCGACTGAGCTCGTGAAGCGCCATAGCGGCACAACGTTCTTGCCCTGCAGGGTGCTAGGAGCATCAGCCGGCAACGTCATTGCGAAGCACAGGTCGACGGGTTTGCCGGGGTCGCTGGAGCTATCACCTGCGGGAAGGATGAAGGCGTCAGCACCGAGGGTGTTAAGCGGAAGGCCGGCACCGGTGCCTGGCCCTACTAGAACTGAAACCCCTTCCCCCGTCTTAAGGCCATCTGCATTGCAGTTCTCTGCCTTCACGCCGACCCAGGCCCGGTAGCGCAGGGCGTTGTACAAGGTGCTGCTGTTGGTGGGTTCTACGGCCCCATCTGCCTGCCGTGCTTCCGCCAGCGTCACCGTCAGGGTTTCGGATTTAACCTTGGCGCGGAGCTGGAACGGAGCGTAAACGGTGTCGCCGGGCAGCATGCTGGCGGCCTTGATGGTGAAATCAAGGCGTCCACCGTTGGGCGACCCCTGGTCGGTCCAGACCGCCGCAGCGGGCGGGACCACAGTGTTCTGTTCCATGCCATAGTTCTTCGTGCCCGGTTTATCGTTGCCGGGCCCTGCGCCGCCGAACACCCACTCGTTGTCGGTCCAGGCGGCGAGCGTGAAGGCTGCCCCTACTCCGAGGACCAGCCCCGAGGCCAGAATGGCGCGGACTTTTCCGGGACGCCGGGATTTTGAGACTGAAACAACTGGAGCAGGCATAATTTCCCCCCATGGGCAGTTAGCTACAACTTCCGGAAAGGAAGCTGTAGCTAACGTATGGCCCAACCCGCAACGTTCGATCAAATGTCAATCAACAACAACCAAGGATTGGCACAGCAATATCTTGAGGTGGGAGGACTTCCCAAGACTTGCCGCAGGATCGCGACAGTTCAGGAAGCCGGGTCGCCAACCGACGCTACGCTTAATGCAGATCCCAGCGGACCGTCCCACGGCCCCCCGCCCAACATATGAAGGACCCCCAAATTCGTTCATCGTCGCTCCGCCCTGCCCTCGCCACACTGCTGCTGACAGCATTCGCGGCCACTTCCGCCGGCACTGCCGCCACAGCCGCTCCGGCCACGCTGGAATCCCCGGCCAAGGAATCCCCCAAGCAGGAGTCCCCGGCAGCAGAAACCCCGACGGCGACCCGGCAGCCGGGCGCCGCCCGTTACCTCGTGCGCTATGCGGCGGGGACTGATGTGGCAGCGAAGGCGAGGACCCTGCGGGCGCGGAATGTCGCCGTCGGACGCACCTTCTCGAAGGCGCTGCGCGGCGCCGTCGTCACGGCCACCCCGGCCCAGCTGGCGGACCTGCAGCGCTCCCCCGACGTGGCCGCCGTCGAAATCGACGCGCCCGTCACGATCTCCGAGACTCAGCAGCCGGCGCCGTGGGGCCTGGATCGCACGGACCAGCGGACCCTGCCCCTGTCCGGTTCCTACACCTCGGCCACCGCCGGCGCCGGGGTCACCGCGTACGTCGTCGATACCGGTGTGCTAGCCTCCCACGCGGACTTCGGCGGACGCGTCGCCGCGGGCTGGGCAACTGTTACTGACGGACTCGACACCGGCGACTGCAATGGCCACGGAACCCATGTGGCCGGAATTATCGCCGGCAAGACCTATGGCATGGCCAAGGCCGCCACGGTCGTTCCCGTGCGGGCCCTGGACTGTAACGGCGCCGGGTACAACTCACAGGTGGTTGCGGGCCTCGAGTGGATCGTCTCCCACCACCAGGCGGGAACGCCCGCCGTGGCCAACCTCAGCCTCGGCAGCACCCCCAGCGCCATGGTGGACGCCGCGGTGAAGGGCGTGATCGCCGACGGCGTCTCGGTCGCCGTCTCTGCCGGCAACTCCGCCGTTGACGCCTGCAACAGCTCCCCGGCCCGGGTGCCGGAGGCCCTGACCGTCGCCGCGAGCGACTCCTCGGACCGGCAGGCCTCCTTCTCCAACTTTGGCACCTGTGTCGACCTGTACGCGCCGGGCGTGGGCATCGCGTCCGCGGGCATCAGCTCGACGACGGCGAAGGCCACCATGAGCGGGACCTCCATGGCCTCGCCGCACGTGGCCGGCGCGGCCGCTCTCCTGCTGTCCGCGAACCCTGCACTGAGCCCGGCTGACGTCTCCGCGAAGCTGCTGGCCCGCACCAGCACGGATGTCATTGCCGCTCCCGGGCCGGGGACGCCCAACCGGCTGCTGAACACCGAAGCCGCCGCCCCTGCACCGGCCCCGGCGCCGGTGTCCGAGGAACCCGTTTCGCAGCTGCCCGTAGCCCAGGAACCCGCGCCCGCGCCCGCCGCTTCCGGGCCGTCCATCCGCAGCGGTGCCGACATCGTGGCGGCCGCTCCGGATGGCGTGCTGTGGAACTACCCGGCCAACGGCAAGGGCGGCTTCCAGACACGGGAGAAGATCGGCACCGGCTGGTCTTCGCTGGCTAAGGGCTTCGTGACCGACTGGAACACCGACGGCGTCTTCGACGTCATCGCGCAGTGGAAGGACGGCCGGCTGAGCTTGTACGCCGGAAAGCCCGGCGGCGGTCTCGCCGCCGCCAAGGCCATCGGCTCGGGATGGGGCAGCTACCACGTGACGGTCGGCCGCTGGCGGACGGCGGACAAGTACCCGGGCATCCTTGCCTACGACGCTGCGGGAACTCTCTGGTACTACGGCAACAGCACCGGATCAACGCTGGCATCGCGCACCAAGGCTGGAACCGGCTGGGGCGGCCTCTACCTGACCATGGTGGACTTCGACCAGGACGGGAAGCAGGACCTCCTCGCCAAGCGCAGCGACGGCGGCCTCGTGTTGTACCGCTCCACCGGAACCGGCGCTTTCGTGGCCGAGTCCAGGCGCGTGGTGGGCACCGGATGGAACACCATTAACAGCATCACCGGCGTGGGCGGATTCACCATCGGAAGCCACGGGCTCATGAGCCGGCTCGGTGACGGCAGGCTCGCCCACTACCCCTACAGCAGGGGCACCTGGGGTGCCCGGACCATCGTCGGCTCGGGCTGGGGCAGCTTCAACATCTTCCGGTGACGGCCTTGACCGGCCTGCGAACTATGGACCTGCTGCCTAGCTGATCTGCAGGGGTTACTTCTTCGATGTCCTCGGCAACGGATGCCCGCCCCTCCCGCGACGGCACCGATCGCCCCTCCACCGTTTTGACGGCGGAGGGGCGGCACCGTGGCGAAGGTTCAACGAGCAGGAACGGCCAAGGGCGTCTTCCCGTCGAAGTCGTCCGGTGCCTCTGGGCGCGAAGAGTCGTCAGAACCCGGAGGATCGGCCTTGGTTGTTATGCGGAAGTAAGCCCAAAAACCCACGGCCAGTATTGCGTAGCTGACGAAAATTCCAACCCAGAGCGCCAACGATTGCGAGATTTCCTTCCAGGAGGTGGGCATCGGAACGAGCACGAACGAGTAGGCAGCCAGTCCGGCACCATACGTGACTACCCAAACCCACTTCTTCCACTGCCACAGAGCTGAGCCGCTGAGGAACGCCAAAGGAAGCAAGGCGATTGGTACCGTGGTCAAAGCCTGTACGCAGATGGTGCTCGCCAGCTCGCCGAGCGCCGTTTGCGTGAACGAGATGGCCGTGTACACGGTGAAGGTGTATTGGTTATCAATTTCTGTGAGGTTGCCGACATCCGCCAACTTGAAGTGAGCTATAGCTGTGTAACCGATCCAGGCGCCGACGCCGAGCATGGTGGCGTATGCGGCACCAAGGATGGATACCCAAGCGCTGCGGGCTTGGGAGAGCCTTACGCCATAATCGATGGCTAGCAGGGTGCCGAAGACCAGAGCCGGTTCCACCGTGACGGTTCGGGCGAAGACCACCGTGGCCAGGATGAGCACCAGGTAAACCGGACGCGCGCGCAGCCGCGGCTTTTCCGTTCCGGTGTGCCGCCGGGTGAGGAGCCAGGTCAGAAAGGTCCCGCCGAGGTTCACGACGAGAAACGCCACGAACAGGGTGACGACGAGTCGAAGGGACATCCAGTTGATGCCGAACTTAGGTTCTGCGAACCCGGCAATCACCGCTCCGGCAAGCAAGGTCGGAAAAGACCACCAGCGGGACACTCCACCGAGAACCCGGAACCCCCACGGTCGTTGCACTGCCGGAACTTCCGCGAGGGGTTGTTCTCCCTCTGAAGCGCGGCCTGAGGCAGCACCATGTCGCCGGGCGGGCAGCAGTTTTCTGGTAAAGGCTGCGATCCGCGAATGGTTCTTCGAAATCGTGTTTTCCACCAGCTCAGTGGGAAGAGCAATAAGGATTGCCAAGACCAGTGCAACAGCAACGGTCAGCCCGGCTCTCGTGAACGTGTCGTCTTGTGCGCCGGAGCCTCCAAAGCCTGGGCTTGCAGGGAGTTGGCTGAAGATCGTGGAGCGGAATGCCGATCCCTCTGCCACATCGGCAGCAGGAAGCACAGTGTCCGGTACCGAAGGGTACGGCACAGTCACGGTGAAAGTTACCGGCTCTGATGTCAAGAATTGGCAACCCGCATTAGCCCAACTGCCATCCGCGTAGGTCACCTCGGCGCAACCCGGCTGGCCCTGGCTGGTACCTTCGGGGTTTTCCACACCGATCACAAACAGGGCGTGTGTCCCGGGTCCCAAAAGGTCCAGAGGTATGTCTATGCGCCCTCCGGTATCAGTTGGGCTTTCGCGGACCTGCTCTGAACCCAGACCGGAAGCGGCAAAGCAAGCGGCGAGACTCTTATCAATCTCCGGCGTGGCCCATTTATCCGGCTCAGGCGCCGTGTCATGGGCCTTCACCTCAGCGTATGAATTCCATTTGCCTACCCAGGCCTTTTTGACGGCCATCTGGCAGTCACCAAGGCGATGCAGTGCGGCTTCGGCTTCAGCAGGTGAGGACCACAAACCATGTGAACGGGCCCATGATGCAATGTACATCTGCCCCTTGGGGGCCTCGAAACTGACTCCCCAGGAATAGGAGCCATCTGCATCCTTGTTCAGCTGCACGATCCCGCTGCGCTTAGGCTCCGTAATCACTGGCTGAGCGACAGCGTCTGCTTGCGCCGGCCCGGCCGCCAAAAGTGCCGCTGATCCTATGAATGCAGAAACCAACAACAACTTTAGAAAGGCAGATAGCCGCGTCAAAATATCCCCCAATGAATAAGATGAGAACACATCCGAATTCGTGACCACGAGTTCGAGATGTACGGGTTGTAGATGGTCGAATGTTGTTGCAAGTTGGCGGGCCCGGCGAGCTGAAAGCCGGAGGCGACGAACAGGTTCAGATCAATGGCTGCCGATGCTATATAGTCCCCAGCCAGCGCCGAGCGTCCGCGAGCCAGCCCAGGCGGACTTGTTCGCCTGGTAGTACACCAGCGTCCCGGACTTTGTGCGTGCCAGGAGACCTTGGGTGCCGGCCCCGCCCAGGCCTCGAGCTACTGTGAGGGACGTGAAGCTTTGCCAGCCCGTTCCAATGACCGGGCGCTTCTCCGGCAGGAAGGAGCCCCGGCCGTTAGTACGGTAGAGCACCATCTGGCCGTTGGGATTTCGAGCGATTATGTCCATGGCGCCGTCGCGGTTCCAGTCGAGCAGGCTGACATCCAGCTTCTGCCAGCCAGCACCGATCTCGACGCCACGGCCGAGTGCCTCACCGGAGGCATTGGCGTAGTGGTACAGCTTTCCGGTGGAGCTGTGCTTGGCCACAACAGACGGAAACTTCTCGGCAGCCTTCCAGGTTCCTATGTCGATGGTCAGGTTCTGCCAGCCGGACGCACCGATGGTCTCTCTGGCGAAGCCACCCCCGCGCAGGGCCCTGTACAGGTAGAGCTGCCCGGCCTTGGTCTTTCCGAGGATGTCGAAGTAGCCATCCCGATTCCAGTCGGTAACGTGAATATCGCTGAAGCTGCCCCAGCCGGTGCCGATCTTTACCCGGGCGTTCTTCAGGTTCCCGTAGTTCCAAAGAATGCCTGAAGAATCAATGGCGAGAACGCTGTCCTGCGACTTGATGGTGGGCGCTGCGGGAGGGGTTGGGGGCGGCGGCGGAAATGAGTGCGTCCACACCACTGTCCCGGTGAGTGCGTAACCGGCGAGGGCACCAGCGTAGACCGTGACGGAACCTGATGCGGGGTACGTGCCGGCCGCGCGCTCGACCCCCTCTATCAGGTAGCGGACTCCGGTCACTGACGGAATCGTGAAGGAGGATGTGCCGAAGGTGGGTGCAGGAGCTTCAACGTTGGTAAAGGGAACCGGCCGGAAGTCCTTGAACCAGGATGCCGTGCCCTGCAGGACGTAGCCGTACACGGCCTCAGCGGTAACCGTGATGGCGTTCGAAGCGTAATAGGTTCCCGGCGCGTGGACAGTACCCTCCACGAAGTAGCGGACTCCCGGTGTGGACGGAATCGTGTAGGTGTTTGTGCCGAAGGAAGGCGCCGCCGGCGTGACGGCCACGTCCTCACGGATCTGGGGCGGTGTGGGGTCGGGCGTGCTGGGACCGGTCACGGTGCCGTCGATCAGCTTCACGGTATAGGTGTGCTCGATCGGCATCCCGTCCCGGACCATGCCCGTGACTTTGACGGTGTAGTTTGTTTCCGCCGCGCCGCTGGGTAGCTGCAGCTGGGGGACGTCAAAGACCACTGTGTTCGGCCCATAGCCGTTCATCGCGTGGTAGGTCGTCGCCATCATGTCAGTGCCGGCAGCGTTGGTGACCGTAACGCGGGCCTTTGAAAAATCTACGTCATGGCCGGATGACAGCGACCAGCGTTCCGGCGGCAGCAGCTGGGCGGGGAAATAGCCGGCGTTCGGGAATGCGATGAAATCCGGATTGACCCGTGTCGCACTGGTACCGCCGCCAATGACGCTGATGGCATTGAACATGCTGGTGGTGCCGATTCCCATGGTGGTCGTCGTGGGGTTCAAGAGCCAGCGGCGGTGCCCCACGTCCGCGTTGTTGTAGCCTTCGTCGTCCATGTACCCCATGACAGCTGTGGATATGGAGGAAATCTCAGGATACGTGTAGTGAAGGTTGGAGGTTGCCGCGCCGGCCTGGCCCTGCGGCGTATAGCACGTCCAATCGCTGGTTGGATAGTGGTTCAGCGCGCCCTTGGCATGCATCATCAGTGCGGCCGCCTGCGCCTTCGCGTTCTGCTCGGCCGTGAGGACGATGCTGTCCAATCCTGAGAGACCGCGAAAGAAGTTGATCGCCGCCGTTCCGCTTGCCAGCGAACTTGCCGACTGGGTTCCCGGATCGCACCCCGCCACTGACCCTGTCCAGTTGATGTCCTCCGCCTCGGAAGGAAGGTAGCGGGTCTGGTACGCGGCCACCACAGCATCGCGCGATTGAGTGTTGATAGCGTTATCCGTCTCGGCTGCCCGAGAAGGCGCGGCAATTCCACCGGAAATAAGGCCAGCAGCAAGCAGCACCGAGGCGAGCCGAGGCATCACCAACTTATTCATTTGTTCCCCCAATGAGGCTCCTGGCACTGACCCGGAAGCCTCTTTCGCGTGACGTCTTCGGTGAGGCCTAAAAGCACCAGACGTGCGTATAGACCTCACGATGAAAGTGAAACCACAACGTAACACCGGTTTTCACTTCAACCTCCGGAAATGCGTCAATCCTTCGACGATATTGAGGTTGATTAGCGGCCGCAGGGAAACCGCTGCCTATCTGCGCTTGCCCCGTAAGGGTGGGCAGCTTCAACAATTCGCGCAAAAGGGCACCGCCCGCGTACCGGGTGTACGCGGGCGGTGCTTTTGCTGATCGGGCCGTGAAGCTCCTGGGAACTAGCTCAGCGAGTTCATGGTGTTCCAGCCGGTGCCGATCTGAAGCTTCCCGAGGAAGCCTCCGGTTCCGCTGCCCCGGTACAGGAAGAGCCGTCCGCTGGCATCGCGGGCCGTCAGGTCGGCCTTGCGGTCACCGTTGAAGTCACCGTTGGCCGTGATGCTGTTCATGGTGTTCCACCCGTTGCCGATCTTGACCTTTCCGAGGAATCCCGTACCTCCGTCGCCGCGGTAGAGGAAGAGGTTCCCGGCAGCGTCACGGGCCACGAGGTCGGCTTTGCCGTCACCGTTGAAGTCACCGGGAGCGACGATGCTGTTCATGGTGTTCCAGCCGTTGCCGATCTGAACGTTTCCGGGGAAGAAGCCACCTGTCCCGTTGCCGAAGTAGAGGTACAGGTTTCCTGCAGCATTGCGGGCTGCCAGGTCGGTCCTGCCGTCATTGTTGAAGTCTCCGGGGCCGAAAATGGCGTTCATGGTGTTCCACCCGTTGCCGATCTGGATCCCTGCGCCGAAGCCGCCTGTGCCGTTGCCCCGGTAGAGCCACAATGCGCCGGCCGAGTTGCGGGCCACGATGTCGGCCCTGCCGTCACCGCTGAAGTCGCCCGGGCTCACGATGGACGTCATGGAGTTCCAGCCGCTGCCCACCAGGGACTTTCCGAGGAAGCCACCGGTGCCGTTGCCGCGGTAGAGCCAGAGCCGTCCGCTGGAGTCGCGGGAGACGACGTCGGCCCTGCCGTCAGAGTTGAAGTCCTGCAGCTTGGCCTTTGCCGCAGTCACGCGCTGCCCGATGTGCACCGTCCTGGTCGCCGTGGCGCTGACGTTGCCGGCGGCGTCCGTGGCGCGGACGTTGAAGAGGTGCGCACCGTTGGCCTGCGCATCCCAGGTCTTGGGCGAGGGGCAGGTGGGATCCCATGTTGCGTTCGTCGGCAACAGCTGGCATTCGAACCGGGCCTGCCGGTCGGCACTGCTGAAGTTCAGCGTGGGAGTGTTGTCCAGGCTCGGAGTGGACGGGAACGGCGATGTTATGGAAACTGTCGGCGCGGTGGTGTCCACGGTGAAAGTGAGCGTCGGGGAAACCAGGTCACCGGCGCGGGCTTGAATACGGTGCACGCCCGGGGACAGTGCGCCCAGCGTGGCGGAATAGGTGGAGCCGGTGACGGTGGCTGCCTGGGGCGTGCCGTCGTCGACAATCAGTTCCACAGGTCCTTCTGTACCGGCGGGCAGTGTGCCCGCGACGGTGGGCGTTGTCACCTTGGTGATGTTGTCCGTGGTGGAACGGCCGCTGTCGCTGGCCGCCACGAGATCCGGAGTCGAGGGGCTGCCGTCGTCGCCCTCGGCGATCAGGCCCTGGACGGTGAAGGTGTCCACCCTCAGCGTATCCACTCCTGGGCCGCCGGCGTCCGGGCCCACGACCTGGACGAAGTTGTTGCCCGATGGGGCTCCGGTGACCCGCCGCGCGGTGTCAATACTGCCGATGGTGCCGGCCTCTGCGCCCTCCTGCCGCAGGAACGAGGCGGTTGTTCCATCGGCGAAGTCACCCAGGAAGGCCCGGCCAACCCCGGCCCAGTCGCAGGGCGTAGTCGGGCTGGGAGTGCAGACGCCGGCGTCGATCGTTTCGTTGATCTCGCCGACACCCCTATCATCATCGACGGCCTCGAAGGTGTGAACACCGTACGGGTGGGTGATGGTGTACTCGGCGCCGATTACCAGATTGCTGAGCCGGAACCGAAGCCGTGCGAAGCCCTGCTGGTCCCCATCGACCACCGCTTCGTTGGCGTGCGCGGCTTCGAGGGCGGCCTCGTAAAGGTCCAAAGTTGTCCCGCCTGACGCCTCAGCAGCGAACCAGAACGCTTCATCCGGGAAGTTATCCGGGTAGGAGGGCTCTGCCGCAGGGTCAGGCAGTTCGGCAAGGCAGCCCTGATTGGCTCGGTAGCAGAGCTGCAGCTTGACCGTGCCGTCCGAATACCAGGTGGGAAAACCGTTCGCCTCATCCACTGGCCCAAAGCCGGCAGTTTCTGCGTTGGCCGGAACAGCAGCCAGCGGCGCCAGCGAAGCGGCCAGCAGCGCACCGGAAACGACGGCGGCAAGGCGGCGGGACGTCGTCGTCATCGGCTGGCGGACAGCCCGACGGGAGCGTGGCGCTCCCTCCGGCAGCTGAGGCCAGTCTAAAAACTTGGAAAACATGGTGGCTCCTCAATGGACACTCGATTCGTGGCCCCCCAGTACCTTCAAGGCCAAGCGGAAAATTCTGTTCCGCCACGAACACGGTGACGCGGTGACCTTGGGATTAACCTTGGATTTAACGCAGCGGGCGGGCAGCAACCGGCCGACTAACCCGGCCCATGCGCCTCACGGTCATCATTTGCACCACGGACACCTTGCTCAAAAGACCCCTCGTTTTGGGGGTACCGCTGCGTTTCGTACCGGTAATTCCCCGCCCGTTAATGAAGCGGCTGCGACGACAAAGGGACCTCGTCGGATCCTGCTGGCGGACGGCAGGAAACACCTCCCCTGACAACTCCGGGAGCCCCCCTGCCTCCAGCGTTTCCGCAAGGTGGGGTTCATACGTTGTGGGCACGCATCATGCGCCCCTATCTGCGGGGGTTTTGATTCTTGACGTTACACAGGGGGTAGTCATGTCAGTTTCACGCCGTCAGGCACTGCAAATTGGCGGGGTAGGCGTTATTGGGGCTTTGGGGCTGGCCGTGCCCCTCTCGTCCGTTGACGCCAAATCCGCCAGCCAGCTGAGCTCCAGGAACATGCCGAAGCTGTACCAGCGGGCGCTGCCGATCCCGCCGGTGCTCTCGCCCAAGAGCACCACCATCGGGGCCGACGGCCAAAAGACCCACCTTTACCAGATCGAGCAGACCGCCGGCATGGCCAGCATCGTTCCCGGACTGAGCACACCGATTCTGGGCTACAACGGATCGTTTCCGGGACCGACCATCAAGGTGAACCAGGGTGAGCGGATCACGCTGGAGATGGACAACCTGCTGCCGCTCTTCCACCCGCAGTGGGGCTACCGCCTGGACACCTCCACCCACCTCCACGGTTCCGCCTCACTGCCCCAGTACGACGGCTACGCCAACGACGTCACCGGCCGGGGGATGTGCAAGGACTACGAGTACCCCAACTTCCAGCCGGCCCGCACCCTCTGGTACCACGACCACGCCGTGCACAACACGGCCCAAAGCGTGTACTCGGGACTTGCCGGGCAGTACCACCTGCACGACGAGGTGGAGCGGAACCTGCTGCCGCAGGGCAAGTTCGATGTGCCGCTGACCATCTCCGATGCCATGTTTGCCAGCAACGGCGCCCTTGGCTACAACGACAACTCCCACTCGGGCCTCTACGGCGACGTCATCCTGGTCAACGGTGCACCCTGGCCCGTGATGAAGGTGCAGCGCCGCATCTACCGCTTCCGCATCCTCAATGCCTCGATCTCCCGCTCCTACCGGTTCCAGCTCAGTACCGGAGACGCGGTCACCATGGTTGGTACCGACGGCGGCCTGATGCCGTCCGCGCAGCAGGTCACCTCCTGGCGGCATGCCGGCGCGGAACGCTATGAAATCCTGATCGACTTCTCCAAATATCCCGTGGGCAAGAGGGTGGAACTGCGCAACCTGTCGAACAAGAACAACATCGACTACGACTACACGGGCAGGGTCATGGCCTTCGACGTTACCGGGGACCCGGTGGACACCTCAGGCCCGGCCGCCAAGGTGATGCCCACCCTGCTCACCGGCAGCGCCGTGATGGACCTCAAAACGTCCCAGTCGGTCAAGACCCGCAGGATGCGGGTCAAGAGGGACAACAGCATCTGGACGATCGGCGGGCTTACCTGGGACGAAATCGTAAAGAGCGGCTACAAGAAAGTCCTTGCCGATCCGGACCTCAACGATGTCGAGATCTGGGAAATCGAGAACAGCTCGGGGGGCTGGTTCCATCCGGTGCACATCCACCTCATTGATTTCCAGGTTCTCAGCCGCAACGGCCGGCCGCCCTTTCCCTATGAGAAGGGGCCGAAAGACGTTGTCTACGTCGGTGAGGGCGAGACCGTGCGCCTGCTGATGCAGTTCGGGCCGCACCGGGGGCGGTACATGATCCACTGCCACAACCTGCCCCATGAGGACCACGACATGATGGCCCAGTTCAGTGTGGGCTACGACCCCAAGGACCCCGACCCCAACGATCCGATCGAAGCCGTGAAGCCCCATCGGATCGACGAGGTGGTGCCGGTTCCGGATGAAGCGGCGGCGGACACCTCGGACGCCACGGAGACCGCACAGGCTACGGCAACCGAAACGGCACAGCCCACCCAGACGAGCGGTTCCACGACGGCAAATGAAACAGCAGCGCCTGTAACCGCACAGCCGGCTGTTCAAAAGGACGTCGTCACCATCACCACCGCCAGGCACCGTCTCAGAAAGGACATCGATTTCGCCGGCACCTCGAAGACCACCGGCACGACGGCGGCGGGAACCGTGGTGCTGTACGACGTCACGCCGGGCCGGGCAGCGGCACGGATCGGCACGGCCTCCATCAATGCCCTTGGCAACTGGTCCTGGAAGACCAAGCCCGGGCCGTCGCGCCTCATTACTGCAGTCCGGGCAGAATCCAGCCGCGGCGGCACCGCGACGGCGGTGGTACGCACTCGCTGAGGAATTGACTTTCAGCTTCCAGGACGAGAATGGCGTGCGCTGATTTTGTCGAAGTAATGCGGTGACTGTGCAGGTATCCGTCGTAAATCTTGATCGAAGCCGCAGATCATGATTGCAGCAGGCAGCGACAGACAATCGACGGTGAAAGCGAAGGCAGTCAAAGTGGCAACAAGGGCAGAAAAATCGAACTACCGCTACAGCGACTTTTACTGCTTCATGTCACTCGCTGACTTCACCGCGTACATTTCCGTTGACGACGTCGACGGGGATGGCGGCGTCTCGATTAGCCACCGCTACGATTCGGCTGCATAAACCGGGAGCCGCGTTCTAGCTTCGGTCAACGGCTCCGGTGTCACCGGCGCCGCGAGCACAGTTGGCGCAGCAGTACATGACTCCCCCGCTCTCGGTGCCGTGTCCGATGACCCGGCAGCCGCAGTGGGCACAGGTCGGAGCCATGGCATGGATGGCGCACTCGAAGCTGTCGAAGGTGGCGGACTGGTCACCTCTTGTGATGGTGAAGGCCTTGTCGTAATCGTTGCCGCAGGTGTCGCAGATCGCCATGACGAGCTCCTTTGATCGGAAGACGAGTTTTGTGTCGGCTGAAGTCAGCAGAGTGGCTTCTTCCATTAGTAGGCGCCCAACCGTCACTGAGCACAAGACCAATCGCGGGACCTGCATCCAGCGATTTTCCGTCTTCAACGCCACCTTCGAGGAAAGCGTCAGCGATTGAGAGCCATCCATACGACGGCCACCGTCACCACGGCCAACAGAACCAGCCCTATATAAGAGAAGGCCCGCAGCCGGCGCTGCCGTGCATTGTGCTGCTGGAAGCGGTCACGGCGTGGTTTCCCCATGCGTCCGACGCTAGGAGGAAGACCTTGGGCTAACCTTGGGCCACGTGGGACGGCGGCTCAACTGATTGAGGCGATATCGGAGTTCCTCGCTCAGGCCTCAGGCAGGCGCCCGGCCAGCCCCTGGAGCGAGGGTGCACGGCCCAGCTCGACATGGGCAAAGGCCAGCGCCGCCGCCAGTTCCGCCTTGCCGTCGTAGATGGCTTGGCACAGGCTGAGGTGTTCCGCGCACTGTACCTGCGGATCACGGTGCCCGGTCAACGTGAAGAGCCACTGCATCCTGCCCAACAGGGGCTTCATGGAGTACTCCAGCAGAGAGTTGCCGCCCATCGAAACGATCTCCGCATGCAGTGCTGTGTTTATGAGTGGTATCTGCTGATGGTCATGGCGCAAGGTTGCGTCTTCTGCCTGATCCATCATCTGCTGCAGCCGCGCCGACGACTCGCCGCGTGCCGAGGCCTGGGCCGCCAGGCGTGCGGCGAGGACTTCGAGGCTCAGCCGTACGTCAAAGAGTTCGTTGACGTCGCGCAGCGTGATCTGCTTGACGGTGGCCCCGCGCCGCGGGGAGGTGTCGATGAAACCTTCGGCTTCCAGCTGCTGGAGGGCCTCCCGGACAGGTACCCGGGAAACATCCAAGGCATGGGACAGCTCGCGTTCCCTGAGCCGGGATCCCGGCGCAAACTCACCCGAGATGATCAGCTCACGGATCCGTGCCCGCGTAGCATCCGCCGAGGACGCGGGGGATTCCGCCTGGACTGCCATTGGTGCCTCCCGTTATTGCCGGCGTCTTACGTCCGCCCTGTCTCAGCTATTCAGCTCCACATGGGTGCCGATCCCCTGGCTGAGGGCAGCGTCATACAGGAGCCGGCCGATGGCAAGATCCTGCAGACCGATACCCACCGAGTTGAACAAGGTTACGTCCTCGTCCCCCAGGCGCCCTGTTTTTGTCCCTGCCGCCACGTCACCAAGTTCGGCTTCCACATCGTCGAAGCCCATCACGCCTTCGGCCACCGGGATGATCAACCCGCCGGACTTGGCCTTAGCCGTGGCGAGGCTGTCCACGAAGACCCGCGCCCGCACCATGCCCGCTGAATCGATTTCCCGGTGGTCCGGCCGGGGACGGGATCCGACCGCGTTGACGTGCAGTCCCGGCTGGAACCACTCCCCCTTGACGAGCGGTTCAGCGGCCGGCGTGAGTGTGCAGAGCACGTCGGCGCCTTCCACGACTTCCCGTGCGGTGGCAGCAGGCGTGATGTTGAGTCCATAACGGGAAATTTCCTGGCGGAAGGCAGCGACGGTGTCCGCCGAACGGGACCACACCAGAACGTTTTCAATCGGCAGGACGGCCAGCATGGCCTCCACATGCGCCACGGCCAGGGCGCCGGCCCCCACCAGTCCCAAGGTGGTGCTGCCTGGCCTCGCGAGGAGCTTGGACGCGACGGCGCTGGCGGCTGCGGTGCGGACCCTGGTTGGGACTTTGCCATCCAGGATGGCCAGGGTTTCGCCCGTCAGCTGGGATACGAGCATGATGGTGGACCGCTGGGTGGGGAGGTTGGCTGCCCGGTTCTCCGGGATGTCCGCCAGCAGCTTTACGGAAGCGAGCTCCTCGGACCCGGACAGCGCCGCCATAGGCAGGAACCTTGCATCGGAGGCTGGCAGGAGAAGTGAATCCGGCGCGGGCTGGACGGCGGTGCCCCGGCTGAGACCGGCAAAGACGCGTTCGACGGCGGCGATGGTCCCCGGCATATCGGCCAGGGACTGGAGCTCGGAGGCCTTAAGAATCAGGGTCATGGGTCGCTTTCTGGCTAGGAGGGCGCGTGGTAAGGGAAGGGGCGGCGTCCGGTTACCGGGCGCAGCCGTTGGTCAGGGGTTGTTCCGCACAAGGACTCCCTGCGCCACCACGGCGCCGATCTGCTCCAGGGCTGACGCACTCTTCAGCGGATCAGCGTTCACAATGACGGCATCTGCATAAGAACCGCGGACCAGACGTCCGGCATCCCTACTCCAGCCGAGCAGGGCAGCGGCATTGACTGTCGCTGCCCTCAGCGCATCCAGCGGAGACAGCCCGGCCTCAGCAAGCAGACGCGCTTCCGTGCCGATCGGCGTCACGTCGGACCCGAAGGAGTCCGTTCCCGCCACGACCGTCACACCGGCTTCGTGGGCGGCCCGCACTGCCGCCTTGATGATGGGCGTGTATTCCCGGCCGCGTGCGGCAAGGACGGGATCGGAGGAGCCTGCCATGCTGGTGATGGCATCCATGGTGGGCGTGAAGTACGTCCCGCGGCTGGCCATCCGGGAGATGGTCTCCTCGGTGACGAAGACGCCGTGTTCGATGCTGCGCACACCCGCCCGGACCGCGCCGTCAATGCCCTCCGCGCTATAGGCATGGCAGAGCACGCCCGCTTTGCCCGCGGCTTTGACCACCGCGGACAGTTGGTCGTAGCCGTAGACGAGTTCCCGGGGGTCCTGTTCCGCCAAGCCTGCACGCGGATTGGCCCGGGTCTTGATCACCTGGGCGCCGCGTTTGAGGTTGACGCGCGTGAGGTAGGCGAGGTCCGTATGTTCGGTGACTCCCCCTTGCAGGGACGCGAGCGGCGCAAGGTCCGGGTCCGCCAGCAGCGAGTCCCCCAGCTCGGGCGAAATGAACAGGCCCGCCGGGCTCATCCGGGGCGACGCGCCGGCGGCCCATTCAGGCAGTGCAGCGAGGGCGACGTCCTGGTAAAAGCTGCTCGAGCCGCTCCGGACGCTGGTCGCCCCGCCCTGCAGGATGGCCGCCGCATCGGACAGCGCATTGGCATGCACATGCACGTCGATGAGGCCGGGAAGGACCCAACGCCCGGAGGCATCCACCATGCGCGCCCGGCCGGCCAGGGCGGCGACTGCACGCCGGGTTTCGTCACGGCTGCCGACGGCGCTGACCCTGCCTTCTTCCAGCACCAGGACACCGTCTTCCACTGCATTGCCCGTCTTGGGGTCCACGATGGTGCCGCCCTCGATGATCATGGGCGGAGGTGGAACGGGGCGGCCGGAATGTGGGGCGTTGCCTGCCGCCTTTGCGGCGGGCGCGCTTCCGAGCTGGGCGGCAAGGCTGGCAACCGAAATTCCGGCGAGCGCGGCTGCCCCGGCAAGGACGCCGCGGCGCGGGACAGCACTGGCGGGCAGGGCTGCAGGGGTGTGGTCGTGCAGGCACATGGTTCTCTCCAAGAAGGTGGGCGGCGCCCGGGGAGCGGGCCGCATCAGCAGGTCAGGGTCGGGGTGCTGCAGAGGGGGAGGAACGTTCCCACCATGCGCTGCAGCCCTCGGACATTCCCCAGAATACCGCTTTTGGTATACCAAACCAAGAGTATGGGTCGACGAGTTTCTTGTGGGTTCCTGCCACCACGCTTCCCCCGCAGCAAACAGCACGCCCCTTTCCCGGCGGGAGAAGGGCGTGCTGCAAGGAGCCGAAGGAACTACAGGCCGGCAGCCGGCGCCGCGACCCGGGACGGCGGATAGGTGGGCGGAAACAGCTCGTCAGGCTCCCGCAGTTGCCCGTCCCGCTCCGAGTAGGCCGCACGCATCTGGTCGAACAGCCGCTGCCCCTCGGCGCGCAGGGCGCCGAGATCGATGCCAGGGAGCGCACCGCCGACGACGACGGGACGTCCCGCCACGAAGGTATCCGTCACCTGGCGGGCCGTACCGTTCAAAACGAGTGTTCGCAGAGGATCTTCGATGACGCCGTCCCCAAAGTTGCCCAGCGAGGCTACCGTGATGTCGGCCTGCATGCCGGGGGCAATCCGCCCCAGGTCAGCCCGCCCGAGGGCCCGCGCGCCGCCGAGCGTGGCGGCGTCGAAATAGTCCGCCAGCTTCCCGGCATCAGGCCTTTCCTCGAGCATGCGGGCCAAGTGCATCCCGACGTCCATGCCCCGGATGAGATCCGGCGGAAAGGAGTCAGTGCCCAGGCACAGGTTGACGCCTGCTGAGCGGAAGCGGTCGAACGAGACAAGCTGCTTCTGGTACCGGAAGGACGTCAGCGGGCAGTGGACAATGCTGACGTTGTGCCTGGCCAGCAGGTCGAGCGGGCCTCCTGGAGCCAGCGCGCCGGGGTCCTTGCCGTTGATCACCACGCCGTGCGGAATGAGCAGGCGCGTGCCGAAAAGCCCCGTGGTCTCAAGGAGTTCCAGGACTCTGCGTCCGGCGGACCGCTTCAGGAGGTCGTCCTCGAGCGGGGACTGGAGGCAGTGAAGACGCACCAGTGCGTCCCGCTCCCGGGCGATGCGGGCCGTCTCCCGCATAAGGCCTTCAGACAGCGTCTCGATGCGGCACGGCAGCAAGACCCCCGTGACGAGGGGGTCTGCGAGACTTGCGGCGTAGTCCAGGAAGCGTTCGGCATCCCGCAGGGCCGCGAGCCCTTCGGCTTCGTCAAAGTGGACCTCGCGGGCACCTGCGGCAGTGGTGACATGGACCCCGGAGCGGTAGGCTGGCCCCAGGTAGCCACGAAGCCCGATGCGGAGGCTTGTCTCTGTCATATCCACCAGCTCATCGAGGCTCTCGGCCCAGGAACTATGGATCTCTGAGGCGATCGGCATGTACGTCGTGACGCCATGCAATGCGAGCTGCGCAAGGGCGAATTCGCGAACCTTGGCCCGCTCGGCCCGGGTGAACACGTCCCTTCGGCGGTTGGCAAAGTAGTCCTCGGACCACAGGTGGCCGGCCGCGACGTCGGGCGCGGCCCACGAGTCCAGGATGAGGTGGTCGATGTCCGCCAGGGCATCGAGATCAATCAACCCCGGCATGATCAGGCTCTGCCCGTAGTCGCGCTCCTCATCCACCGGCCCGTCGTAGCCGCGCCCCACGAAGACGATCGAGTCTCCCTGGAAGACGACTTCCCCGTCCTCGATGAGCGTGTGCTGTTTTCCGTCTGATCCCAAAACGTACCGGGCCGAGATTTTCGTAAACAAAACGTGCCTCCTTGCACAGGGGCCGGGGGCTTTCCCGGCGAACGAAAAAATGTGACTTGCCTCTCAATGGGTACGAGTATACGGTACTTGGTATACCGAAACGCATATTCCGCCATATGGAACTGCGGCTTCCCCTCCCCCAATCCCCCTCGAAAGGCCTGCGTCATGCGCAATGAAGCGAAGACCACAGTCGGCTCCGCGCCTGCCTTAGTGGACGTGACCCCCACGCGTTCTTTCCGTGCCCGCCCCGCCCTCTGGCTCGCAATGATCGGAACCTCCACCGCCATATGTGCCGTGGCCATCATGATCGGAACCCATAAGTTCCACCTTGGCCCGGCCGCCATCGTCCTGATGCCCATACTCTGGACGGTGCTCATCGGAGGATTCCTCGGCGTCCAGAAGTGGAAACCAATCGGAGGGCGGGCACGGGCAGTGTCCACCCACCTGATGGACGTATCCATTGTTTTCTTCCTCGCAGGTCTCGGCACCCAGATCGGCCCGTCGCTGACCAAATTCACCAACATCGGCCCCGCCATCCTCCTTCAGGAGGTCGGCCACGTGGTGGGCACGGTGATCCTGGCCCTGCCGGTGGCAGTGGCACTGGGGTTGGGCCGCACGGCAGTCGGCGCCACCTGGTCCATCGACCGGGAGTCGTACCTTGCCTTCGCCATTCAGCGTTTCGGCGTCCGCTCCCCCGAGTACCGCGGCGTCTTCGCGGTGTGGGTGCTGGGCAGCGTCTTCGGTGCCGTTTTCATCTCCCTCCTGGCCGGCCTGCTCGGCGGGCTGGACTTCTTTGACCCGCGGGCCCTTGCGCTGGGCCTCGGGCTCGGGTCCGCCTCCATGATGCTCGGCGGCGTCGGCGCCCTGTCCATCCTGTATCCGGAGATGGCCGGGGAGATCATGGCCCTCGCCGCCCTGTCCAACCTCGTCACCAACATCGTCGGCTTCTACGCAGGCGTCTTCATCGCGCTGCCAATGTGCCAGAAGCTCTACACGATGTGGTCCCGTCTGTTCGGACGCGACGACCTCGGCCGCCGTGTCCGGAGCGGTGTCCTGGTCGGAGCTGCCCGCGGAACCCACGGGAGCACCTTGAGCCCGGCAGGCCAAGCCGGGGCAGCAACCGAGCCGGATGAAGCACCGGGCGCAGACACCGTGGATGTTCACGGCGTCGAGGAGGACCCCACTGTTGTCCGGACTCCATGGACGTGGCTCACCGCGTTTGCCGCAACAGGCGTGGCGGGCGTGCTGCTCAACGCCCTCGGCACCGGATCCACCCGGCCGCTGGATGTCCTCGGCGTGCTCATCCTCCTCACCCTGACCGCCGTCGCGCTTGTTCTTGCGAAGCTCGTCCCGGCAGTCCCGTCAAGCATCTGGGTCCTGGCCCTGGCCACCATTGCCTCTGCCACTTTCCTGCCCATCGGCCCCTTCATCGCCTCCTCCACCCAGCACATCAACGTCCTCTTTGCCGGCCTGCCCATGATCGCCCTGATCGGCATGTCGCTCGGCCGGGACGTCAAGGCGCTGCGGTCGTTGAGCTGGAAGATCGTCATCGTCGCCCTGATGACGTTCACGGCGAGCTTCGTTGCCGCGGCAGCCATCGCCCAGGTTGCCCTGAACTTCTAGTTGCCCTGAATTTCCAGTTGCCTTGGACTTCTAGTCCATGCTGCTGTGGGAGGGTACCGGCCGCACGCCGGTACCCTCCCCGCTGTCAGCCGCGTCTCAGACACCGCCACCGCCACCGCCGCCGAAAGGAATGACCGATGCTTATGACCAATGTCCGCCCATGGGGCGGGGACGCAGTGGACCTTGAGGTCCGGGAGGGGCGGATTGCCGCCCTTCATCCCGCGGGGACCGCCGTCGTCGGTGCAGGCGCTGGAGGTGACGCGGTGGACGGGCGCAACAGGATCGCCATTCCAGCGTTCACTGACGTGCACGTCCACCTCGACTCGACCCGGATCGGGCTGCCGTTCCGGGAGCACACGGCGCAGCCCGGAGTATGGAACATGATGTGCAACGACCGGGAAAACTGGCGCGACACCCCCATCCCCTACAGGGATGTGGTGGCGGGAACGCTGGAACGGATGATTGCACGGGGCACCACCCGCGTCCGTTCCTACGCCCAGATCGACGCCGACTGCAAGCTGGAGCGCTTCGAGGCGGTCATGGCCGCCAAGGAGCGCTTCGCCCGCGCCGCCACAGTAGAGGTCATGGCCTTCCCCCAGGCGGGTCTCCTGCTTGAGGACGGCACGGTCCCCCTCCTTGAGGAGGCGCTCCGTGCCGGCGCCACGACCATCGGCGGCATTGATCCCTGTCAGCTGGACCGGGACCCGGCCCGCCATTTGGACATCGTTTTCGGTCTGGCAGAGAAGTACGGGGTCGACGTCGACATCCACCTGCACGAGCCCGGCCACCTTGGGGTCTTCAGCGCGGAACTCATCTTCGAACGCACCCGCGCACTCGGGATGGAGGGGCGCGTTTCGCTCTCCCACGCCTATGATCTGGCCAACGTCCATCCCGATGTGACCGCCCGGCTCGTGGAGCAGATGGCCGAGCTTGACGTCGCCTGGGCGACGGTTGCCCCGGCAAGCGGCGGTACCCAGTTCGACCTTGCCCAGATGACCGGGGCCGGGATCCGCGTGGGGCTGGGCGAGGACGGCCAGCGGGACTATTGGAGCCCGTACGGCAATTGCGACATGCTGGACCGTACCTGGCAGCTGGCCTTCACCCACCGGCTGCGCAAGGACCGGCTGATCGAGCACTGCATGGCGATCGCCACGATCGGGGGCGCCTCCATCCTGGACCGCACCGTTCCGCGCCTCACCAGCCCGGACGACCGGCCCGGCCTGGCCGTTGGAGACCCGGCAGACATCGTCTTGGTCGACGGCGAAACCATCACGAGCACCGTCATGGACCGCGGCAGGGACCGCACCGTCATCCACGACGGCAAGGTCGTCGCCGACGGGTTGTCCGTTCTAGCGCGCTAACAAGAAGACTCCCGGTACCCGCCGCAGTAATCCTGCTGGACAGTAAGTTCTTGCCCCAGCCCAGAGTACAGCTCCGGTCGACGGCTCCGGTGACACCGGCGCCCCAGCGCAATTGGCATCGCCTAGCAAACGTTCATGCCAAAATCGCCGACGGCCGCTACGCAAATTCTGCGCAGCGGCCGTCCGACAACGGAAGACGTGGCGTATCAGTTCCAGCCGGTACCCGCGGAGGTCCGGCCTAGCCAGGACCCTGTTCCGCTGCCCTTATACAGCCAGAGAACGCCAGCAGCATCCACGGCGAGAACATCGTTCCTACCATCGCCGTTGAAGTCGCCACGGCCCGTGATGGTGCTCATGGCGTTCCAGCCGCTACCCGCCCGCAGCCGGTTCAGCCAACCGCCTCGCCCGTTGCCGGGATAAAGCCACAACGTTCCACTGCTGTCGCGCGCCAGCACATCAGCCTTGCGGTCACCGTTCATGTCACCAGGCCCGACGACGGCGGTCATCACGTTCCAGCCGCCGCCCGCCCGAACGCGAGTAAGCCAACCGCCACGCCCATTGCCAGGATAAAGCCACAGCGTTCCGCTGCTGTCGCGGGCGAGCAGGTCAGACTTCCCGTCTCCGTTCAGATCCCCCGGGCCAACAATCGAGGTCATCCCGTGCCAGCCATTACCTGCCCGGACCCGAGACTGCCAGCCGCCATGCCCATTGCCCGGGTACAGCCACAGGGTCCCGGCAGTATCGCGGGCCAGCACATCGGCCTTCCGGTCACCGTTAAGGTCCCCCGCCCCAACAAGCGAATTCATGATGTTCCATCCGCCGCCGGCCTTGATTCGTGCCAGCCAGCCGCCACGCCCATTGCTGGGGTACAGCCACAAGGTTCCGCCACCGTCACGGGCGAGCACGTCCGCTCTGCCGTCACTGTTCAAATCTCCCGCGGCAACGACCATGGTCATGCGGAACACAGCCTTGAAGGTCGTTGCCCAGGAGGTTACGGAACCAGCTTTGAGCACGTAGTCCGGCTTGGCCTTGGCAACAACACTGACCGTGCCTGTGCCCGAATAGGTGCCGGCTGCAATTGTCTTGCCTGCGATCAAGTAGTCAACGCCGTCGATGAACGGGACCGTGTAGGTGTCCTGGGCGGTGCCATCCTTATCCACGAACACCACAGCAGCCGGAACCACCTCATACGGGGTCGCCTTGAACGTCGCCGTCCACTCCGCGGCGGCGCCGGCCTTCAGCACGTAATCAGTCTTCGCCCTGGCAGAGACCTTGACGGTACCGGCACCCGGGAACGAGCCTGCTTGGACGACCTTCTCCCCGAGAAGGTACTCCACACCCTCGGTGGCGGGAACAGTGTAAGTGTCCTCGGCGGTGCCGTCCTTATCCGTGAACCCCACAGCGCCCGGAACCACCTCATATGGGGTCGCCTTGAACGTCGCCGTCCACTCCGCGGCAGCACCGGCCTTGAAGAGGTAATCCGTCTTCGCCCTCGCGGTCACAGTTACCGAACCCGTGCCAGGGTAAGTGCCCGCCTCCACGACCTTCCCACTAACCACATACTCGACGCCGTCAGACGTCGGGACCGTGTACGTATCCTCCGCCGTGCCGTCCTTATCCGTGAACACCACAGTGCCCGGAACCACCTCATACGGCGTCGCCTTGAACGAGAACGTCCACTCCGTCACAGCACCGGCCTTGAACACGTAATCCGTCTTCGCCTTGGCGGTCACAATTACCGAACCCGTGCCAGGGTAAGTGCCCGCCTCAACGACCTTCTCACCGACCAGGTACTCAACGCCCTCAACGGCCGGGACCGTGTACGTATCTTCCGCGGTGCCATCCTTATCCGTGAACACCACAACCGCCGGGACCACCTCATACGGGGTTGCCTTGAACGTCGCCGTCCAATCAGTGACCGCACCGGCCTTGAAGACGTAATCGGTCTTCGCTTGCGCGGTGACCGTCACCGTCCCGGTACCGGGGTAGGTTCCGGCCTCGACGACCTTCTCACCCACCAGATACTCAACGCCGTCAGCCGTCGGGACCGAGTAGGTATCCTCGGCGGTGCCGTCCATTTCCGTGAACACCACAGCAGCCGGAACCACCTCATACGGGGTCGCCTTGAACGAAAAATTCCACTCCGTGACAGCTCCGGCCTTGAAGGCGTAGTCCGTCGTCGCCCGCGCGGTCACCGTCACCGAACCGGCACCCGGGTAGGTGCCCGCCTCAACAACATGGTCACCGACCAGGTACTCCACACCCCCAGTCGTAGGGATCGTGTAGCTGTCCTCGGCGGTGCCGTCCTTATCCGTGAACACCACGCCAGCCGGGGTTACTTCATACGGCGTTGCCTTGAACGAAAACTTCCACTCCGTGACAGCTCCGGCCTTGAAGGCGTAGTCCGTCGTCGCCCGCGCGGTCACCGTCACCGAACCGGCACCCGGGTAGGTGCCCGCCTCAA